>NZ_JAKZKV010000007.1 GCF_022808675.1 Parabacteroides sp. FAFU027
AAAAACTGGGGCGTTGACAAAGTCGTAACCTTAACTGGTGCAACCCTGACCGGTACTGACGCAAGCAATTACAGTCTGACTTCGGTAAACACAACGACTGCCAACATAACACAACGTGATCTCACTGTATCAGCAACAGCCGATGATAAAACCTACGATGGTAATACAACAGTAGTTGTACATTTAACAACGGACAAAGTTTCAGGCGATAATGTTGAAGCAAGCTATACTTCTGCGTCTTTTGATGATCCTGATGGTGTTGGTCCATTAGACGGTTCAGAAGTAGGCACTAACAAAGCTGTAACTGTATATGGAATTTCTATAAGCGGGGCTATTGCCACGAACTATAAATTGCTTAATACAACAGCAACTGCCACTGCAAAAATTACACAAGCGACAACCACAACATTACTTAGTACAAGTGCCGAAAGGGTAAGGTATATGGATTATTTAACTCTGACTGCCCAGATTAAACCTCTAAATACTGGTAGTCCATTAACAGGTGAAGTTAAATTCATGATTGGTGATAAAGAATATGGCAGTGCAAGTGTTGTACCTATCCCAGGAGTTACTGATGGTTCAGTACAGGCTATGATGATTGTCCAAGTTAAAAACTTACCTGCAACTTATGATGTCAAATGTAATTTCATTTCATCAAATCCAAATTACTCAGGAAGTGAAGTTGGTAGTCCAAAACTAACGGTTGATCCAAGAACTGCAACTCCATACAATGCAACTGGTTTTTATACCGGTGATGGTTTTGCTTGGACTACCGGAACAAATACCAGTACTGCAACATTAACGATGACAGCTGTGATTCAAGATACTTGTTCACTTAAAGGTAAAGGTGACGTTCGTGGTGCTAAGGTTTCATTCTACATTGTCAATGGTACCACTTATACAGCTATACCAAGTGCGCAGAATTTACCAGTTGGACTGATTGATGTAACAGATGGAAGTGTTGGTGCTGCTAGTGCAATTGTTCAGTTGAATATCGGTTCAGCAAATGCTGCCAGTTTCCAAATTGCGATTAAAGTAACCGGGGCATATACAAATAATCCGGGTGACGCATTATCACAATCAATTGTTACGGTTTCAAAACCTGTAACTGGTGGATATATTACTGGTGGTAGTAGTATGCTAAACTCTAACTCTTCGGGTTATATTAGCGGAGCTAAAGGATTGAATACTGATTATGAATTTGATATTCAATATACAAAATCCGGTACGAATCCGAAAGGAAAGGTAACAATATTAGTTCGTAGTTATTATACGAAAGATGGCATTCTTGATTCAAAAATGCATACATACATAATTACGACAAATGCAATTGCGCTATTGAATGTAGGTACACCTACCGCAACTGGTACGTTCAGTGCTAAAGCTAATTTGGTAGAACAGCTTTCAGATTTGTCTACAGTAGCTATTGAAGGTGGAGCAACATTCCAAATGGTAGCATTCCAGAATGCTTGTGACCAAGAAATAGCAATAACACTTTATCGTAAAGCTGGAGGTGTTTGGTTCTCTAGTAACTGGGATAAAGCAAGCTCAACAACAAAACTTCAAGCTGTAAATACAGGTAGTAATGTGTATGTTGCAGGAGGAGGAAAATGTACGACCATCTCTAAATCCGCCACTACCGACATGCAACAAGACCTGACTTCCGAGTCAGCCCCTGAAAACATGTTTAAGGCATATCCAAATCCATTCAAAGACCGACTCTACTTCGATCTGCAATGGACGAAAGATACACGGGCAAGGATCGAGCTATTTGATGCAAGTGGTCTGAAAGTAGCTACTATCTACGATGCACAGATCAAAGCCAACGAGCTGTACAAGATAGAATATGTACCTGCTGCGAATATTATCCCGGGCAGCATACTCTTCTACCGACTGACACTCGATGACAATGTGATTAACGGAAAAGTAATTTACACACCCAGATAATTAATCTGGTAAATTAAAACTAAACCTGACAGGTCTTTGAGACCTGTCAGGTTTTTCCACATTACTACCGGCGCGATAAACCTGCTATATAAAGAAGGGTTTTATAGAAAAGGGTTTTTGCAGGAGCTGCGCCGGTAGTTTCTGTATCTGCTACAAAGCTAATAAGCTTTCGGTCTATCTGTTTTTTGCTTCACCCCCATCCTACCTTAAACAATCATTCAAATGAAGACAATCATTGTAACTACACTATTCCTTCTCGCGATTATATCACCTTCCTTTAGCCAAAATGAGCTAAAGAATTATCTGGTTATAAAGAGTAAAACCAGCAAAGCCTGGACTGTAATCCCCGAAGGAAAGAAAATTAAAGTCGTAATGGCCGACATGGAATCACACAAGGGGAGATTTCACCTTGACCTGAATCAGGAAACCGGGGAGTTAGCCGGTATAATCATTAAGGGAGACACACTCCTTACAAGTGAAATAACATACATCAGTTATAATTCACGTCAGGATGCAAGTATTACCCTAATAGCTCTAGGAGCTATTTATTCTTCGATAGGATTGTTAGGGTTGTTATCTTCAAATAAATCAGATTCGCATTTGGAAATTATCCCAGCAGACGCCATAGCTTATTCCACGCTGGGTGTGGGAATAGTTCCATTAGCAATTGGTGGTTTAATTTCCAGACCAAAGAAATACCCACAGAACAACTGGGAGTACTCATGTTTACAAACAGCATTGAAAAAGAACAGTAAGGAATTTTCAAAGAAAATAGATTCAAAGTAACTGAATTGATGATAACAAAGAGGGTGTCCCAAAAGAGAAATAGGCTATTTAAAAAGTTACAAATTGTAAGTATGAATTGCCCCAAGCCCTAAAGTTCTGAAGTGCAAATTAGCTCCGAAATACCACTCTTCAAAGTCCCCTTTAGGGGAATCGTAGATCGGCGGAGCCAATTAGGGGCGGCAAGAACGATTCAACTATCATTTTGTAAGTTCAATTTTGTCAGAATTGACTTTTGGGACACCCTCTTTAAGACGCTCCCCTCCCTTTCGCTCATCGGAAAAGGGAGGGGAATCAAACGATCTTATTATTCGGGGTGCGATATTAAATCGCACTCCGATTCGTTTCCCACAACCTGACAGCGTCGATAGACCTGTCAGCGTTTAATTTTTTTCTAACGCTGTCAGGTGCAAGCACGCTGACAGGTTTGCGGGTTGCGGTGGTAAGTCTATTTAATCAATCGTACTTCGATGATGTAGCTGGAAAACCTGACAGGTCTTTGAGACCTGTCAGGTTTTGAATAACAGACCTTCAGCATCGTATCGAACGGGTCTCTATGAGCGACCCGTTCGAAAAAAGCCACCCTCAATATTTATACAGCCACACCTCACCCACCACTTAATATTCTTACATTTTTACACTTTGCCTCCACTATTCTCTATTAATTCATTATTATTCCTCTTTTAAATCTTTCAATCTCTCACATTTTGCTTTATACCAAAACCCGCATTATTTAGACTCAATATCAAATACCGCCACATTTATCAGCTCGTCCCTAAAGGTATAATTCTCAACAAAAAACTCATCATCATCTTACTATTCTCATTGCCCCCATCAATACCCGAGATACTACGCCACAACAACGAACACCTTATTACACTGTTTTTCAACCTATTAAATACACATACACGATAAAAAGCAGAAATGTAAAATTTTAGTTGTTAATTTCACATTCAATTGTTTTCTAAATAAAATAATCTGCTTACCTTTGCAATATAGTCTTCAACACTGTTTACAGAATGAGGGCTAAGGGTTGAATTGACACGGTTAATCAATCAACATTAATTATCAAATTGCAAAAGCTGCTGAATCATTTATTAAGTCGTATATGCAATGAGATAATGGCGTTCTTTGAAATTTTTTTGCGGGAAGATGTAAAGCTATTGCATGCCCGGCCTGATGCAAGTGCTTTACAAAGACAACTGATAAGCAACAGTTTGTAATTCAATGGCGGTTTGGGCTATTCGATATTTATATACGGGTGTTTTATACTGCTACCTGACACAAACATTCTTTCGGTTGGATTAAAAAACAGTGCATTTAATAAAACCTACCCGTTGGTCGGAACAATTCACGATGGAATTTGCAAAACCAATCTGTTGGTCGATCATTTTCCGGTGGAATTAGCCAAACCGACCCATTGGTCGGAGCAATTTACGCTGGAATTTGTCAAACCAATCCGTTGGTCAATCAATTTCCGGTGAAATTAGCGAAACCGACCCGTTAGTCAGAGCATTTTACGTTGGGTTTTGTCAAACCAATCCGTTGGTCGATCAATTTCCGGTGGAATTTATTAAACCTATCTGTTGGCCGAATGATTATCTGTTCCTCCTGTAGAATACGTCGTCAACTCAATTTTTTCCGTGAGTTATATCTCAAGTATTAATTAAACTATTTTTGTATGAGAAATTTTTCTACTTCAAAACTGACAATTCGTAAATTGTCAACGTTATCCATCAATCTGATTGGCGCAGTGCGCAAGTCAGGAATCCCCGAGGCACAGCAAGGTGCTGTATTTGAGGAGTTAGTGAATCAGGATGCCTTATTCACACTTGCCATCGCCAGGAGCCGTTACAGCTCGCAGAACCAATCGCTTACAGCGATTTCAGCAGAGCGTAGCCGAATTATTTCAGGCTTCAAGGGCATAGTCTATAACCTGACTAAATCACCGATTCAGGCTGAACGGGATGCAGCAAACCTGCTCTATCCGGTATTCACCAGTTTCGGTAGAAGTCTGACTAAAACCATTATCAGCGAACAGACTGGTGTGATCAACACTTTTTTGGCAAAGCTTAGAGAGCAAAAGTACACTGATGCTCTCAATGCCATTAATCTATCCAGTTGGAAATCAAAAGTGGAGGAGCTGCAACAATCATTTGTAGACCAATACGTTGACCGTGACTCCGACCAGAAAGACATCAATGTTACCAAGTCGGCTACGGGTATGCGTGAAGATCTGACGGATGCCATCAATAACTATTACGAATGGATCCATGCTACTTCGATTGTAAACAAGCAGGAGATTTGGAAAAATCTGGCAGAAACGCTGATGCAGAACTACAACAACGCTGTTTCGAGCATTTCCACAAGCTCTGACAATACGAGCTCTACTGACAGCAGTTCATCTGCAACAAAGAGTGAAACTGATAGTACGGCAAAGTAATGAAACCTAACAGGTTTTGAAAACCTGTCAGGTTACACCGTATGCAATGCCTTTTTTGCCGGGAAAGAGTTTGCATGAGGCGATGCTATTGTAAAAAGAGTAATGATCAAACGCCCCGCAGCTGTAATGGCTGTGGGGCGTTTTTATTTACAAATTCAACTACTCTTTGATTACCATTTTCTGAATAATAAATCCGTTTTGCAAAGTGACTAATATAACATAAACTCCGGCATTGAATCCCCGGGCTGGAATTGAAGATACATTTTCCGGGATATTAACTTCTATAACTTTAAGACCTTCAATTGAGAAAATCTGCACCCGTTGTATTGGCGCGTCCGATGCGATACAGATAATATCCCCATCTGTTACCGGATTGGGATAAATCCTCAATGAATTTACAGTTGAATTTACAATTCCAGAAGAATTTGCCATTTGAGAATCAGTAATCTGTTTTACCAGTTCATTAAGATATACCTCAACGTTAGTGTAGCTTTCACCGGAGGAGATTAACGGCCCATCTGCCGGATTATTCGGATCAAGACCATGTGCAGTTTCCCAACTATCGGGCATACCGTCTTTATCCGTATCAGTAGGTACATCTTCAGGGTTAAAGTTATAGGCAGGCCATCCGCCCACATCACTCTGAGAATCGATCAGGCCACCTGTACTCCCATTGCTTCCAGCACTACAGGAAATAGTTCCATTCAATACATTATTTATAATCCTGGAATCGACCGCATCACGCTTCAGACTGGCTCCAGCATAAGATGTTACACGGAGATAGGCATCTTCCGCAGATTGAGTAGTTACATAAGCCATTGGAAACGGAGTAAATAACTGAAGGTCAGACAGAGGTTTTGTACCAAGATAATACGGCTGAAATCCCAACCAGTTATCAGCAGTAACAAACGGACTATTCTTCATCACATTTCCACTCAGATGAAAAACGCCCCACACCCCTGCCGGTTGGCTACTGGATCCATCGTCAGGCCAGGGGCTAAAAATCCGGTAGTTGACCTCTCCTACCCTTGTTGCCGGACCTGAACGGTAATAATTGTTGATGATATTATGAGATCCTCCTTCCCCACCATAACCGGAATTATTACCCCAATTGTAGATGACATTGTTTCGGAAATCGACCTTTTCAATTGACGGATTATTGGTATTCTGGCTTCCACAAAAACGGGGATTACGACTATCGTGGCAAGCCAGGAGATTGTGGTGAAAGCTGGCAGGTGCACCTCCCCATATACCACCATAGCCGTGTGAAACTTTTGTATGAAACGAATAACGCAAGCTCTCAGACAGTATGCACCACTGCATAGTAAAATTCTTATTATCATAGAAGGAGGCACACTCATCTATGCTCCAACTCATGGAACAGTGATCAAGGATTACATTAGACAAATTACGCCCCCATATCGCATCAGCCCCATCCCAGCCAAAGGTAGGATTGACTGCCGCTGCTTCATCGCCCATCCTGAAACGCATAAAGCGGATAATAACATTATTGGCCGATACCAATACCGGATAGTTTTTCAAACAAATGCCATCCCCCGGCGCACTTTGACCAGCAATGGTAAGATTGCCATTCGTGATTTGAATCTTGTTGGTCAAAGGAATTACTCCTGCCACTTTAAACATAATAATCCTGGGACCAGTCTGATTTAATGCCCAGCGTAATGTCCCTACCGAGCCATCATCTGCCAGGGAGGTAACATATAAGATTTTCCCTCCTCTTCCCCCGGATGTGTACATACCGCTGCCTTCTGCTCCCGGAAATGCGGGTATTTGAGCCTGCAAATATGCACACAAAAGGATGCTGCTAAATAAAAGGAGTATTGATTTCATAAACAACTACTTTTTCACCATGATTTTCCTGCAACAATACCCTTCATCAGTGGTAATCATTAGTAAATAAGCACCTGATGGAATATTGCTGATATCTACTTTCATTTGTTTTCTGCCTCCACTGTTGCCACAAAACACTTCTTTGACAAACTTGCCGGAGGTATCATACAATCTTATTGTATAGTGTGCATCAGCCAATTGCATTTCAATGTACAATTCTGTGGTTGACGGATTTGGATAAACAGTAATCTCTTTCACCCTATCCCTGATGTTATTTACCTCAGTCGCCGGGAAACCATCAAATGATAAGTTATCGACATATAGTATTGAGTTACCCAAAGGTTCATAGTGATAACCAGTACTTATGTCATACATTTTATAAGCAAATATCCCAATACATGCACTATCAGGAATCGAAGTATCATCAAAATAATCTAAATCAATAGAGAAAGGAGCCCAGGTTGAAACAGGTTCTTTGCATTTAATAGCGTAACCCATTAAGGGATATTCAGGATCAGGTGATTCTAAAAATCCATGTTTATACATGAAGACAAAAAACTGGCAGGAATCACCTGTGATTGCAGGAATGAATTTATAATATCCATTCAATGAGGTATGCCTTTTACTCACTTCAAAAGCCGGACACATTGCACCCCAATCACCTCCCGCTGGCGGAGCAGTATTGGCTAAACCAGACCTGTCTGTGTAATATAAGCCGGAAATATTATTTTGAAGTCTTAAGGCATACCTTCCCGACTGTGTATCTGATGTTTGTACTGCCGTCCCAGCTACAAACCAACCTTTAGGCATTACAAATTTTCCGTAATCGGCATATACCAATTCCCAATTTTCAAAACCTGAATTGGGAATCGGATCTATGACATTCATATACCACCGGGGATCACCAGCACTATTAGCTCCGGCAAAACTGTTATCTTTTATCCTGTAGTTAATACCATGATTTACAAATGTCGCTCCGGGTGTTGATGAAGACGGACTTGTGAAAATATCCGTTGATTCACCCGGATAAGTAGTAAAAGCCCCTGTTATATCAGAGATTTTCATAGAATCGGCAGCATAAAAGTCAGTTGTGATATATGAATTATCAATATTCAATGTTCCGGATGAACGAATACAAACCGAAGGATTCCCCGATTTACCGAAGATACAATTTGAAATGGTTACGGGAGTCTTCTGTGATGTACCTAAATCAATCAGGTATCTGATATTTGCTCCGGAAGATAATAACATTGTATTGTCAAATGTACAATCTGACAGCTCCAACTGTCCTGTATTCGTCTGTAAATAAAACACAGTTAATCCGAATCCATAAAACGTTGAGTTCTTCACTTTAATCCGATCCATATAACTACCCACTTTATTATTATAAATGGCACCATAATCAGCGAAGTTGCTTATTTTACAATTGGTGATAAAAATATTTTTTACCCTCTGAGGTACCAACGTATCTGTACTTTGAAAACGGACCAATGAGCGAAATGTCGAGATATTACAATTAGAAAATGCAATAGTATCGATAAGTACAGTAGAACTGGCTACATTAATGATGTAATTTTGGGTAGGATCACTCATTGCCCCTGAAATTGTCAGGTCTTCAAATGTCAGTGCAGCCAGGTTAGGTGGAGGATTTAACCGTCTGAGTTTCAAGACAGGCATTGTACCATCCCCTCTGAAGGTTATCCGGGTATTTTCGGCCAGTGTATTGATGCTTGTAAAATTGGTTGATAACGGATTAGTGTAACCTTGTGGAATAATTACTACTACATCTTTTCCCAGATAGCTTGACTTATTTGCAATTACAGTTGTGATATCATCATATTTCCCCAGATATATCACATCAGCCGCTCTTAAGGATAAACTTGTCAGATATATGACCACAATAACTATCTTTAAAATAGAAGTTTTCATACGTTCTCAGTTTTTTGGGTTAGAATAAGTTCAACAACAATAATCAGAAAGAATAGCCATCCTTTGAACAGACAAAATACAATCGGCTATAAATTAAGGTTAATAATACACAGACCATTCATTTCGAAATAAAGTTACAATCGGAAGATTAGGCACAATATCTAAATGATATTCAATACATAAAAGATCTATATCTGAAAAGTAAAGAGTTTACGTCCAATATATATACAAGTCCTGAAGCCACCTGTCATTTTTGAAAATAACCAGTGCAAATCACAACACCATATAATATACAACAATCTGGTACTTCATTAAGCCCCCACCAGGTGCAAAAAACTAATTGTCTGAGCTAAAAATACTACTTTGGTAGTATTGATTTCGGGGGAAAGAATGTTGTATCTTCGTATGGAAATAGAATACCACGCATGAACAGAATGGGAAGTGCGCTTCTGAATGGCTAGTATCATAGGACAATTTATGAACCTAATTCCTGGAGACCACACAATTTAGAGGGGAAGTGCACTTCATTTTTTCTATAATGCCAGTTCAGAATCAAGTCGTGTACTATATATGATTATTCTATATGTAACTCCGGATGTTATAACAATAATCTTTGACCTTGACCTAAACCTTAACTACAGAAAAATATATCTATTTATTCCGTTCTTATTATTTCCCGGACTTACATCCTCAGACCATAGATGATTAAGAAATTCTGTCGGCAACTAACCGGATAGAGCAAACAACATCAATGGTCTGATTGTTTTATTTTATATAGCTACTACAAAACCCACACCGATGGCTATTTTTCTAAAGAACCAGCAACTTTAAATATCGGACTAAGGACCCAGGTGCATGTGATTGAAAATCCATTAATTCATTCCGCTTATCAAGCGATGAATTGAAGAGATATTAAACCGACGTAGAAAAGCAACTAAAGCTTGAATGCTGCAGCTGACTCTATGTCGTTTTTTGTTTTCTCAACCTTCAGACTTCACAGCCATACCAGATTGAAATTTACTTGCATCTTCAATCTTTGAGCCATGAAAAAGAGCGTTTTTTTTATTCTCTGCATATTGCCCGTCATAATGAGCAGTTGTGCACATTATTACTATTCACCCGGTCTCCAGCAAATTCCGTTATTTACGAAAAAGCATGATCTTCGTTTGACGGGAGGGCTTACCTTTGGGGATGATGGTTCTGATGGATTGAATGCCGGTATTGCATATTCCATATCGAATCAATTTGCATTAATGTCAGATTATACGTTTTCATCCTCCAGTGATGCAACAGGAGGCAAACAATCGCGATTTAATGGAGCTATCGGGTACTATAAGGCCTTCCAAAAATCATTTGTTTTTGAAACATACGCCGGACTGGGAAGTATAAGTGAACATCATTCATACACATACCCCCTATATTCACCAAATGACTTCGGATATACTAATCAAAACTACACGTCAAGATTATCGGCTTCAAAACAATTTATCCAAACTTCACTTGGATACACCTCTAGTTGTTTTGATTTAGCAGTAGGCACTCAGTTTGATTATTTGAGATTTTATAGTGTAGAAACTAATCTGGATCCATCCTTAAGTGAGTATGGCAGAATTTGGTTTTTGTCTCAACACAAGAATATTCTATTTTTTGAACCGTCTTTTACAGTACGAGGCGGTTGGGAATATGTCAAATTGCAAATCCAGTATATACCGTTAATTCCAGTCAATTATAAATACAAGTCTTTATTTGGGACTAAACAGCTAAATATTGGCCTCTATTTTAATTTTCCTCAAAAGAAAAACAAAGTCAGTTCCCTGAAATAAGCCAGAAGATTACAAATCACAACAACTTAAATTCTAAAACTATGAAACGATTTATTACCCTGCTTATCGTTGCAATAACTGTGACGCTTAGCTATGGAAAGCAAAAAGCTGTGCCTCTCGAAGGAACCTGGCAAATGGTACATGCCCAATACTACCACCTGGATTCACTGATGTTTCAATTCTCTGTAAAAGATGGAGACTTTCAATGGAAAGTGTTCAGCAAAGGTTATTTCGTTGCTGTAAACCAATCCATCTATAACGGAAAGACTCAGAATGGCGGCATTTGCGGGAAATATGAACTGAAAGGTTCTAACCTGGTGGAAATCCTGGACGACCATTATCCGGATGCGATCAAATACTTTAGTAAACTGCCCCAATATACAGTACAGATTAAGGGGGACACCTTAATCCAGACAGGGCCGTATGATGAAAAAGGACGAATGATCTATTTCCACTTTGTGGAAAAATATGTGCGGATGAAGTAGTGATATGGCGCATCTTACTCAGATACTGCCCCAAAGTACTTTGACATCACATTTGGGACCAAACTTGATATTTCGTTAAATGAGAATAAAGGGCCTTACCGGGGAATGAATCTTGTATGCGGATTCAGCGTTAATCCAGATCAATGGGCTATACGCTCTGAATTCGGATTAATGAAAAATCTGGCATCTTTCAATGACTACTCTGTCGTGAGCTTTTGCGTTGAATTTACATTGTATATCAACACATTACATAGAACATCAAAACCCAAGTCATAAACGACAAATGTATGAAAACCAATATTCTTATCGTTTTTATGTCCTTAGCTTTTCTCTCTGAAGGGTTCTGCCAGTATGAGATAAAGAATTACCTGGTCATAAAGAATAAAATCTCGAGTGCAAAGATTAATATACCGGAAGGGAAAAGAATCAAGGTAGTAATGGATGATAAACAATCTTTTAGTGGTCCTTTCAAAATGTATTTTGAACAGAAAACCGGGGAATTTACCCGAATCATCATTAAGGGCGACACATTGAATATCACGGATATATCAAATATAAAGTACTATAAGTATCATGGATATGGAGTAGGTAATATATTAAGTGGAATTTCAGTATCTGTAATTGGGTTATTTATCAGGTCTGCTCCTGAAAAAAGAGCCTCAAATCATGGTTTTCAAACAATTCAAATATCTAATGAAGCAGTTGGCGATATCTTCATATATAGCGGATTAATTCCAATAGGTATTGGATGCCTGTTGATCTGGCCATCAACCTATTCTCATCACAAATGGAGTTATACATTCATGCAAAAAGAGGTCAGAAAAAGATCAAACGAAATATTTCCATATTGACTATTAAAGGAGAATACTGTACACTTTACTAATTTATCAGTAGTAGAATATACTCCTATCTAAAATTCAAAGCCATGAAAAAACTATTCCTTATCCTCTGTTTTGTTCTATTGGCTGCAATTGCTAACGGAGCTGTTTCAAAAAGCGTGAACGTGACCACAGTCGGCACCCTCAATACTTTGTTAACCTCAACTGAAAAAGCAACAGTAACCGATCTCACAGTAACCGGGACAATTGATGCTCGGGATTTTAAATTTATGAGGGATAATATGACGATGCTTACGAATCTGAATATTAGTTCGATAAATATCACTTCCTATTCAGGTGATGCCGGCCCCTCTTACTCTTCATCTTTCCCGGCAAATCAAATTTCTGAATATGCCTTTTACGAAAAGACTTCACTCAAAACAATCAAACTCCCTGCTTCAATAACATCAATCGGACAATTCGCTTTTTATCAATCCGGACTAACAGGTAGTCTCACTCTACCCGGCAATCTCAAATCTATCGGATATCTTGCCTTTTACGAATGTCCCGGTTTGACCGGCACTATCATTATCCCTAAATCTGTTAATCAAATCGATGCCGTTCCTTTCGGATTATGTAGTGGTATTACAGCATTCATTGTAGAAGATGGAAATAACTATTTCACTGCAACAAACGGAGTTCTCTTCAACAAAAATCAAACTCTGCTCATTCTGTATCCTTGTGGCAAAACAGGAAATTACGAGATTCCGGGAACGGTAAATATCATCGGAAAAAATTCATTTGCCTGGTGTGCTGGTCTGACCGGCAGCCTGATTATTCCCAATTCTGTAACCCGAATTGAAGATTTGGCGTTTAATTACTGTACAGGATTAAGTGGAATTTTGTCTATTCCCAATTCAGTCACCTATATCGGGAGCTATGCATTTCAGTATTGTGAGGGACTTATCGGTAAAATTACTATTCCCGGTTCGGTAACCAACTTAGAAGATTATTCCTTTTCAGGATGTAAAAGCTTTACCGGTGATTTAATTATTCCAGAGTCTGTTTCAACTGTCGGATGGTACACATTCTATGATTGCCCCGGACTGGATGGGAAGGTTCAATTTTCTGAAACTGTTACGACAATACCATACACTGTATGCGACCAATGTCCGTCCATTAAAGAGGTGATTCTTCCCAAATGCACTAAATATATTTCAGGCATGTCTTTTAGCGGTTGCATAGGTTTGCAGAAAATCAAGTCGGCAAATCCTTTACCTCCATCAATCAAAAGCTCGAGTTTTGAACAGGTAAACAAATCCACTTGCCAACTGATTGTTCCCATAGGTGCAAGGACAGCTTATCAGGCAGCACCTTACTGGTCAGAATTTACCAATATCACGGAACAGGACTTATCCGCCGGTATAACTACAACCAAAACTGATATCTGCAAAGTTTATAGCTCAAATGGTCAAAACATTATCGAAAATGCGACGAATGAGTCCATTGAGGTTTTCACTCTTTCCGGAGTTTTGGTCAAAACAATTAATAACCGGGAAATAATCAAAACAATCAACCTACCTAAAGGGACTTATATTGTAAAAGTCGGAAATAATTATCAGAAAGTGGAATGTGTAAAATGATATAGTGTACAGAATATAAAACGCTCGTTTTTTATCACCTTCTGCACATGCAATTTAACCTAAACAAAAATTCAAATGCCATGAAAAAAACAATCGTCTCCTTCGGTTTTGCCCTGTTGGCAATAGTTGCTTTTGGGCAGGTTTCCAAAACAGTAAATGTGAATACTGCGGGATCACTGAGCAGCCTACTCTCCGCAACTGAAAAGCAAACGGTTGCCGATCTCACTGTAACGGGAACTATTGATGCCCGCGATGTGATGTTAATGCGGGACAGTATGACTATGTTGGCCAATCTGGATTTGTCCGGAGTCAATATAACAGCCTATACAGGAATAAAAGGCACTATAAATGAATCATTTACCTATCCGGCTAACGAAATGCCCATTTTTTCATTCTGCAATCCGTACACATACTCCGGCAAAGTCTCCCTCAAAAATGTAAAATTACCTATCTCAATAACCCAAATAGGGAATTATACGTTCTTTTTGTGCAGTGGGCTGAGTGGAAGCTTCACAATCCCAGACTCGGTCAAGTTAATTGGCAATGGAGCTTTCGGTGCCTGTGAGGGACTAACAGGAAACCTAACAATCCCATATTCGGTTACAACGATTGGGGATTCTGCTTTTTACGATTGTAAAGGTCTAACAGGCAGCTTAATCATTCCGAACACCGTGACAACGATCGGATTTGGTGCTTTCTATCTTTGTACCGGCTTCTCTGAATTATTTTTACCCCAAAGTTTATCCGAAATATCAGATATGGCATTTGCATCATGCAGCGGTTTGAAAAAGATAACAATAGCTAATCCGATTCCTCCTACAATTTATAGTTGGACTTTCTACCAGGTAAATAAAAACACCTGTCAACTGATTGTCCCTCCAGGTTCTGAATTGGCTTATCAATCAGCAAACTATTGGTCAGACTTTTTTGCAAAAACACCCCAACCCAAAACTATTCATCTGACCACAGCGGGAACACTGAAAGACTCACTTTCCCATACTGATGCTGCAACGATTGCAAATCTTTCCTTAACCGGGCTCATTGATGCCCGCGACGTAAGGTTTATGCGGGACAGTATGACTGTATTGGCAAGCCTGGATTTGTCGGGAGTGTGTATTGCTGCCTATACGGGTACGGACGGAACTTATTCAACTAATACAACAATCTATCCCGCCAATGAAATACCAAAATATTCTTTTAGAAGGCCCGTTTCACCATTAGGAAAAACCACACTAAAAAGTATAAAACTCCCCATTTCAATTACATCTATTGGAGATTTCGCCTTTTATAATTGCTATACACTGACAGACAGTTTATATATTCCAAACTCAGTAACTTCAATAGGCGATTTTGCTTTCTATTACTGTCCTGAATTAGTGGGTAATTTATCCTTTACCAATTCTTTAACTTCAATCGGGAAGAGCTCATTTTTCTATTGTAAAGGGCTAAAAGGTAGCTTAACCATTCCTAATTCGGTAATCTCAATCGGAGATAGCGCTTTTTTCTATTGTGGCGGGCTAATGGGTAGTTTAACAATTTCAAAATCTGTGGCATCGATAAACAATGGCGTTTTCGCCGGATGCTATGGATTAACTGGAAATTTAACGATACCAAACTCAGTGACTTCAATTGGCAATAATGCATTCTATAAGTGCAACGGACTCACAGGAAGCTTAGTAATTCCGGATTCTGTGATTTCGATTGGAAATAAGGCTTTCTTTAATTGCACCGGATTTACTGACTTACTTTTGCCCAAAAGTTTAGCTACTATATCAGATTGGGCTTTTGCTTCATGCACCGGATTGAAGAAAATAACAGACAATAATCCTGTACCTCCAACAATTTATGGCAGTACCTTTGATCAGGTAAATAAAACAAGCTGCCAACTTATTGTTCCTTCTGGTTCAGAACTGGCCTATCAATCGGCAACCTATTGGTCAGACTTTTTTGCAAATATACCCCAACCCAAAACTATCCATCTGACCACAGCAGGGACATTAAAAGACTCACTTTCATATACTGAAGCTGCAACAATTACCGATCTCACAGTAACAGGTACTATTGATGCGCGGGATGTAAGGTTCATGCGGGACAGCATGACTGTATTGGCTAATATGGATCTGTCAGGGGTGAATATATCAGCTTATACGGGAACACTGGGTACAAATACAAATATCCAGACCACATATCCGGTAAACGAAATGCCAATATATTCTTTTCGAAAAGTTGATTCTTATCAAAACGGCAATACTTATCTCCAGACTATAAAACTTCCCCTTTCAATTACTTCAATCGGGGATTACGCTTTTGCATACTGTAAAGGACTGACCGGTAGTTTAATAATCCCCGATTCTGTTCATACAATTGGGAATTATGCTTTTTCAGATTGTACCGGTCTATCTGGCAGTTTAGTAATACCCAATGCTGTCACAAGTATCGGAGATTATGCATTCTCAATGTGTAGTGGACTATCAGACAATTTAATTTTCTCGTCTTCTGTAAAGACAATAGGCAATTACGCCTTTAATCATTGTACTAAACTTAAAGGCAATTTAAATCTACCAAATTCTCTCATAACAATCGGAAATGGTGCTTTTTCGTATTGCTCAGGATTTACAGGAAACCTTACTCTACCCGGTTCGGTAACTTCAATAGGGGATTATTGTTTTGAGCAATGTAAGGGGCTTAACGGAAATTTAATTATACCCGCTTCGGTTAAACAAATTGGAGCCTATGCTTTTAATGGATGTAACAAAATATCGGGCAATTTGACTATTCCCGAATCAGTCACATATATCGGCAGTTCTGCTTTCAACTGGTGTTCGGGATTTACTGGAAATCTGATCATACCTGATTTCATAACCAATATTGAACCTGGCACTTTCAGTTATTGTAGTGGATTTAATGGATATCTTAAAATTGGAAACGCAGTTAAAACGATAGGTAGTAATGCATTTCAGGGATGTACCGGATTAACCGGCAACCTGATTATGCCTAACTCTATCGAATCTATTGGTGATAATGCGTTCTACAATTGTAAAAATTTATCCGGCAATCTGACAATCCCTGATTTTGTAACCCAAATTGGGCAAAATGCTTTTGGTAAATGTAGTGGATTATCAGGAAGTCTATCGTTTCCTAAATCTATGACAACTATCAATTGGAACACTTTTAGTGGATGTTCTGGTATCACGGAATTAATTATCCCTCCAAGTATAATATCCATTTATGATTGGGCATTTAGTTCCTGTACTGGATTGACCAAAATAGTATCAGTCCATACACAACCAGTGTCAATAGGCTCTTACACTTTTGACCAGGTAAATAAATCAGCCGTTCAACTGATCGTTCCGACAGGATCAACAGCAGCTTACCAATCTGCAACCTATTGGTCAGCGTTTACCAATATAACAGAGCAGGACTTTGGATTCAGTAAGAAAATTCATGTAATACTACCCGGGACTCTGGGTGCTTTACTTAATGCATTTGACATATCAATTATATCATCTCTTTCTTTGACCGGCACTATAGATGCACGAGATATTAAACTTATACGTGACAGTCTCGTTTCTATTACCGATCTGGACTTATCAGGAGTCAATATAGTGTCATATACTGGAAAAGGGGGTACCTATACTGACTCATTGACCACTTATCCTGCTAATGAATTACCTGTTTACGCATTCAGTACACCAGGTACATACTCCTATTATAACAATAAAAGCAATCTCAAATCATTCAAACTACCCTCCACCATAAATTCAATTGGTAATAGTGCTTTTGCCTATTGCTCAAAATTGACTGGCAACCTTGTCATTCCCGGATCCGTAAAATCAATTGGTGATTACGCATTTTATTATTGCTATGGATTTAATGGAAACCTGATAATTCCTGACTCGGTCTGTATGATCGGGGATTATGCTTTTTATTCCTGCAACGGATTTAGTGGCAACCTGACTATTTCAAATTCAGTGAAAGTGATTGGAAAATCCGCTTTTTCAAATTGCAATGGATTTTATGGTAGCCTAACTTTGCCTAATGCTGTTACAGCCGTTGGAGAATATGCTTTTTCTTGGTGTGGAGGACTAACTGGTAATATCATTATACCGGCAACATTAGATTCCATTTCATCAGGGATTTTCATTGGATGTAGCAGATTGACAGGCAGTTTGGCCCTTCCTCCAAACATCAAATATATTGGTAAAAATGCTTTTCAGGGATGTAGTAGTTTAAGCGGAAATTTAATTATTCCTGATTCAATAAAAAGAATTGGTAGCTATGCGTTTGGTTATTGCTACGGATTTACCGGCAACTTAAGGCTCTCAAATTCACTGACTAAAATTGAATCCGGCACTTTTTACGGATGTGGCGGTCTATCAGGAAATCTGACAATCCCTAACTCAGTCATAACCATTGAATCATCAGCATTCGCTGAATGTAAAGGATTTACAGGAAATCTAACACTTCCAAATTCAGTAAAAAAAATAGGTAGTGATGCATTTAGTTATTGCAGTGGATTTACCGAAGATTTAGTGCTTCCATCTTCCATTGATACTATAGAAGACTGGGCATTTCGAGGATGTAGCGGATTATCTGGAAGAGTATCAATTCCATCATCCGTTAAATCTATTGAATCAAATGCTTTTGATGAATGTTGGGGAATTTCAGAATTCCTGGTTGATGATAATAATGCATATTACTCATCATCAAATGGTATGTTATTGGATAAAAATCAAAACCTTTTAATTCAATGTCCACTGGCTAAACAAGGAATCGTCCAAATACCCCAGACTGTAACAACTATTGGTAATCATGCATTTTATAACTGCAACAAACTAACCGGAGACCTGATTTTACCGGATCACCTCAAGACTATCGGCTCTGAGGCATTTCAGGGATGTAGCGGTCTGACAGGAAATCTAACAATCCCTAATCAGGTAAGAACTATCAGTTACCAGGCATTCAATGGTTGCAGTGGATTCACTGGAAGACTAACAATTCCAAATTCTGTCTCAACAATTGATTGGAAGGCTTTTTATGGATGTAATGGTTTTTCTGAATTATTTTTGTCTCAAAACATCGAACAGATATACGATCTGACATTCGGCCCCTGCAACAATCTAAAAAAAATAATGTCGGCCAGTGTTGTACCACCTCTGATTTATTCGTATGCAAATCCGTTTGATCAAATAAATAAAAACAGTTGTCAGCTTATTGTCCCTACAGGATCAAAAACAGCCTACAAATCGGCAACCTACTGGTCTGATTTTTCTAATATTATAGAACAGGATTTTACCATAAGAAAAGTCATTGATGTAATCACACCAGGAACATTATGCAATCTACTCAACATTAATGAAGCTGACACAATTACAGATTTAACTGTGATAGGTTTTATTGACGCCCGAGACGTAAGATTTATGCGGGACAGCATGAGTGCATTAATTAACCTGGACTTATCTGGTGTAAAAATTGCATCTTATACTGGAACAGAAGGTACCAATTCTAATACTTTATCCTATTATCCGGTAAACGAAATGCCCGTATATTCATTCTCTAAACCCGATGAAGATTATCCAGATTACTACTATTATTATTCAGATCCGGTTCTTCTCAAAACAATTAAACTACCAGTCTCAATCACCTCAATCGGAAGCATGGCATTTGCTTATTGTATGAGATTAACCGGAAACCTGATGATTCCAGATTCTGTAATTTATATTGGTAAAGGAGCTTTTGCGTATTGTATCCAATTAACTGGTAGTCTTAATATCCCCAACTCAGTAACTTCAATTGGGGATGGTGCATTTGCATATTGTTCCGGGTTAGACGGTGAGCTGACTATTCCTCGCTCTTTAAAAACAATCGGTGATGGTACTTTTGCCGCATGCTATGAATTAACAGGCAGTTTAATGTTACCTAATTCGGTGAAAAATATCGGGAAATATGCATTCTACGGCTGCAGTAACTTAACCGGAAATTTAATTATCCCCGATTCACTTACAATGATTAATGACAGTGTGTTCTTTTTATGTAGTGGATTAACCGGTAACTTAACGATCCCGGGGGTAGTTAGAACAATCGGTAACAATGCTTTTGCTTATTGCTCCGGATTTAGCGGTAATTTATATCTTCCAGACTCTGTGACAGCGATTGGAGACAATGCCTTCGATGGCTGCTCCGGACTTAAAGGAGACTTAACCATTCCGAAATCTGTAAAATCAATCGGAAATCACTCATTCGGGCAATGCAGCGGATTAACCGGTAGTTTATTGATTCCGGATTCGGTTTCATATATCGGCGATTATGCTTTTGCCGGTTGTTCTGGATTTACCGGGGAATTAAGTATTCCATCTGCCATAGATTCAATTGGCAACGGTATTTTCGAAGGTTGTACTGGACTGACCGGTAATCTGACTATTCCTAATACTATCAAATCAATTGGTTATGATGCTTTCCAGGGATGTAGTAGTCTAAGTGGCAATTTAGTCATTCCAAACTCTGTTCAGGCAATTGGATGGTCGGCATTTGCCGGATGCTCAGGTTTTACCGGAAATCTTATCATTCCAAACTCTGTTAAAACAATAGATGCTTATGCATTCTCCGGTTGTAAAGGCTTAAATGGTAGCTTAGCCATTCCCGATTCCCTCTCTATGATCTATTATGGCACATTTAGGGGATGTAGTGGATTAACCGGTAGTATAAAAATACCGGGAACGGTTACCTATATCTACTGGAATGCTTTTGAAGACTGTAAAAACTTCACAGAGTTGTATTTACCCCAAAATATCAAAAAAATAGACGATTACACATTTAAGGGCTGTAGTGGTTTGATGGAAATTAAATCCACAAACCCTGTGCCTCCAACAATTTCCAGCTATACCTTTAATCAGGTGAATAAATCAAATTGCCTACTTATTGTTCCTAGTGGTTCTATTACGGCCTATCAAACAGCCCTCTACTGGTCTGAATTTTATAAGGTAATCTCTCTGGGAATCACACCAATAAAGGCTCAGCTATATAATATTTACAGTTCAAATGGTCTGATCATTGTAGAAAAAGTTACAGACGAGGTTATTAAAGTTTTCTCAATATCTGGTACACTTATCAAAACAATAAATAGCCAGAAAGGAACTACGACTATTAACTTACCCAAAGGTTCCTATATCGTAAAAGTCGGAAGCATCACAGAAAAAGTGAATTTATAGAATGAAGCCTTCGTTGAGTAGTTAATGAGTAAAACCTGACAGGTAATAAAGATCTGTCAGGTTTTAGTCCTTCTATCAGTCTGGATCAGCCCTAAAGCAACCAGATATTGAAATCATATCTTCCATAACTAAGCCTCCCGGGGCAAATTCAGGTTCAAATGCTGACATTAGGGAGTCTTATGAGTTCCGGATCTCTGAAAACGCTTTTGTTTTAAAGTAATGATTCAGGGCTTTTTCCATATCTACCGAGAAAAGGTATCCCTTGTAAATATCCGGCATTCCGGTCATGAAAGTCGAACCGACCGTATCTTCTTGAGATTCACAATAGCATGATCCGTTATACTGAATAACATGAAGTATATCTTAATTCATTGTTCTGCAAGATGTAACAAAAACAACAGATAAGCACGATATTATTCCGCCCGGTTATTTTCATAGGATAAGAGGTTATTTATGGGTAAATATTCAGAAGATCTATTTGTAACAAATTCCCGGCTTATTTCATTTTAGAGCCTGTTTAAATTTTATTGCGATACTTTTTCAGGACTATTTTGAGGTAGATTTTTTGCTTTGATTTCGCAGATTCAGCGGGCTAAATCAAGAAAGGAAAGTGAAAAATATGCCCAAAAGAGACTAAAAAAGGAGCAAAGAAAGGAGACTCTTCTCCTTTATGAAAATGTTTCGGTAAAATTTAAACAGGCTCTTAAACTCTTATCGCCTAAAAACCACAACTTTCTATATTACAGGATTGTTTTATACATAAGATTGCCAATCAACGCCCATTAACAAACAGAGATTTAACAGGACTCCGCACTTGCTCCCGCAAACAAGTGCATCCGGAACCGGAATCTCAGTCGGACTCTTAAAACCTTTGTTTATGAATATACTGTAAATCCCGTGTATTATCTGGAAAAGAGATATTACAACAATCAATTCAACCCTAAACATTTAAACTATGAAACGATTTATTACTCTGCTTATCGTTGCAATCACTGCAACGTTGAGCTATGGACTGAAAAAAGCTGTTCCTATCGAAGGTACCTGGCAAATGGTACATGCTCAATACTACCATTTGGATTCGTTAATGTCTCAGTTTTCGGCAAAAGATGGAGATTTCCAATGGAAAACATTCTGCAAAGGTTATTTTATGGCCGTATATCAGTCCATAAATAACAATAAGCCAGGAAATAGCGGAGTTTGCGGAAAGTACGTATTGAAAGGAAATAACCTGGAGGAAACACTGGATAGCCACTTTCCGGATGCGATTAAATATTTTGGCAAAAAGCCTTTGTACAATGTACAAATTAAAGGTGATTCGCTGATTCAGACCGGACCGTACAATGAAGACGGAAGAGCGATCCTTTTCCACTTTATAGAAAAATATGTACGGGTGAAATAGAATATGTATGGATAATGAGACGAAATCTAACAGGTTTTCAAAACCTGTTAGGTTTGGCCTTTTGGTCAGTACTATTGAACAATAAACTTCGGCAGAATATGAATACACAACGACAATTTCTCATCCGGACCAGAAGTACAAAAGCTCTGATTCTTACATCCATTCTCTTTTTTCTCGGCTGTTTTGCTTCTACAGCCCAGATTGTCAACACATATTATGAAAAAGCCAATATTATCTACAAAGGAGATATGGAGTGTACTGTCAATTACTCCCTTCATAAGTCTTGCTCCGATGTCCTGTTACCATCGGAAATTTTAGGTACAAACCACGTAGGTGTCAGATTGGGATATGGGATTAACAAAACATTCGATCTGAAAGTCAGGTACGAACGATTCATGCAAAATAATAAAGATATGTCAGGTGACTTTAATTATGTCGCAATATCACCACGTATTACACTTAAAGAAGACATACTATCCGGTGCGTTGGATGTCAGCAGCTATTTTTCAGGAAACACTCACTATGAGTTCATTGGTCCCCGGTTGATACTATCTTTTAATATTTCAAACAGATTTGATGTAACCACAGGTACTAAACTCGATTTAGCACTTAACAGGGAGCATTATTCGTATTGGGGTGGAAATTTGGGTTGCGGTATAAGCTCTGACCTGAACAAATGGGCAATACGACCTGAAATTGGTGCAACCTTTAATGTCAGGAATGTAACCAACATAATATGGAACTTCGGATTGGCTTTTGTCGTAAATTTCAATACCTGTAAGATATTATACTAAGCATCAATGGAATATGTTCACTCATGCAATCAGGACTCCGGATCAGCAATAATAAGGAACCGGGCGATACCTGGTCTGGAAATCAGGATATCGCCCGGAAATAATATATTTCCCGAAACTGTCGGGTAGTGTTATCAGCAAGCCTTAAAGCTTAAATCAAGACTCTTTACCGAGTGGGTCAATGCCCCTACAGAAATAAAGTCAACGCCACATTCAGCATACTGACGAAGAGTTTCGAAAGTAATACCACCTGACGATTCCGTTTCATATTTACCACCTATGCGATCAACGGCTTTGCAGGTCAGCTCGGGAGTAAAGTTATCGAGCATAATACGGTTGATGCCGCCTGTTTGCATGACCTCTTCAAGTTCTTCCATCGAACGAACTTCTACCTCAATGGTCAGATCTTTCCCTTTTTCCTTCAGATATTCCTGAGCACGAAGAATCGCATTCCTGATTCCTCCGGCAAAGTCAATGTGATTATCCTTCAGCATAATGGCATCATAAAGGCCGATGCGGTGATTTACACCACCTCCGATTTTCACAGCTGCCTTCTCTATAAGACGCATGCCGGGAGTGGTTTTGCGGGTATCCAGCACTTTGGTTTTAAGACCGGCAAGTTCGTTTACATAACAGCGGGTGGTGGTGGCCACACCACTCATGCGTTGCATTACATTAAGCATCAGACGCTCTATTTGCAGAAGCGAACGCTCCTTTCCCTCAACGGTAAAAACGATATCTCCGGGTTTTACCTCAGCTCCATCCTGAATGAAGACTTCGACTTTGAGAGTAGGATCAAAACGTTTAAGAATATGTTGAGCCAATTCAACACCGGCAATCACACCGGGATCTTTAACTAATAGTTTTGCTTTGCCTGTGGCAGATTCGGGAATGCAACAAAATGTGCTATGATCGCCATCGCCTATATCTTCTCTAAGGGCAATGTCAATCAATTGATCGATTAATTCATTCATTGGAAGGTTCGATTCGTATCTGGCTGATTAGATATTGTGTATTTACTTTTTTGAAGAGCAGGTGCACGCGGTAATTTCCCCGTGCTGTCGTTAAAGAACAGACCATAAACTTGGTTTCGCCACGATTCCCCTGGTGAATAATAGTAAAATCCTTCGGTGAAACGGAACGCAAAAAGCGCGTAACCAAAATCACACACTCATCGTGGTTTACAGATGAATCTTCTGACGGTAAAATCAGATCGACTGACGAACTGATCTGGTCAGACATCAGCGAGAGATTGGCTTTCTGGAATGCAGTCTCAATATCAGATGCATCCTGAGCAAAGAGTCTGCTCACCGAGAACAGACAGGTTGCGATTATGATTAAAAAGAAACGTTTCATGAGACCTTGATTTTTTTGGTTTTGGCTTCACTTGGAACTTGCATTGGATACAATCTCTAAAATAGAAATGCTGAATGCCCGTTTCATGATGATTTGCCTGAAATACAATACAAATTTACTCAGAAAAACCGTAAATTCGCCTCCCAAACGACAAAAACCAACTTTTCACCCATTTAAAGCTGTTACTTATTAAATGAAGATAGCGCTGATCGCCGTAGGAAGAACCACCGAAAAATATTTCACCGAAGCTATTGATGAATATCGTAACCGACTGAAATTCTACCTTCCCTTTGAATTTGAAATTATTCCCGAGCTCAAGAACACCAAGAGCATGAGCGAGTCTCAGCAAAAGGAGAAAGAGGGGGAACTGATATTAAAACAACTGCAACCCGGAGATGTTTTGGTTCTACTCGATGAACATGGCAAAGAGTTTACTTCAATGAAATTTGCCGACTATATTGAGAAAAAGATGCATTCGGTATCGAAACGTTTGGTCTTTGTCATTGGAGGGCCTTATGGCTTTTCGGATAAAGTGTATGCAGCGGCGCAGGAAAAGATTTCGGTATCGAAAATGACCTTTTCACACCAGATGATCCGCATGATATTTCTGGAACAGCTTTACCGGGCCATGACTATCCTGAATAACGAACCATATCACCACGAATAATTGACCATTTAGCAATTTACTATTTACAATTGACATCTTCGTGATTCGATACTTACAAATAGTAAATTGAGGCCCCAAATAGTAAATTGTAAATCCATAAATTGTACATATACAAGATGTTTAAAAACGAAATTTTACCTGAGCTCAGCAACCGCTGGAAAGCCATACAGAAAGAGATGGCCAGACAAGGCACCGAAGGTTGCTTACTGGCAGGAAATGTCAACCTGTTTTATGTGGCTGACCGTGTATTCAGCGGTTACTTTTATTTGCCGGTAGAAGGCAGTCCTTTCTTCTTTGTGAAACGTCCGGTAGGTCTCAAAGGTGAAAACGTATATTATATCCGCAAACCGGAACAAATCGCAGAGATTCTGGCAGAGGAAGGTATCACAACTCCAAAGACACTGATGCTGGAGCTTGACGAACTGAGCTACAACGACGTTACCCGTCTGCAATCCATCTTTACACCGGAACAGACCTTCAATGCAACCGCCGTATTACGCAAAGTGCGTACCATCAAATCGGCTTATGAGATTGGCCTGCTGCGCCATTCAGGACTTTTGCACGCAGCTTGTTACAGCGAAGTACCGCAACTCTACAAACCGGGCATGACCGACATCGACTTCTCTATCGAAATCGAACGTCTGTTCCGTCAGAAAGGAGCCTTGGGACATTTCCGGGTATTCGGGCAATCGATGGAAATCTTTATGGGAAGTGTAATTGCCGGGGACAATGCTGATGCACCTTCGCCTTATGATTTTGCAATGGGCGGTAGCGGCTTGCACAGCTCCTTACCGGTCGGTGGAAACGGAACAGTCCTGACTCCGGGAACAGCCATTATGGTGGATATGGGAGGAACTTTTACCGGATATATTTCGGATATGACCCGCGTATTTTCGGTAGGCAAAGTGGCTCCGCTGGCTTATAATGCACACCAGTTGGCCCTGGAGATTCAGAGCGACATTGTAGCTATCGCCAAACCAGGTGTAGCAACTGCAGAGCTTTACAACATGGCCATTGAAAAGGTAAAAAAACATGACCTTCTCCCCTACTTCATGGGATACAGCCAACAGGCCGGATTCATCGGTCACGGCATCGGTATCCAAATCAACGAATCGCCTGTACTGGCTCCACGTTCGAAAGAGATCCTGACCGAAGGCCACATCTTTGCCCTCGAACCTAAATTCGTAATCCCTGGCACGGGAGCTGTGGGTGTAGAAAATACTTTTGTAGTAAATGCCGACGGTATCGAAAAGCTGACTGTCCTTAATGAGGAGATTGTAGAACTTCCTTGTTGAGTTCTTCGACATAGAAAAGAGAAGCCGGAACAATGTCAATCGTTCCGGCTTGTTTTATTCAATTAAACGGTATTTCTACCGCCTCTCGTGAAGCTGCGAACGGCTCTCGCTGTTCATCTACCACCTATCGCGAAGCTACTACCGCTTCTTGTAGTATTTCTACCACCTCTCGTAAGATTTCTACCGGTTATCGTGAAGCTGCGAACACTTCTCGTGATTCTTCTACCGCCTCTCGTGAAACTACTACCGGCTCTCGTAGTATTTCTACCACTTCTCGTGAAACGGCGAACACCTCTCGCGGTTCTTCTACCTACGAAATTGTATTATCTCATTTATTCGCCTGAATAACAGAGTTACACCACCTCGCAAACCGTAGCATTTACCGCCTGACATAAATCCTGCGGAGAGAGCTTCAATTGCAGGCCGCGCTGTCCGGCACTGATGTAGATAAACGGTTGCTCCAGCGCATCCTTGTGGAGGTAAATAGGGTACGGCTTTTTCATACCCAAAGGAGAACAGCCGCCACGGATATATCCGGTCAACGGTAAAAGCTCCTTCATGGCAACGGTTTCGGCGCTTTTATTACCGGAGACTTTGGCTGCCAGTTTGAGATTAACCTCTGCCGCACCGGGAATGACACAGACAAAAACACCGGATTTATCACCACGCAATAGGATGGTTTTATACACCTGTTCGATGGACTGCCCCAATTGCTCTGCAACGTGAATCGCGCTCAGGTCACTTTCGTCCACCTCATACGGAACCAGTTCGTAAGCAATTTTCAAACGGTCGAGTATGCGGGCGGCATTGGTCTTCTGTATCTTCATGGTAAGAAATTAATCTTCATCGTCATCATCACCACCCCAGCTTCTCATCTCTAGCATATCGAGATACTCTTCGCAGTCAGGGTCATTTTCCGTATAAATCTCAATTGGCAACAGGTCAAAGGAAGAGAGTGCCTCATTCAAGCGCTCTCC
The DNA here is from genome assembly GCF_022808675.1 of Parabacteroides sp. FAFU027. Lineage (NCBI taxonomy): Bacteria > Pseudomonadati > Bacteroidota > Bacteroidia > Bacteroidales > Tannerellaceae > Parabacteroides > Parabacteroides sp. FAFU027. The sequence continues at coordinate 27,419 of NZ_JAKZKV010000007.1, forward strand.
AAATACACGAACGGTGCGGCAGATAAAGACCCAGGTCTTCTGCCCACCTCCGGTATAGACGCCGGTCAGGATGGCCAGTTTGTCCTTTTCCATGGATTTACGCAAAGCCTCTTCCACCTGCTCCATTTGTTCTGAAAGCTCCTCCGACGGCATTCCCTGTCCATCGCCTTCGTATTTCCAGTAAATCTCGGCTCGCTCTTTGAATTTTCCGGATTTCACAAAATCCATAATATCGTCACGGCCGGTCACGATGACCAGTTTGCCATTCTCATCTTCAGAGATAGCGCTAAACCATTTGTCGGTAAGTTTCATATAGGAGTAAATTATTGTTTGATTTAGAAAACCGACAAACCTACGAAATTCTGAGGAAAACCGGCATGGAATTCCCTAAATTCATTGCTTTGAGAAAAAAAAGAGGCGACTGTTTGTTTTATTTACTCAAAACGGATATATTTCGGAGAATAACCTCTATTGTCTCACCAAAAACACGAACCACCATGTACGATACCGTCAGAATATATTGCAAAAACACGAATGAGTTTCGTGATTTTCCCGTGGGAGTAACCCTGCTTGATATTTACAATGAACTGGAGGTTCAAACGCCTTACCTCGTCGTTAGTGCGAAGGTGAATAACCGGGTGGAAGGACTTCGTTTCCGTGTTTTCACCTCAAAAAATGTCGAATTCATAGATTTGACCAATTCATCGGGAATGCGCACGTATGTGCGTTCGCTGTGCTTTGTGCTTTATAAGGCGATGGCGGAAATTTTCCCGGGGTCAAAACTGCGGATTGAACACCCCATTTCCAAAGGCTATTTCTGTAAAATGGAACTGGGAGCGGATGTTTGTTCGGATAAAGTATCACGGATAAAAAGACGGATGCAGGAGATTATCGACGAAGACCTTCATTTCCACCGCAAAGAGGCGCAGACCGAAGAGGTCGTCCGTCTGTTTGAACTCAACGACATGATGGACAAGGCTGAATTGCTGGCTTCCACGGGGGAGGTTTATTCTTCATACTATCAGCTGGGCGAGCACATCAACTATTTCTATGGCAACCTGGTTCCATCGACCGGATACCTTTACCTGTTTGACCTGATTTGTTACGAGGACGGTGTGTTGCTTCGAATCCCCAACCGGGATAAACCGACGATTTTGGAGGATATTGTGCCTCAGAAAAAGATGCTCGATATATTTCACGAATACAACCGTTTCAATGAAATCCTCGGGTTCAGCGATGTGGCGACGTTGAATCAGGCCAGCAAAAGCGGGGAAGCGACCGACATTATCAAGGTTTCGGAGGCGCTTCACGAAAAGAAAATCTCCCACATTGCCGATGAGATTGCCGCTAAAAGCTCCAAGATCATCCTGATTGCAGGCCCTTCTTCGTCCGGAAAAACGACCTTTACCAAACGACTGAGCATCGAGCTGATGACCAATTTGCTCAAGCCGGTCTCCATTTCCCTGGATAACTATTTTATCGAACGGGACAAAACGCCGCTGGATGAACATGGGGAGCATGACTTTGAATCCCTCTATGCCCTGGACCTGGAGCTTTTCAATAAAGACCTGAATGATTTGCTCGAAGGAAAGGAAATCGCCATGCCAACGTTCAGTTTCGAACAGGGCAAACGTCAGTATAAAGGAAATAAACTGCGCCTGCATGAAAATAACATCCTGCTGATTGAAGGTATACACGGTCTGAATCCGGAATTGACCCCGCATATCCCCGATGAACTGAAGTACCGGATTTACGTTTCGGCGTTGACCACGATTTCGCTGGATGACCATAACTGGATTCCCACAACGGATAACCGTCTGTTACGCCGCATCATCCGCGACTTCAAATACCGCAACTACTCTGCCCGTAACACCATTGCCCGCTGGCCGAGTGTTCGCCGGGGCGAAGAGAAGTGGATTTTCCCCTTTCAGGAAAATGCCGATGCGATGTTCAATTCGGCTCTGTTATTTGAGTTGGCCGTGCTGAAACGCTATGTGGAGCCGCTGCTGATGGCTGTGCCGCAAAACTGTGACGAATATTCCGAAGCCACTCGCCTGTTGCGTTTCCTTAGCTATTTCTATCCGATTTACGACCGGGAAATTCCACCGACATCCCTTATCCGGGAGTTTCTGGGTGGAAGCAGTTTCCGGTATTGATACCAGACATATCCCTAAAGCCTGTCGGAGAAATGATCCGGCAGGCTTTCTTTTTCAGGCAATCTCCACCTTCAGGGCTTCTGCTGTTTTATATTTTCAACTTTTATAAGCGTTGAAAATGTCGTACCTTTGCATCAATCATGCGCTGAGCCTGACTTTACCCGATTTATGCAAAAACTTCAACTATCACAAAAACTTCAACAAAAGCTTACTCCGCAATTAATCCAACAGATTAAAATGCTGGAGCTAAACACCATGGAGCTGGAGGAGAAAATCCATCAGGAACTGGAGGAAAATCCGGCTTTAGAAGAGGGTGTTGATTTGGCTGAAGTTTCTGACACAGATGACTTTGGCAACGAAACTGATGATAACTGGTCGAATGAAGATTTCAGTCTGGGCGATTATATCAACGAAGACGAAATCCCTTCCTACAAGCTAAATGAAAAGCAAAACCGCGAAGACCGCAGCGAAACTATCTTTGTAGGTGAGCGCGAGACTTTTCACGAGGGGCTTATCCGGCAACTCCACTTAAGAGAACTCTCCGAGCTACAAGAAAAAGTGGGTGAATACATCATTGGAAACATTGACCCGGACGGCTATCTGAGACGCGATTTGCGTGCCATCTCTGACGATTTGCTGTTTCAGGTCGGCATAGATATATCCGACGAAGAGCTACGTCTGATTCTGGATATTATCCAGGACCTTGACCCGGCGGGTGTAGGTGCCCTGGATTTACGGGAATGTCTTTTGCTTCAGTTGAAACGCAAGAAACAGGAACCGTCTATCGAACTTGCCATCCGCATTGTCACTGATTCGTTTGAGGAATTCTCCAAAAAGCATTTTGACAAAATAATCACCCTGTATAAAATCAGCGAAAAAGAGCTTAAAGCGGCCATTGCCGAAATTACCTCTTTGAATCCCAAACCCGGGAACTCTTCCGGAGAGGAAGGCGAAGCGATCGGAGTAAATCAGATCATCCCTGATTTTATCGTTGAAGCCATTGATGGAGAGCTTTCGATTTACCTGAATGATAAAAATATTCCTGACCTTCGGGTAAGCCGCGGTTATTCGGATATGTTTCAGGATTTCATGGGTAATAAAGCAAACCAAACCAAGGATAAAAAAGCGGCGGTACAGTTCGTCAAGCAAAAACTTGATTCCGCCAAATGGTTTATTGATGCACTCAAGCAACGCCAGATGACGCTTTCTTCTACCTTTGAGGCCATCGTAGAGTTACAACGTGATTTTTTTCTTACGGGAGATGAAACCGACCTTCGGCCCATGATCTTGAAAGACGTGGCTGAAAAGGTAGGCCTGGACATCTCCACGATTTCCCGGGTGAGCAGCAGCAAATATGTACAGACCAATTTCGGGGTTTACCCGCTGAAGTTTTTCTTTTCTGACAGTATGCAGACTGAATCGGGTGAAGAAGTTTCAACACGCGAAATCAAGAAGATCCTCAAGGATGCTATTGAGGCTGAAGATAAGCGCTCCCCGCTACCCGATGAAAAGTTGTGCGAAATCCTCAACGAAAAAGGGTACATCATCGCCCGGCGCACAGTAGCTAAATACCGGGAGCAATTAGGCATGCCGGTAGCACGCTTACGTAAAGAAGTTTAATTAATATCAGCTCCTCTTTTTTCAGGAGCAAACCAGTTTATATAAATGGAAACAACAAGACAAAGTAAAATCAATCGCCTGTTACAAAAAGAATTGAGCGATATATTCCTTCAACAAGCCCGTGCCATGCAAGGTATCCTGATTACCGTGAGCACCGTGCGCGTATCTCCTGACCTGGGAATTGCCAAAGTATATCTCAGCGTTTTCCCATCGGCAAAAGGCCCGGAGCTGATTAAAGCTATTCAGGCTAATGTGAAGCAGATTCGTTTCGATTTGGGCAAACGTGTACGTCACCAGCTTCGCGTGATTCCTGAGTTGTCATTCTATATAGATGACTCGCTGGACTACATCGAGAATATCGACAACCTGCTTAAGAAATAAAGCATTTTCCCATCCGGACTTAGAGCCTGTTTAAATTTTACCGAAACATCTTATAAAGCAGGCTTATCGTCTTTCTTTGCTCCTTTTTTAGTCTATTCCGTGCATATTTTTCACTTTTCGCCCTTGATTTAGCCCGCTAAATCTGCGGGAGAAAAGCAAAAAATCTACTTTGTAATAGCCCTAAAAAAGTCGAGCAATAAAATTAAAACAGGCTCTTAACCCACAAACTGGCAATTCATCCCCAGGATGACATAAAGAAAACTACACCATGAGTCTTTCCGGTAAAATCGCATTTCGATATCTTTTTTCGAAAAAGTCCCACAGTGCCATCAATGTCATTTCGATGGTATCGGTCAGTGGTGTAGCCATCGCTACAATGGCACTGGTCTGTACTTTATCGGTTTTCAATGGATTCCAGAATCTGGTTGCATCTCTTTTTTGCTCCTTTGACCCCGAACTAAAGGTCTCTGTTGTTGAAGGAAAAACATTCAATGCAAATAATGAAAAAATCAATGCATTGAGAAAGATGCCCGAGATAGCTGTCTTCTCTGAGATTGTGGAAGACAACGCTTTAGTTCGCTACAAGGACCGTCAGGTAACTGCAACCCTGATGGGGGTTTCGGATAATTTCTCAAAGCTAACCCACATTGATAGTATCCTGTATGATGGGAAATTTGTATTGGCTGATAGCCTGGTGAGTTATGCGACCGTTGGCGCCGGATTATCCCTGTCGCTTGGAGTGGGGGCTAACTTTGTGGAGCCGCTTGAAATTTACGCTCCGAAAAGGGAAGGTAAAGTCAGCATGGCTAATCCGGCATCCGCATTTAATACAGACTACGCCTATGTCACTGCAATATTTAGTGTCAATCAGGCGAAATACGATGAGTCAACTATCATCGTTCCGATCAGTCTGGCCAGAAAGCTTTTCCAATATACCAATGAGGTAACCTCAATTGAGTTAAAACTGAAGCCAAACACAGATATTGACGATGTTAAGTCGAAAATAGCCAGGGCTCTGGGGCCTCAGTTTAAAGTTGCAGACCGGTACGAACAACAGGAAGAGGCTTTCAAAATGATGAAAATCGAAAAATGGATGACCTTCCTGATCCTTTGTTTCGTCCTGATGATTGCGACATTTAATATCATCGGTTCGCTGTCTATGCTGATTATCGAGAAGAAGGCTGATATTGCAACACTACGTAGCCTGGGTGCGGACAATCAGCTTATTTCACGGATCTTCTTATTTGAAGGGTGGATGATCTCCGCAATTGGAGCAATAGTCGGTATTGTACTAGGACTTCTTCTATGTGTCGCTCAGGAAAGTTTCGGATTATTACGAATGGGAGGCAATATGGGAGCATTTGTAGTGGATACCTATCCGGTAAAAGTGGTCTGTACAGACCTGATGACCATATTAGGAGTGGTATTTACGATTGGGTTCCTGTCTGCCTGGTATCCGGTAAAATCGCTGAAGAATAAATATCTGAGCGAAACCAGACAAAATAACTGATAAAAAAGGGTGAGTGGAAAATTTTCCATTCACCCTTTTTTACTCAGTGCATAAGTCCTGGCTTTCAGGAAAGCAGCCAGCTCCTCTACTTTTGCATATTGTTTCTGCTCTTCCCAGGAAATTGGATCACCGATTGTTACTTTTATTGTTTTCCCTCTTTTATTGAAAACTTCGTAAGGCATACGCATGCTTCGGAGTTGCCAGTTGACCCGGCCGAGAAAGTTAAAGAAGCAGGAGTTCTTTCCATGAAAGAAAATAGGTATAACCGGTGCCTTTGCCGCTTGAATAAGACGTATTACAGTTGGCTGCCAGTCACGATCAGTAAGTTGAAACCAGTTGGGTTTATGAAAGTTGGAAACTGCTCCTGCCGGGAAAAAACCCATAGGATGCCCCTCTTTCATGTGCCGAATTGTTTCTTTAAGTTTTAGAGCATTATCATTAGAACCTGAACTTTTAGCCGTTGCAGGTTGAACACCGACAAAATTATCAGCCATGGTTCTGACATTCATCAGAATGGAGTTTACCATGAATTTATAATCAGGGCGACGTCTAACCATGATGTCGATCATAATAACACCGTCTAATCCACCATAAGGGTGGTTAGAAACAGTTATGAAAGTCCCCTCTGGTAAATTAGATAACTGTTCTTCATTTTCAATTTCATAAGATACTCCCACGTCTTTAAGTAAAGAAGCGGCAAACTCTGCCCCTCTCAAATGTATAGAGTTTTCATATACCCGGTTTACCCGATGTATTGACAACAACCTGACAAGACACCGTCCTAAACGTAACCCTTTTTTACCCCTTAACAGCGGTGACATTATTGCGAAATCTTTTTGGTCAAGAACTACCCTGCGCATTATTTCGAATTAATTTTCATAAGAACAACACCAATACCGATCCAGATCATTTCCCGGATACGTGTAACGAGACTTACATAAATACCCAAACCACCTACCGGGCCTACAAGAGGCGCTATTTTCATCAACTTTAAAGCTCCGGTATATCCGAACTCCCTTGGACCCAATTGCATTGGGAAAAAGAAAAGAATATTGGCCAGTAATGTTGTGAGAGCAACCATTACAAACGCTTGCATGTAGGTCACATCAATACCAATTGCATGAATGATGAAATAGACTTCAAGGCTATTCACCATTCTACCGAGGAATTCTAGGCCTAACGTATAATAAAACGTCTTCCTGCGGTTAAGGTACAGATCTGATATCTGAGTATCAATTTCAATCAACTCTGCCTCTTTTTTCTCATAAAAAGCTGCAGCCTTCTTTTTGAAAAACGGTTGTTTTTTGAGGAAAGCAAAAAACTTCAATAACAATCCTCTTTTATATCCTTTGAAAAACAGGAATGTCAGACCAACGAAGAAGATAAATATAACCGTTAGCACAATCGACAAATCGTGGGAAACGGTAATAAAGAATGCAATAACCAGGATAGAGGTCAACCAAAAGAAAAAGTGGGCCATCACATGCATCATGGTATAAAGCACCACTGAGGAAGTCGCTTTATGCCCTCCTACTATCTTCTGTAGTTCTAAAGCCCTATATGGCATCCCCCCCATCATACCGGCCGGAGTAGAATAATTAAGGGCAAAACCGGTAATAGTCAGTTGAAGAGACTTCAGATAAGAGACTTTGCCATTATGCTTTTCGTCGTTGATGATCAGATGAAACGCTTTGGCATTTATCAGATAGACCACCAGCCAGATACCGATAATCGGGAAAAACCACCACCCTGTTTTCAGGATATTCTCAACAATAGTATCAAAACCTATCTTCCATACAATTAACACAATGGCTACAACAGCGATGAGAAAGAAGATATTCTTGGTGATTTTACCTTTTGTCATATTTTCCGGCTAAAATGTTTTCATTAATAGTTTTACAAACTTGCTCATATCTCTTCAATCCGGTAAGTAAAGCCAGATTCAACGCCACAATCTCAAAAATAAAGTAGTACCATGGATGACCGATTAAAGTAAATCCGAATAAGAAAAGAGAACGAGTATTAAAAGATAACGAGTGCATCCAAAAGATGATTCCGGTTGATTCGGTACGAAAACCGCTTTTTAATTCTTCTGAAATGTTATTGTTGTATCTGGATGCGATAGTTTTTCGCATTTTCTGAATTTCGGGAGTAAGCTTTTCCTGTCCGCGGGTATAAAAGCGATAAAAGAATTTGAATAATTTTTCCCAGAAATCATTTTTCCAGGAAAGGGCAAGATATTTTTGTTGTAAAGTTTCGGCATCATCCAGTTCACTACCGGCTGTCCCCTTCAGGAAAAAGAGGTGGATATTCTTAAAATAATCAGCGATAGCAGCCTGACGGGAATGAGAATAACCAGAGAAAATAGCTAATGCAAAGATATATACCGGAGCTCCTTCATTCATGGTACGCAAACATATCGCGATATAAATAGTTGCAAACCAAAGATCACCGGCAAATCCATCAAGAATTCTACCGATTTTCGATTTAATCCCAGTAAGTCGGGCCAATTGGCCATCAACACAGTCGAGTGTATTAGCTAAAATCAGGAGAAGGATACCCGTAATATTTGTCCAGATATCATCAAAGTAAAAGCGGGTACCAGCGGCAATCCCAACAAAAATGGACAAAACGGTGACCATATTGGGTGTTGCCGGAGTATGACGAAGTAATAGAGCGATCTGAAAAGCGACCGGACGATAAAAGTAACGGTCAAGGAAATTCTCAATTTCCAGAGATTTTAGAGAGGATTCGAGTGTTATTTTTTCAGTTGAATTTTGAGCCATTGTGGTTGTAATGTTTAGACATAGTCTTCATAATGGCCGCAAAGGTAGTCAAATTAAGCTATTTTTCGATTCCTCAGATATGTTATTTGTACGAATAGGCACCGTCCACAGTGATAATTTCGCCGTTGATGTATTTATTTTCAACCAACATCAGGTAGACATCAGTTAATTCTTCCGGTTCGCAAAAACGCCCCAAAGCAATCTTGGCATTAATATTAGCCTTGATTTTTGCGGGTTTCGTCTTCTGCCACTCTGTATCCACAAAACCGGGTGCCACAGCATTTACACGAATCCCTTTTGGAGCTAGGAATTTGACCAGGTTCTTTACCAATGCGTGAACGGTCGATTTGGTGACTCCATAGACAAGTGACACCGAATGGGGATGAATTCCCATCAATGATCCGGTGAAGACAACGGATGCACCGGGTTGCATTTGATCATATAATTTTTGAAGAAGGAAGACTGGGAAATGAACATTAGCATCAAAGACACGTTTCCACTCTTCCGGATTGATTTGATGAAAGTCAGTTCGGTCAGTCAGTCCGGCATTGAAAATCACAGAACCAATAGAAAGGCCATTATCAGATATATAATTACAAATAAGATCAATTGATGCCAAATCTGAAATATCAGCCTGAAGGATATAAACCCGACTTGAAGGGAAAGCACTTGCGAGTTCATCCTTAACTTCGTTTGCACGCTGAATATCGGATCCATAGGTCAATAAAACATCAAAGCCCTCACCCAACAATCGCTGAGCAACGGCTTTGCCTATTCCTTTTGTCCCACCTGTTATTAAAGCGGTTTGTTGATTCATTATCTCTTATTCTTCTTTGGGAATTATCGGTTTTGCTTCACGCTCAACGCGCAGACTCTGGTTATAGCTTTCGTAAATTGACTTTTTCAGGCTGGTAGAAGAAATACCGTTGCCATATGGGAAATAAAAAACATCCACACCTAAATCCTGCAGATAGTCGTATTTACCATACCAGTCATCCCCTACCACAAAAACATCAATGTGTAGTTTCTTCACAATCTCAGTGTGATCAAGGCTGTGCTGAGGTATAACAATATCGGGGCCTTTAAGTGCTTCAACAATTTGTAAACGCTCTGTAAAAGGAATAGCCGGTTTGGCCTTATATGAACAAACCAGCTCATCTGTACTGACACCAACAATCAATAAATCGCCCAAACCACGAGCGTAATTGATCATTTTCAGGTGATTGATATGGAACATATCAAACGTTCCGGATGTATAAACTACGGTTTTTCCTTTAAACATATTGTAAGCTTTCCGGCATTCTGCCTCTAAAATTTTCCGCAAAAGTAATCATTAAATCCAAAGATTGTCCGAAAATGGATATTCTGTCCGTCTATAGCACTCTGAATTTGGGAAGTATTAACGTGTAGCGGCTACATGAATGTTGATTATCGAATTGGACGGATCATTGGATATAACACTTACCAATTCATTCACACCACTTTTGGCTTTACCCGGAATAAGAGCAATCTGCAACTGAATAGATTTCCCCGGAGCAACACTGACACGGTCAGCCCTTACCTGTAACAGGCTGGAATTAGCTTTTATTTTACGGATATGAAGCGTGCTTTTTCCTGCATTTTTCAAAGTAATAACTTCTGTCTTTTTGTCGCTAAGATTAATTTTGCCAAAATTTACGTTTGTAGAACTGGCTTCAATGCGGGGCGCATTTTCACGTTGCTGAGGAGTTAAAACGGAAAAATCTTCCACGATATTAGCCGAAACTGTAATCTTGCGATCACTGGCGATTTTTGACTCATTATTCTGGAGAATAAAAATATCATCAAGACGAGTTCCCCAATCTTTCACAGCACCTTTGTAGGTTACAACGATTTCTCCTTTTCCTGAAGCCGGAACAACAGCAGGAGAAGCAACTACAGTCAAATGTGACGGAACACGGCTAAAATGCAAAGACAGCGGGTTTTTCCCGCTGTTGTAAATTGCAATTTTGTCAGTTTTGGTTCCGGTTTTCTGAATGTCATAAAACGAAAGGTTTATTTTACCAAGCTTCAAGTCACCAAAAGATACCGGATATTGGTCTTCGATACTTGCTGTTTTGGGTAAAACGTTTCCTTTGATGTTCAGTATGACAGTACCTTCTTTTGTGTTGCAATACACTGTGATGGTTTTGCTAAACTGTCCGGGACGGCCTTTGGCTGCATAAGTTGCTTTTACAAATCCCGTTTTGCCCGGAGCAATTGGCTCTTTACTCCAATCAGGAGTAGTACAACCACACGATGCCTGCACTCGACTGATTACCAATGGGGCATCACCTTTGTTGGTAAAAATGAACTCACAGGTTACACTCCCGTCATCTTCCTTGATGGTTCCAAAATCATGCGATTTGTCTTTGAAATCAATCACTGGCCCACTCTGAGCGAAAGCTGAAATTGCAGCTAACATAACTAGTGCTGCGAAAAACACTTTTTTCATAACTCCACTTTTTTATTTAGATGAATAAATCATGATACAGAATATCCCTGCAAATGTATTAAAATAAGGGTAAATGCGAATCCCTTACAGCCTTTTTATGGCTTAACAGACAAAGATTCTCCGACAGAATGCGCAACAAACTCCGGTGCATATAAGCATTGTAATGATGCAACGCCTGCGGTATAGCTCCCGGCCCGGTTGACCCACAATGAGTACTCAATCACATAAGTTCCCTTATTAAGTTGTGGGAAAAAGAACTGGGTGGAAGCGTCCTTTGTTTCCTGATAATAGCAAACGGCATCTTTCCAACGGCATCCCGAAAGTTGTTCCACCGGCTCAAGGCAAGCTGCCCGATTATCTTTTAAATGAACAAAATCCAGATCCCGATCTGATTTTAGAACCAGTCTTACGATAACCTTATCGCCTACTCTAAGAGGCATTTCCGGTGTAACCGGCTGTGATTGCTTCTGATTACCAGTTAGGGCCTCACGATACAATGTTTTGGAAACGGATAAAGCACCTTTTTGAGCCTTGATTTTATCCATATCTTCAAAATATTGCCGATAAATGGCTCCCCAGGTTATCCCCGGACTTGTCTTGGTGAAAACGATTTCCCGATTCGATTTATTGAAATCCGAAACAGGAATTTCCGCCTTGTATTCAAACGTTGGAGAATCGTCATTTGTTTTCAGAACAACATTATCCCCGACTTTTACTGAAACTTTACCGGTTGCAGCGAGTAACTCGCTGTCTCTCTTGAGTAAAGCATACACGGCATCGACGGTTTCAGGCAACGAATTCCATTGTTCAGTCTGTTTTTGCTTCAATAGCCATATTTGCATTTTCTTCAAAATTGGAGCTTCTGTTCCCATCAACTCAAAGGCATCCATAATTTGGGTATGAACGGTTATTGCTGTTCGCCCCCATCGGTGGTCAGGTGTCAAAGAAGGGAAATAGTACCCAAACTCCGGTGATTCGCTGCCGAATTCTTTGATGGATTTTAGAATATTTGTCGCCACTGACTGATTTTGCAGACGCTTCATCAGGATTAAGGTCAGTGCTTTTTCCTGTAATGACTTTTCAACCCAATGTTGCTCTGCCAGTGTCTGATAGAATTGATAAGCTTCTTTTTCCTTAGCACTCATTTCTATATTGGGAAATGCGGCACGCAAAACCAACGTCTGTAAATCTGACAGAGACAGCACTGCAGTCTGGGACCAATTTGAATTGTACTTCTTCAAATCCTCATAAGTTTTGAGCAAGTCGGCATCCAGATAGTGGACTGCCTTTTCAAGTATTGGTTTAATTTCCGGATTATTTTCTGTTGCGCCCAACGATGAAAGTTTCGAAAGACTGGATAGTACAAAGCGAGTCAGATAAGCACTTCCAGCCATTTGCGGATACCAGGAAAAAGAACCATCATTGTTTTGTAATTGTGTAATTCGGGTCAGCGCCTTATCTGTAAGTGTTTTTGACCGGTTGGAATTAAGCAGTTCGCTTAATCTCTGTTTGTGTTGCGTTTCCCCTACAGCCTGATTGACCCACGGAGTTTCCTGTATCAGGACGGATTTCAGCTCTTCATTTTTCTCCAGTTTGGAACGGAAGGCTTCCTGCGCATTTGTTGACAACGATGCGGTCTTGAAGTAATTCTGTATGCCCGGATTTGAGGCTACAATGTGTGTTGCCAATGAATTGGCATACAAAGCCGTTACCCAGGAAACGAGGTCTTCAGAGGTCGGTTCTGCCACTACGGGTAAAGCATGAACAGCATACCAGGCCGGATTGGAAACCAACTCAAGAGTAATCCGGTAATCGGTCTGTGAAGGTGAACCTTGGGGTAATGAAATCTTTTTATCTCCCGTCCATCCGAGATTCAAAGGAACTGCTTCCGTGACTAACTGACGTTTGGTCAGTACTGGTAGAATCTGTTCTTCACCATCGCTAAACTGACCGGATTCGGCTATAAAACGACACCCCAATAATTCAGCGTCAGAAGGAATATCCAGATTCCATGCGACCGATGTATTACCGTCAGTCGGAAGCTGATAAGGCAGAGGATTCAGGCTGATATTAGTCAGAATCTTTCCCGTAAACGGATTGAAAATCTCGACTTTGGCAATTCCGGAAATAGCCTTATCGGAGAGATTTGAGATTTTGGCAGTCAACACCACTTTATCACCCTGACGCACGAAGCGCGGCATATAGGATTCAATCATTAAATCTTTCCTGACGGAAATGGTATCCAACAGCTGATAAGTCCGCATATCCTTAGTGTGGGCCCTTCCGATAAATTTCCAATCTGAAAGATTATCCGGTACAGTAAAGCTGACCACAGCATCTCCGTCTTTGTTCGTTTTGAGCTGCGGATAGAAGAAGGCTGTTTCTCCAAAGTTTTTGCGAATTGTAACAGGTTTCTGGTTTTGTTCGAGTGTTATTTTTTTTGTGGAAATTTGCTGCACTCCGGTTATTGCCACTTTTGTTTCATTAAGCACCATAAATGGTTCAGAAATATCATCTGTCCCTTTGTCAAAATTGACAGCACCAACGGCCGCCTTTGCCTCCATTACCCCCGCCCTTAATGACCTGTTTCTGTAGGAATTGATATCCAGATTTAATCGGTCAAAGTCAAATTCGCGGGATTTGTACTGTTTCCCGTCAAAATTCAGCCAACCGGTTTCATTATTAAATCCTCTTCCTTCGGAATACCAGGGACTCAACGCATGAGTTGTAAACGTAGGAAGATTAAACACCGGATTAAAAGGTCTGATTTGGTCTAATGACAGGTCATACATCTCCGCCAGCACTTCTGCTTTTAAGGGATAATCCTCCCGGTCACGAACAGTTAGTTTCCACTCTTCCTTTTGTCCGGGTGTGGTTTTATCGCGGAAAGAGCTCCAACGCATAGAGATTTTACGATCGGGTTCGGCCTGTTTCACATCGACGGATTCATGGAAGAAATGCCCGTTCTTGAAATAACTGAATTGCACGGTAATGGATTTCCCATAGCTTGAAAGATACTGCACAACTACCCTTCTTACATTGTTGTTGAGTTTCAACCGTTTCCGGTCAACCAATGATTTATTGTCATAGACTTCAAAAAGAACGTCGGCATCTGCCGATGAACCGAACAGCATCACGGCTCCTTCGCCAACACGACATTCGGTGACGGATTTGTACAACCAGACGTAAGCCGTCTTTGGCATCTCCTTTTCATAAAAATGGAAAAGGGTAAAGCGACGTTCTTCCTTGATTATTCGTCCTTGTTCGTCCTTTGTTTCGGCAACAATCAGATATTCACCGGAAGTCAATGCATTCCAACGGTCGGTATTAATCGGTTTATTGGCTTCAAATTCGGCTTCCAGTCGTGGTTTCTTTTCGCGCACCAACTTCTGATTGTCATCTATTTCCTGCAAAGTCTGATTTTCATACCGGTAAAGCCGGTAGCTGCCTTTTGCTGTAACCGGCATTCCACTGAGATTATTCGCCCGAATGATTATTTTAGGCAAATGCTCCCGATCCACATCCTGCGGCATTTCAAAATCAAGTGCCATTGAAACATTGCCAACCGGAACAGACAGGTCTGCTTGCTGTGTTTCTCCGGTTTTATCCGTCAATGAGGCTTCAACATTGAAATTGTAAGCCAGCCAGGGATAAGCAGAGCTATTAGGATCTTTTTCTGCCTGAAAAGAAATCGTAAACTGGCCGTTCGCATCCGTTTTAGCAGTTCCCGTAGCGATTATTTTTTCGATCCGGCTTCCCCAGCGGCAGAACCAGTGCATCCTTCGGGTTACCTTATATTTCACGACCTGGCCGTCCATCTTCACGCCGGAGAAGGTTTGTGCATTTCCCTTGACGGTAATGTTATCTCCAAACTGGTACGTTTTGTCTGACTGCTTCAACTCAATTTTGAACTTCGGCAGTTTGTATTCTGCTACGGAGAAGGAGTAATTTGCATTAGCCGTAGATATAGAAAACTCCCCGTTTAGGGTTTGTTTGGGTAAAATAAAACTGCCGGCAAATGAGCCAAATTCATTTGAAACCAGTTCTTTTTTATCTATTTCCCTACCATTCGCATCTTTGAGTAAAACGGTTACTGCCCTTTGCTCGATGGCCTCCGTCCCACGCTCCAACGAACTCCGGTAAACATATCCTTTGAAATAAACCGTCTGTCCGGGACGGTAAACGATGCGGTCTGTGAATAGTTGCTCGATGTCAGCACCCGTTGCCGTTGTCAAGGGTTCACCGGAATAGGGTAAATAGGAAATGGGGGAATAAACATCATCGCCATCCACGACCTGATAGGCGTTGGCTGATTTTGATTTATCCACAGTAAAAAGTCCGTGCGCCTGTGTTTTACCTCTTCCGACTTCCGCAAATTGGTCGGGATAATTCCTTTTGTATAGAATTACTGTGGTGTTGGTCAAAGGGTCGCCACTTTTAAAATCAGCAGCCAGCACCTCTACAACACCTCCGGCAGACCGGCTAACTGCAGCTATTTTACTTACACTGAAATGTTCAGACCCGTTGTTTTTGACCTCTTTGCCCGATACAGCTGAACTTTCTAACCGGTAATTACCGATTTGAGAAACAGAAATTTCCACTACGGTATCTTTTTCCAGATATGGTTTCGGATTGGAGAGTGATAGTTTTTGTTCCAATACCATTTTCTCCGGATATTTACTCTTTGTCTGGATGATTTCCGCCATCATTGGAGCATCCACCCGATAAATGCGGAAGGAAAGCTGGTCAAGATTCCGGTAGTGGATTTTGACTTTAGCCTTTTGACCGGGATAAAGCTGCGACGGCATGGAAAAATGGGCGAACGGTAACAGAATCTGTTCTTTCAGGGATTGAATCTGTCCGATTCGGTCGTAATTGGGATAAAGACGAATCGCCTCATTGCAAATCTGAAGCACCTTTTCATAATTGCGGATTTTAGTAGAGTTGTCTGGTTCAACCTCTGAATTATCTTCATTCAGGGGAATAATATCATTGTCATTTTCAAGATAAAATTCAGCCAAAGCAAGGTCAACCTCCACCGAAATTGGCGAATTCCTATATTTCTTTTGCAATGCTAATAATGCTTGTTCGTACTGGTTATCTGAAACTTCGCGGCCTTTGCAGAATGATAATCGCTGCAATTCAGCCATCAGGTAGGCATCCCCGTTTCCTTTTTGGGTATTTATGTTCTTCAAATCATTCAAAGCCGAAATTGCAATTGACCGGTATTCATCGAAGTCATTTTCCTGTAGCAACTCCACTGCCCGGTAAACGAGTAAATCGTACATGGAAGGACGTAACCGCGGAGAATCTTTGCCTTTATCCAATACCAGAGCGTATTTCTCAGTCGGAACAGTAGAGAGGGTCGATTGATTTTGCAAAGATTGTTTGATGTGGCTGACTATGACATCGATATACCGGGCAGAAGTCCAGGAAGACATATCATCAGAATTATCGGAAGCAATAGCAGTCCGTTGTCTGATGACCCACCACTCACGCCGGTAACTCTGGTGATAAAGTTCAGCCAGAGCGGAGTGAAGAAGACTTTTAAAAACTGGTTCCTGATTTTCCTCCAACATTCCTTCCATTTCCCTAAACAGATATTTCACACTATCCGGGGCAATCGTTTGTTGTAGCCCGGCTATCAGGACCAACGACTTCAATATGGCCGGACCGTTTTTATCAGACTTTGCCTGAGCTAAAACAGCCCGGCTTTCTTTTAATGCACTCTTAGGCAACCCCTCTTTTTGCGCTTTTTCGATTTTGGTCCAATAAGGTTGGTATTTGTCATTTACCGAAGAGTTCTGCGCATTCAGGGCGAAAATGCCACAGAGAATCATTGTCCAAAATAAAAGTTTTGTTTTCATATTCATGTAGGATTTATATCACGGCTTCTGTTTTTCTAACGGAAATATACTCAAAACATTCTTCTCCATGAGCAAAATAAGGTCTTATAAATTAACCTTAGTTTGCAGTGTACTGATTTATAACTACCTTTGCGCCCGCAAATTATAAACTAAAATCTTTTTATGCACGAACAAGGCAAGTACATTAGAATTGAAGTGGCCGACCCCACCCCGCTGGGATTGACCGGCCTTGCTATGGTTACCCTGGTAGCCGCATCTCAAAAACTGGGCTGGACTGAAGGCCTTTCCATGGTGATTCCATGGGCTATCTTCCTGGGTGGTTTCGCTCAGTTGATGGCATGTGTTTATGACTTTAAACACAACAACCTTTTTGGTTCTACCGCTTTTGGTATCTACGGATTTTTCTGGTTGTCAGTCGGAACCGCATGGTTGATTAAACTGGGCGTTTTCGGAGCTGCTCTGGCACAAACTGTAGATGTTCACCAACTCGGTTTTGCATTTCTGGGTTACCTGATTATCTCACTCTTTATTACGGTGGCTTCGTTCCGCACAAATAAAGTACTGATTGCAATCATGGTACTGATTGATGTGCTTTTCCTTGGCCTGATGATGAGCTCTTTCGAAATGGGCGAAATCTGGCACACCATCGCTGCATGGTCAGAGTTGTTTATCTCTCTGTTAGGCTTCTACGGAGCCGGAGCTAACCTGCTCAACAAATTCTACGGTCGCGTAATGCTTCCTGTAGGTTCTCCAATCATGAAATAATTTAGTGGTAAACGAAGCTCATTCGTACACCTCTAAAAAACAATTAATCCGGTGATTTTGTGCGCTTCACAAATCACCAGATTTTTTTGTTTCCCACTGACTCTAACTTTTCCAAAGTTTTGAACTTTGGAAAAGTTTAACCATCACCGCCGTTAGTAAAAAGTTTTCGCTATCTTGCATTCCGTTAAACCACCAGACAATTATGCCTTATGAAAAATGTCATTCTATCGTTAACCGTCGCATCCCTCCTTCTTTTCACCGGATGCGGAAACAAATCTGAATCTTCAGCTAAAGAAAATTCAACAAAGAAATCCTTGTCAAAAGAAGTTGCCAAAGAGACAACCAATTTGGACACAGTCGCATACAACAAAAAACTACAGGCACTGGTCAACGGTGACACGACCGGCAGATGGCCTGTGAAGCCTCAACCTTATCCGCAAAACGGAGCGATTCTACCCTTCCACCGTATCATTGCCTATTACGGGAATCTTTTCTCTAAGCGAATGGGGGTTTTGGGTGAATATCCTCCGAAAGAGCTTTGGGTGAAGCTTCATGCCGAGATGAAAGCGTGGCAAAAGGCCGACCCGACGACACCGGTGATTCCGGCCATTCACTACATCGCGGTAGTGGCGCAGGGCAGTCCGGGCAAAGATGGAATGTACCGTTACCGGATGCCGGATAAGCAGATTGATTCGGCGCTGACCATTGCAAAAATGGGAAATGCCATCGTCTTCCTGGATGTACAGGTGGCACTGAGTAACCTGAAAGCAGAAGTGCCGTTACTTGAAAAATATCTGAAAATGCCAAATGTACATCTGGCCATCGACCCTGAATTTTCCATGAAGGAAGGACACCGCCCAGGTACGAAAATCGGTTGGTTTGATGCTGAGGATGTGAATTATTGCTCCAATTATCTGGCCAAACTGGTCAAGGATAATCACCTGAGCACCAAAATCCTGATTGTACACCGTTTTACCCAGGGCATGGTGAAGAACTACAAGAACATCAAACTTCACCCCGAAGTACAGATTGTGATGAACATGGACGGTTGGGGCGCTCCTTACCTGAAACACGACAGTTACGAGGCATACATCCACCACCAGCCGGTACAGTTTACAGGATTCAAACTGTTTTACAAAAACGACCTCAAGAATCCTCCTCACCACATGCTCACCCCCGAAGAGGTGTTGAAGGAAAAACCAAGACCCATTTACATTCAATATCAATAAAACAAGGAAAGCCGGTTCATCGTGAGCCGGCTTTCTTGTTTTATATGGTAAAATATTTGCCTGAAAATCTTGCAGCGTCCGTTCCCACTCCGGGAAAACCTGCTCAATTTTGCAGCGCATCGTCCCGCTTCGGGAACATTCGCTGCAATTTTGCGACAGTCCGTCCCGCATCGGGAACATCTCCTGCAACTTTGCAGCGCCCGTTCCCATTCCGGGAAAGTTTGTTGCAATTTTGCAGCGGTCATTCTCGCATAGAAATTATCTCCTGCAGATTTGCAGCAACTGATTTCACAGTGAAATTATCTCTCCAAGTTTCGATTTCCGGCAAATTTGCATCGGGCAAAAACCCACCTATTCCCCCTTCTGAAATGACCGGCTGTAACGCAATCCCATCGCATCGTAATGCGGTAAAAGGAGATTCAACCGATTCAGAAAAGCGTTGTAGTCTTTATTTACCTGAGAAGACCAGGCCGTTTCGGCAATAGCGGCAGCCCGGGGGAAAGCCATGTATTCGGCATAGGCCTCGGTAGCGATGTATTCCGTCCAGAGATTTCCCTGCACCCCGAGGATATGAGCCGCTTCATCGGGTTTGAGCGATGCGGGCGTGGGGTCGAAGTCATATGTCTTTGACAAAGGAGTGAAACCGCCGATAGCCAGCGGTTCGTCCGCCTGTTTTCCCTGATAATGGTCGAGGTAAACGCTTTGCAGCGGAGTCATAATCACATCGTGATGCTGGCGTGCAGCTGCGATACCGCCATCCGTTCCCCGCCACGACATCACGGTGGCATTCGGCGCCAGACCCCCTTCCAGTATCTCGTCCCAACCGATGATTCGTTTCCCTTTCGTTTGCAGGAAATCCTCCATGCGACGGATAAAGTAGCTTTGCAGTTCGTGCCCGTCCTTCAATCCCTCCTTTTTGATGCGTTCCTGACAGGCAAAGCAGCGCAACCAACGCAACTTGGGCGCCTCATCTCCCCCGATGTGGATATACGGAGCAGGGAACAAATCCGCCACTTCGCTCAATACATCTTGTAAAAACAGAAACGTCTCTTCACGCGAACAATAAATATCCTTCCGGATACCCCAATCGCCGACCAATTCAAACGGGCCTCCGCTGCACGAAAGATTCGGGTAAGCCGCCAAAGCCGCCTCGGCGTGACCGGGCATCTCAATTTCAGGAATGATGGTCACGAAACGCTTTTGCGCATACGCGATGACATCGCGTATCTCCTCCTGCGTGTAATAGCCGCCGTAGTGCGTCATGTCCCAGCGGCGCGGTTTGTCGCTGTAGTGGCCAATCAGGGTGCGGTCACGAAAGGCGCTCACCGCCGTCAGTTTCGGGTATTTCTTTATCTCGATGCGCCATCCCTGGTCATCGGTCAGGTGCCAGTGGAAACGGTTCATCTTGTGGTAAGCCAGGTAGTCGATGTATTTTTTGACAAATGAAACGGGGAAAAAGTGGCGGCAGACATCCAGCATCAGTCCGCGGTAAGGGTAGCGCGGGTAATCCTCAATCTCCATGCAAGGCACTGACCACTTGACACCGGAAGATAACGAATCTTTGTCAATAGCTGCCGGAAGCAGTTGGCGAAGGCTCTGCATCGCGTAGAAAATCCCCGCCGGAGTGGCTGCCGCAACTTCGATACGGTGTGGAGTAACATTCAGTTTATAGCCCTCTTTATGCGTAATGGCCGGACTCAGCGAGCAGACGATTACCTGTGCGCCTTTCGCATTTGAAGTTACGTTAAGTTGAATTCCGGCACTGCGCTCGAAACGTTCGGAGAGAATGGCGATTGCATTTCGCATCTCCGGATTGTCGGTGGTGAGGCAGATTTCTGTTTTGGGTGAAAAGGTAAATGTCCCTTTTTCCACTTTGCAATGCACGGGGACAGGAATCAGGTCCACCCTAGCTTTCTTTTCCGATGCCATCATATTCAGGGTAAATAAGAGTGCGGCCAGGATTGCGGTTATTTTTTTCATTGGATATAAATATGAATTGAACAAGATATGGTCAAAAAAAAAATTGGTAATGGGTGAAGTTTTACTATCGAACTTTTCTAAAGCTTGAACCTTTGGAAAAGATAATTCATTGAATTATTCTCCCCATAAATGATAAATTGTCATTTCTTGTCTGCTTTTACTGAATAGTATAAATCCTGTTTTTTCAATCGACTCATCTGTTCCCGGCTCAACTAGAAGCCACCCAGTTCGAAAGCTATATAAGTCAAAATCAGAATAAATATATCGAGGTAGTTTGTCATTTATTTGATTATCAGCATTGTTTGATTTATTGTAATTAAATGGGAAAATAGCTTTTCCTAAGAAACTCCAGCTATTAGGCAGTTTAGTATTATAACTACAACTATCAATCAATATCCACCCATTATCTTTAGCATAATTAAAAATATCACTTTTTTCAAATGCTTCGTTACCCTTTATTTTCCAATGAATTATCCTATATCCACCCCAAGGACCTTGATTATTAAGTTCCTTAACTATAAAATCTTTTTTATAGTTCAACCAAAAAGCAGCAGGAGATATTTTAGTGCATGAAATAATTCCAATTGAGATAATTATTAGCAATATTACTTCTTTTATCCGCATAAATAATTTGAATTAGAATATTATTACTCACTCTCCCATCAGCTCCTTTCGGAACTCCTTCGGCGTTTTCCCGATACGCTTTTGCAGAAAACGGGTAAAGGAGCTTTGCACTTCGAAGCCGAGACGGTCGGCAACTTCAACAATAGGAATTTGCGGCTGTTTCAGCAATAACTTGGCCGACTCGAAACGTATCAGGTCGAGCTGCTCCTGAAACGAAGTCTCCTCTTTTTTCAGATAAAACTGCAATGTGCGCGGGGAGAGATTCATCAGCGACGCTATCAGGTTGAGTGACGGAGCCGTACTCTTCATTTGCTCAAAGATATGTTGCTTGGTATGCTCGGTCCAGACGTTACGCCGGTTTTTTATGCGCTGGATGTAGCTTTCGTACATCTGCAAGGCATCGGGATTGGCCGTCGGAATTTTCCATTCGAGCATTTCCAGTGGCAAAACAATACAAAGATACTCTGCCCCGAATATAATCGGACAGTCGAAATACTCCTCCAGCAAGTCGCGCTCGCCCTCTTTGGGATAGGGAGTATATATCTTCACCGGCTTCACGATGCGCCCCAGAAATTCACGACGGTTCCGTATGTTAAACCCGATGTTGTGCTCCGTCATTTGCCGGGCCGCCATCGGATAATTCTCCAACCAATCTTCATGAATGCAGGTAATGTGGTAGATACCGTCCTCTTTTATCTGAAAATCATAATAGTTGAGCGTATCAATCAGGTCGATGTGCTTTTTCATGTTTTCCAACGCTTCGGCGTAGGTGTTACAGCTTTGGTAAATCTGCCCCAGTACGCCCAACGTGGAAAAAGGCGATTCGAACCCAATCTTTAGTCCGATGCGATGGTCGTTTAGCTTTGCGACCGTTTTCTCCAGGAATTCACCCAATTGCACAGGCGAAACCACCACATCGGTCTTATAGAGGTCATCCGGAGTAAGATTGACCTCCGTGAGCAGGTCATCAAAGTCAACGCCCCGGGATTCGAGGCTGAAAAGTATATTGCGAAGGGCTATTCCGTGAATCATATTTGTAATTGTTGTGACCAGGCTACGAATGGACGAATGAGATGTTTCTTCCCTTTTTTCAGTCTTGAAAAAAGATTCGGGAGTATTCGCTTGAAATATCAGAGTTTAACTCCGGTTTTTATTCGTGAATTCGTGGCTAAAATAAAAAGGCTTGCGCGATTGGATAAAAGTAATTCATTTTGGGGAAAATGCAAACCTTAAAGTGAGAGTAATTTTGCCCCCGAATTCATATAAATAAGATATCAGTGAATAAGCACGCATTGACTCCACTCGGGAGAGCCTGTCAATGCGTGTAAGTTCCATCGAATTTTGAAATTAAAATATTATCTGAAAATGAAAATAGGCGTATTCGGAATCGTTGTTGTATGCAGTGTGGTAACTGCACAGGCACAGCAAAAATTCACCCTCGAAGATTGCCGCCGCATGGCCATCGACAACAACAAGGAACTCAAAATCTCTCAGGAGAAAATCACCGAAGAGCATAGCAAAAAGAAAGCGGCATTTACCAAATACCTGCCCGATGTCTCCTTTACCGGAACTTACCTGCGCAACAGCAAAAACATCTCCCTGCTGAGTGAAGATGCTTACCTGCCGGTGGGAACGGTGATGTCTGACGGTTCATTCGGCTTTCGGGCGGACCAGGTCAACAATTCCTGGACAATGGTAAACGGAAGTGCTGTTCCTCTGGACAAAAACGGCAATCCATTCAATCCCAAGACCAATCCCGAAAAAATCCTCTGGAAAGATTACGCCATCATCCCCAAAGAGGCTTTCGAGATGGACATGAAGAATGTCTTCGCCGGTATCCTGACCGTGACGCAGCCTATCTATATGGGCGGTAAAATCAAGGCTTACAACGAAATCACCAAATTTGCAGAGGAGCTGGCCAAAACCAAACACAACACCAACCGGCAGGACATCATCCTGAAAACGGACGAAAACTACTGGCAGGTGGTTTCATTGGCCAACAAGAAAAAACTGGCGGAAGGTTATGTGAAACTCCTTCAGAAACTGGATGCCGATGTGCAGACCTCTATCGCTACCGGCGTAGCTACCAAGGCGGACGGACTGACCGTGAAGGTGAAACTGAATGAAGCGGAAACCGTTTTATCCAAAGTCGAAAACGGGTTGAGCCTGAGCCGGATGTCCTTGTGCCAATTGTGTGGAATTTCCCTTCAATCCGAATTTATCCTGAATGATGAAAATACCCCTACTGAACCGGAAATGGTTATCGCTTCGGGTGATGCAAACCGGGCATTTACCAATCGACCGGAACTTAAATCACTGGATTTAGCCACCAAAATATACAAGAAAAAAGAGTCACTGGTAATTGCCGACCTGTTGCCGCAAGTTGCAATGACCGGAAGCTATATCTTGTCGAATCCCAACAGCTACAACGGTTACGAAACCAAATTCGGTGGAATGTGGAATGTGGGCGTGGCAGTGCATGTCCCGATATTCCACTGGGGCGAAAACTTTCACAACCTGAAAGCCGCCAAAAGCGAAACCCGTGTAGCCCAACTCCAGTTGGATGAGGTAAAGGAGAAAATCGAATTGCAGGTCAATCAGGCGGTGTACAAATCCAACGAAGCCTCTAAGCGCCTCATCGCTGCGAAAAAGAATATGGAGAAAGCGGAAGAGAATCTGCGTTATGCAACATTAGGATTCAACGAAGGAGTAATCCCCGCTTCCAATGTACTCGAAGCTCAGACTGCCTGGCTTTCGGCAAACTCCGAAAAGATAGATGCGGAGATTGACGTAAGGCTTTGCAAGGTGTATCTGGCAAAAGCGTTAGGGGAAAACTTAGACCTCCCCAACCCCTCCAAAGGAGGGGCTTCTGGTTCCGGCAAATAAATGATAACTCAATAAATTATTAATCGGCCATCAAGTCCCCCTTCGGGGGATTTAGGGGGTCTATCACTACAAACATGAAAAAGAACAGACTTTTCTGGGTATTTCTGATTCTGCTGGCTGGAATCATAGCCGCAATCGTTATCGGATTTTTATGCCTGAAACCTCAACAGGAGGTGATTCAGGGACAGGTAGAAGCAACCGAAGTACGCATTTCGGGTAAAGTGCCCGGACGCATTCAGGCTTTTCGCTTTGCCGAAGGAGAAAAAGTATCCAAGGGAGATACGCTGGTTATCCTTGATTCTCCCGAAGTACTGGCCAAACTGACTCAGGCAGAGGCGGCTGAAAATGCGGCACAAGCGCAAAATATGAAGGCCATCAAAGGTGCCCGTCAGGAACAGATTACCGGTGCTTATGAACTGTGGCAAAAAGCCATTGCAGGCCGTGAGATTGCCCATAAATCGTTTGACCGCGTGCAAACCTTGTTTGACAAAGGCGTGGTAGCGGCACAGAAACGCGATGAAGCCGAGGCTAATTACAAAGCCTCCGTCGCCACCGAAAAAGCCGCTAAATCTCAATACGACATGGCCAGAAACGGAGCGGAACGTGAAGATAAGCTGGCTGCCGCAGCACTGGTTGACCGTGCGAAAGGTGCAGTGCAGGAAGTCCGGTCTTACCTGAAAGAAACGGCCCTTACCTCTCCGGTTGATGCTGAAGTTTCGGAGCTTTACCCGAAAGTGGGAGAACTGGTCGGTACCGGAGCACCCATCATGAACCTGGTGGACCTAAACGATAGCTGGGTGGTATTCAACGTGCGCGAAGACCAGTTGAAAGAGCTGAAGATGGGTGCAACCTTCAAGGCTAAAGTTCCGGCATTGGACAATAAAGAGATTACGCTGAAAGTAACTTTCCTCAAGGATATGGGTAGCTACGCGGCCTGGAAATCAACCAAAGTAACCGGACAGTTTGATGCGAAAACCTTCGAGGTGCGTGCCCGTCCGGTGGAGAAAGTGGCTGATTTACGTCCTGGAATGTCGGTGCTGCTGGTTAGGGATTGAGGGAATGAAGGAATGAGGGAGTGATAATTAGCAAATTGGGAAATTAGTAAATGAGCTAATTGTTTCTGCATATTTCAATGGTAAATTGTAAATGATTAAATGGTAAATAATATAGGTCTTCTCCCCGTTATCCGTCGGGAAATACGGCGACTCGTATCGCATCCGATTTACGTCTTTACGATGGTGATTGCGCCGTTGTTTTGCTACTTCCTGTTTACTTCGCTCATGAAGAACGGATTGCCGACCAATCTGCCCGTGGCGGTGGTTGATTTGGACGGGACATCAACATCGAGGAACGTCATTCGCCAGCTGGATGTTTTTTCCCAAAGTCAGGTGGTGATGGAATTGGCTCAGTTTACAGAAGCCCGTTCGGCCATGCAGGAGGGAAAGGTCTATGCCGTGTTTGTCATTCCGCGCCATTTCACCCGCGATTTGGTGAATGGAGAGCAACCGAAGATTTCATTTTACACCAATAATACCTTTTTCATTGCTTCGTCTTTGGTTTTCAAAGATATGAAGACCGTATCGGTATTGGTGTCGGGAGCAGCAAATCGCAAAACGCGTCTGGCCAAAGGTCAGGAGATGCGGCAGATTATGGCGCAGCTGCAACCCATTGTGGTGGATTCGCATCCGTTGAGTAATCCGTGGATGAACTATTCCATTTACCTCAATAATATCTTATTGCCTGGAGTGTTACAATTGCTGGTTTTGTTGCTGACCGTTTATTCAATAGGGATAGAAATCAAGCAAAAAACGACGCTGCACTGGCTGCATACCGGCGGGGATTCGATGACGGTTTCCATTATCGGTAAACTGTTGCCACATACGGTCATCTTTACGTTGGTGGGTGTATTCTTTCAGGTGTTGCTTTACAAATACCTGCATTTCCCATTGATGAGCGGTGTCTGGCCAATGGTGCTGGCGCTCTTGTTACTTGTCATGGCATCGCAGGCACTGGGAGTATTCTTTATCTCGCTGCTGCCGGTGTTGCGGTTGGGATTGAGTGCGGCGAGTCTGATTGGGGTGATTTCCGTTTCGATGTCGGGATTTTCCTTCCCCGTTTTTGCCATGGCCAAACCGTTACAGGTACTCAGTCATATTTTCCCGTTGCGCCACTACTTCCTCATCTATGTGGACCAGGCGCTGAACGGCATTAGTATGTACTACTCACGGGTAGATTATCTGGTATTGGTCGGATTCATGTTGTTGCCGTTGCCTTTTTTACCCAAACTCAAACATGCTTTGAAATATAAGGAGTATAAAATGTAGTATTCCCAGACATAAGAAATCAGACAAGTGATAAAAACGCGAGGGGGTCGCTCGGAAATGCAAGGGAGTCACGTAGAAATGCCCCGTCGGCATGCAGAAATGTGAGAGAGGCGTGCAGAAATGCATCAGCGGCACCCGGAAATGCGAGGGAGTCACGCAGAAATGCCCCGTCGGCATGCAGAAATGCGAGAGAGGCACGCAGAAATGCTCCGTCGGCATGCAGAAATGCGAGGGAGGCGTGCAGAAATGCATCAGCGGCACGCAGAAATGTGAGGGAGACTGACTCCCTGCCATTTTTCAGTGCCGCTACCAAAGTCCTGACTCTTTTATCTCATGGTCTTTAATCTAAAAAAATATGACCGAAACAAAACTATACCGCTTTCTGCGGACCGTGATTGCCGACATCTTCTCTGTCTGGTTTAAGGAGCTGAAAAGTGTCTTTTCCGATGCAGGGGTAATCATATTCTTTTTGGTGGTTCCCTTCGGATACCCGCTGCTCTATTCCTACATGTACAATAACGAAATGGTACGTGAGGTTCCCATGGTGGTAGTGGATCAGAATCGCTCCTCTATGAGCCGGGACTTCATCCGCCGTATTGACGGAACCCCTGATGTACATGTCGTTTCCCGCTGTACGGAAGTGAGTGAAGGACAGGAACTGATGCACCGTCGTCAGGCGTATGGTATCCTGCTTATTCCCGAAGATTTCAGCCGGAACATTGCCCGGGGAGAACAATCGACCGTCTCGCTCTACAGCGACATGAGCAGTATGCTCTTTTACAAAGCGATGCTCACGGCCTCTACCGATGTTTCGATGAAGATGGGTAAAGAAATACAGGTACGCAATCTGGGTAACGTTACCCAAACCCAGGGCGACCGTATCACTACACCTGCCGGATACGATTGGGTGCCGATGTTTAACCCGCAAGTGGGATTTGGTTCGGCTATGGTGCCGGCTATTCTGATATTGATTATCCAGCAGACACTTTTACTGGGTGTGGGTATGCTCACCGGAACCAGCCGCAATCATGCAAACCGTACCTTCCCGCTCGAATTCGGACATCATCATTTCATCGGGAGCCTGCGTATTGTAACGGGAAAAGCGCTGTGCTATTTCATGATCTATGCACCGGTGTGTGCGTGGGTACTACGTGGCGTGCCTTCTATCTTCGACTTCCCGATGGTGGGGCATCCGGGACAGATTATGCTCTTTCTGCTGCCATACCTGTTGTCGGCTATCTTCTTTGCCATCACACTGGCAGGGGTGATTCGTGACCGGGAAACGCCAATGCTGATTTTTGTCTTTACCTCCGTTCCTCTGCTCTTTCTGGCGGGGGTATCGTGGCCGCAGGCGGCAATTCCGGTTGGATGGAAATGGTTTTCCTATCTCTTCCCTTCTACTTTTGGAATTCAGGGTTTCTTGAAACTAAGTACAATGGGGGCTGACCTTCATCAAATCCGTTTCGAATACATTGCCCTATGGGTCCAAACTTTTGTCTTCTTCACCACAGCGTGCATCTCGTATCACTTTGTGATTACGGGTAATAAACTGAAAAGGCTCCGTGCCATGCGCATGCTGAAAAGGATTAATCTAATCCGATAAAAGACTTTTGAAAGTGACTATATTTAGTTTCTTGATTAATGCACGCCGGTCTGCGAAAGTGGGTCGGCGTTATTTTTTGGGAGGTAAGGTAAAACGGATGGGAAGGGTGTATTTTACAGGAACTGCTTTCCCGCCTTGTTTTCCCGGAATCCATTTGGGCATTATTGAAATAAGACGAACTGCTTCAGCATCGAGTCGTGGATTAATGCCCCGCACGACATTAATATCTGAAATTGCACCATCTTTGTTTATCACAAATGTACATATGACCATCCCTTCTACTTTATTCATCTTGTCTAATGGTGGGTAAAATGGTGGATAGATAAGTTTTTTATCAATAAATTGATTCATTGCATCTCGGCCTCCAGGAAACTCGGGCATTTGATCAACTATAATATATGGCCCATTATTGTCATCTGTATTTTCTACACGAGCTAGACCTGCAATTGAATAACAAGCAAAAACGTGTGAGCCATCATTTTCTTCTGAATCATTATCGCTTCGTCTTTCTTTTGCTGAATCTGACTTTTGTTTATCCAACGCTTTTTCTGGATTCTTTCCTGTCTTTACATTACAAGCGGTTACACCCACAATCAACGCACCCACCATCAACTTGGGACGTACAAACATACTCCACCCTCCCGACTTATCAGCCAAATAAGAGAAGAGACGAAACAACAGATGAAAGGTATGGAACTGGATTTTTCTGGACATGGGTTATTTCTTTTTATGGGGTGGTGTAAAACGGATGGGAAGGGTATATTTTACCGGAACTGCTTTGCCTCCTTGCATTCCGGGTTTCCATTTAGGAAAAGTCTTTATAATTCGTACTGCTTCTTCATCAAGTAATGGATCTAGCCCCCTTACAATCTTAATATCTGAAATTACTCCTTCTTTACTTACAAGGAACTCACAGAGGACTGTTCCTTTTATATTTGAATCAAGCAGTTCTTTTGGATAAATAATATGCTCATGAATATAATCCATCATTGCTTCATTTCCTTTTGGAAATTCTGGCATACTTTCAAAGATTAATATTGGCTCTGGAATATCGTTATTATCGGAGATAGTTGAATCTTTTTTATATATAACAGTATCAGATAGAACGACAGAATTCTTTTGAGTCTTGGAGTTTGTCGGTGTTGAAGATTTATACGTCTCCTTTGGAATTGTAAATCGGATAGGTAATGTGAAACGAAGTGGAGAAATATCTTTACTGTCTTTATTCCATTTCCATCTTGGAAAAGATTTAATTACCCTTACAGCCTCTTCATTAAGCAATGGATGGACGCCTTTAATGATTTGTACGTCTGAGATTAAACCACTTTTGTCAACGAAAAAATTGTTGATAACCAACCCTTCTATTTTCTTTTCAATAGCTTCTTTTGGGTATACCATGTTTTTTGAAAGGAACATCATCATACTATCTATTCCACCGGGATATTCAGGCATGTCTACCATATAACAAGTAGGCATAATTTCTTCCTTTATCATTCCCGAATCCGGAACTACAGTCTGTGCCGGAGGTGTTTTTTCATCTTCATAAGGCTTTTGCGCAACCGCTTTTTCCGGTAAAACCAATCCCAACGAAAGAATAATTGAACCCACCATCAGCTTCGGACGTACAAACAGTGCAGCGCCATTCGTGCGGTCGGCAAAATAGGTCAACAGGCGAAAGGTAAAACAGAGGAAATGGTATTTGGATGAAGGTGTCATATAAATTCTATTTTTGAAGAAATCAAAGATAGTTAAATAACGATTAAAGGCTATATATCAGTATCTAAATTGTAGTTATTCTACGACAGCCGGTAGAAAAACTACGAGAGCCAGTAGTAGCTTCACGACAGCTGGTAGAAGAACCACGAGAGGTGGTAGTAGCTTCACGAGAGCCGGTAGAAGAACCACGAGAGCCGGTAGTAGCGTTACGAGAGCCGGTAGAAGCACCACCATTCTCATACAATCTCCACCGCACTCACGCCGTTGCTGCGCTTCTTCACCACGATTTGAGTAGGAATACGTTCTTTGAGGCTGTCCACGTGCGAGATGATGCCGATCATCTTGCCTTGTGACTGAAGGGTTTCGAGGGTGGCAATCACCGTCTCCAGGGTATTGGCATCAAGCGTTCCGAAACCTTCGTCGATAAAGAGCGACCCGATGCGGACATTGCGGCTGGCGATGTCGGAAAGGCCGAGCGCCAATGCCAGGCTGATGAGGAACTTCTCACCCCCGCTGGAGGTCTCCACGTAACGCATTTCGTCGGTCTGGTCGTGGTCGATGAGGACAAATTGCAGCTCCTCACCCGCTTTATATTTGTCGCCCATATAGAGCGAATAGCGGTTGTTGAGTTTGGATAAATGGTGGTTAGCCAATCGAATGAGGTGCTTCAGGGTCAACCGCTGGATGTAGGTGTTGAACGAATCCTTTGAACCGCCCAACCGAGAGTAGAGGCTTTCCCATTTCCTGACTACCTTTTCTTGTGCATTGATTTTCTCCACTACCTCCTGATTTCGTAGCTGAATCTCACCGTCCTTGCGGAAACGCTCTGTGATTTCGCCCAACTGCTTTTGCATCGCACCGCGATCAGCTTCGCACTGCTGTTTTTGTGCCAATGCCTCTTCGGCAGACTGTTCGAAGTTTTTATTTTGCAAGTGAGAATCCGACTCCGACTGTCGCTGCTTTTCGAGGGTAATGAGTTCCAATGCGGTATCGTCAAGCTGCTTTTTAAGCACATCAAGTTGTCGCTTCCGCTCATCGGAGAGCAAGGCCTCCTCCACCGCTGCCCGGGTGAGAAACGGCGTATCGGAGAGCTGTGCAGCCAGTTGCTGCTGCAAGGTATCGTAATTCTCTTTTTGTGTCAATGAATCCTTCGAAAGCGTCTCCAGTTCGGTGCGGGTAGCAAGCAGTTTTTCCTGAATCACACTCCGTTGGTCAGTGGCCGACTTCAACTGTTGCTGCGCCAATTGCACTTGTCGGGTCAACTCCTCCCGCTGCTTTTCCACCGACAGTTCTTTCGGTAAAATGGAGATCCGCTGCTGCTCCTTTTCGGTAAATTGAACTGTCAACTCATCGTATTGCTTTTGCAATTGTTGCAGGGCGGTCTCTTTTTCGGCAGCCAGTTCACCCTGTGATTTCAGTTCGGCAGCCAGTGTATGGATGTCCGTCAAAAGCTTATTTTGCAACGTGGACTGTTCCTTATATTGACTAATGCGTTTTTGCAGACTGGCAATAAACGACTCGGTCTCTTCCACCTGCGGCAATGCGAATCCGTATTTGTCAATACTTTCCGTCAATTGATTGACCACGATTGCCAACTCCGACTGCAATCGCTCCGCCTCTTTCTGGTCAGTTTCCAGTTGTTGCTTCAACGCCGATTGCTTTCCCCGAAGCTCCGTCCCGTTATTGGTGATATCGGCAAATTCATTGGAGAGTGTCTGAATGTCGGACTGTAACTTTTCCCGCTCCTTCTGTAGCTGTTGCGCTCCGGCAATCTGCCCCTCCAGGGTCTGCAATGCCTGATTAGCCTCAACCAATCCGGCAGCCAGAGTTTCTTTATCGGTGATTGCAAAGGAAACATTTCCGGCCTGAAAATCGGCTTCCAATTGCGCCTGTTGTGCGGCCAGTTGTGCTGATTGCGTTGTGCCTGACTCGATACGAGCCTGCACGGCTGCGACATTTGCCGAAATGGCATTCAGTTCGTTTTGCCGCTTTTCGACCAAAGCTTTTTCCTCCGCGACTTGCTTCTGCGTGGCAGTTAGCTCCAACCCGGCGTACTGCTTCACATAAGGGTGAACGGTGGAACCACAAAGGGCGCAAGGCTCTCCTTCCACCAGCTTTTTCCGTTCCTCTTCGTAGCTTTTGATGCGTGATTCTAGCTCCAGAATCTGCTCCGACTTCTGCATCAATGCTTTGGCATTTCCCAACGCCTCTTGCTGTCTCTTTTGTTGCGATTGAAGCGTTTTCTGATTTTCCATTTGCACCTTCAATCCTTCATCCAGCTCTTTTTTCTGCTGAGATAAACTCAGAAAAGAAGCCGATATCTGCTGCAAACGGCCAAACAAGGCCTGCTTAGCCACCCATTCATCCTTCTGCTTCAGGTATTGTTCCAACGGATGCTTTTCGAGCGTTTCGGCCAGCGACTTTTCCTTCGTTTGCGATTCTGCTAATTGCGTCTTCCTGGTCGAATATTCTGCCAGAAGTTTCGCGATTTGCTCATCGACCGATTGCAGCAGCTTGCCGTTTTCCTCCAGACGGGAAACGGTTTTCACCTGTTGCATGGCCAGTTGTGAACGGATGCTGAAGTGCTTCACCCATTCTGCCAGCGAAGTTTCGATTTCGGGTAAATCCTTTTCTGATTGCAAAAAAGCCTCTACCTCTTTCAGTTGAGCCTGATATTGGGTAAATACCGACTGTTTGGTGGAAATATTCTTCTGCAAGAGGTCTAATGCTTGAGCGTCCGCCTTCTTCGCATCACCGGTTCGGGTGATTTGCTCCCCGATGCTACGAAGTTCAGTATCGAGTTGCGTCACTTTATCCAGTTGCGGTTGCCAGTTGCGGAAATGCTCTTCGGCGGTCTGATGGGCCGATTGCTTTTGCTGCAATTCTCCGTCAGCATTCTTCAACTGCACGGATTGTTCCTCCTGTTGCTGCAAAAGTTGTCTGTTCCGCTCCTGCTTCCGTTGCAACTCGGTTTCGGTGCGTTGCAGTTCTGTAATCAACGGTTTGAAAGGTTCCGCCTTTTGATGGGTTTCAAGGGCCAGCAATTCCGGCTGTAGCTGTTCACTTCGGGTAGTGAGTTCCACCTGGCGGGCGGCAAGTTGTTGCTTCCGGGCCGTTAATTTTTCCTCCGCTTCGTACCAGGCGACCATCCGGTTGGCTTCTTGCCATAAAGTATCCGACGCTTTTACTTCGTCATTTAGAAGGACCTGACGACTCGTCAATTCTGTTCGTTGCTCCTCTGTCAGCAGGTCTGCATTATTGATTTTGGATTTGATGGCATCGAGGGAGCTGCTTTCCGCGTTGATACGGCTGCGTACCGCCTCCCCGATTTTCTTATAAATCTCCTGTCCGGTGATTTGCTCCAGCAAAGCCCCTTTTTCCGATTGTTTGGCTGACAGGAAAGCGGCAAACTCGCCCTGTGCCAGCATCACCGAGCGGAGAAACTGCTTGTAGTTGAGCTGGGTAATCTCTTCGATTTTCTGCTCCTTCTCGCTCTTCTTCTCGGCGATGATGGTTCCGTCTGTCAGGTTCTTGAGCTGGACGGTTTCAATCGGCTTCGTGAGGCGGACACCCCCCTTGCGGGTCAGTCGAATGGACCAAAACGCTTCGTATTTCGCATCGTTGGTCTCGAATGTTACCCGTGTAAAGGCGTCTTCTGCTCCGCGGCTCACCACATCTACTAATCCGGTCGCAGCCTGCGACTGGTTGAATCGCGGCACATCGTGATAGAGTGCGATGGTAATGGCATCGAGTATGGTGGTCTTTCCCGCACCCGTCGGTCCGGTAATCCCGAAGAGGCCGACACCGCGGAATTTTTCGCCCTCGAAGTCAATCTCCACGGGGGATGCTGACTTCAGCGAATTGATATTTTGTAATTCTATGCGAATGATTTTCATTGGAATTGTTTCTTTTACAAACCTAACAGGTTTTCAAAACCTGTTAGGTTTTGGGTTATTCTGACGCGATTCATCGCATCCGAAAACAAATACAAACACCTCACTGCCCCTGTACCAATTGCAATATCTCGTGAAAGGCATCCACGATTTCGGGGTTTTGTTCCAAATCGAAATCTTCCTCTTTACATTTCAGACGGAAAACTTCCACCGGATCCAGGTCATTGATATCCAGTTCCTGTTCGGCATATTGCCCTGCCCCATTGACCTCTTTCGTCTGGCTATAAGTTACCCGAAGCACCTCAACATTCAGCGGTTCAGCCACTTTGTTGATTTCAGTATAACTGAGAATTGCATCAGGTTTTCTTTCCAATATCACCTCTACCCAGGGAGTGAGGGCATGCTCTTGCTGTGCGATCAGTTGCAATTTCGCCACGCATTCGTCATACGTTCCCCGGATGCGGTTGATGTGACGAAAAGCCGGAACCACAACGGGACTAATCTCTTTTATCTGAGCATCTTTTGTCTCGATAAGCAATACCTGTTTTTCCTGATTCACCTCGCTAAAGCTCAACGTCAGTGGCGAACCCGAATAGCGGATATGCTCCTTCCCTCCTACCTTTTGTGCTCGGTGCAAATGTCCCAACGCCATGTAGTCGAAGGTTTCGGGAAAATCCTCTGCTCCGATATCGCCCAGATTACCAACATAGATGCTCTGCTCGCTGTCCGATACCTTTCCGCCAATGGCAAAGAGGTGTCCCATCGCGATAGTCAATGCTTTTTCCGGTTTATTCTCCTCGCAGATACGTGCCACGTCGTGGTAATGCCGCATAAGGGCCAGTTTGTAGCGCTCCGTAATCTGATCGAAGCTCTCTCCCGCCACAGCCCGACGAATATCCTGGTCACGCAGGAAAGGAACGGCAGCGACCTGAAGCTTTTCACCGTTGCACTCCACAGTAAACACCTCATCGCACAATTCTTCAGTCGCCTTTCCCACCACTTGTACGGACAGTGCATGCAGCAACTCCTTCGGAGCATCGAGCGTACCCGGAGCATCGTGGTTTCCTCCGGTGATAAACACGGAATGACAATTCGTCTGACGCAGATTCACCAGAAAGTCATAGTAAAGCTTCAGGCTTTGGGCCGAGGGCGCTCCCGTATCGAATACATCCCCCGCCAAAAGCAGCACATCAATCTGATTTTGTAAAATATAGTCTGACAGCCAGTGTAAAAAGAGCGAATGCTCCTCGTATTGGGAGTGTTCATGTAGCCGGTGGCCGAGGTGCCAGTCGGAAGTATGGAGTATTTTCATTATAGGATCAAATGAGGAGAATTTTTTTTGAGAAGAACAAAATTACGGTTTTCGGATGCAACAACAAATTAATTTACCGGAGAAAATGTCTTTACTTTTACCATGAAAAAAGCGGCTTCAGCCTATCGCTGAAACCGCTTCAATGAGTATTTATAACTCCGGATAAAACCGGAACTCTATTCTGTTATAAAAGAATGATTATTTGGTCAACTCAATTCTGACCGCATTCATTCCTTTCTGGCCACGCTCCAGTTCAAACGACACCATATTGCCTTCAGCAATCGTATCGGGAGCATTGTTGATGTGAAAGAAATATTTCTCCGTACTACCCAGGTCCTTGATAAAGCCATACCCTTTAGCTGAGTTATAATGCTCTACGCGACCTTTCAGTATAGGATCTTCTACGTCTTCTTTTTTAGGAGTGGAAACTGCGATGGATTCCAGATCCACTTTGCTTTTTTTGGTGGGATCCGGTGGAGTGTCGGTAATCATACCATTTTCATCCACATAGGCAATCATATCGTCAAACGATTTGCTACCACTGACTTTGCGCTCCTCTTTGCGCTTCTGTTTTTCCAGTTTCTTAGACTGTTTCTTCTTTTCTAACTCTTTCTTATTAAATGAAATCGCCATTTATTTAGTATTTGTTTTTTATTGTTTCTTATCTTATGCTGGAACCGACAGAGTATTCAGCTTCTTACCCGTCAGCTTTTGAATCTCCCTGACCATCGCCTTTTCTTCCGGAGAACAAAACGTAAGAGCCGTTCCGTTATTCCCGGCCCGTCCGGTGCGGCCGATGCGGTGAACATACGTCTCAGCCATATCCGGCAAATCGTAGTTGATTACCAGCTCCAGATTGGCGATATCAATACCGCGGGCAGCAATGTCCGTAGCGATGATTACGCGGGTTTTACCCGACTTGAAGTTGGTAAGGGCTCTCTGACGGGCATTCTGGGCCTTGTTACCGTGAATTGCTTCACAGCCTATTCCTTTTTTATTCAGGATTCGGGCCAGTTTGTCCGCACCGTGTTTAGTACGGGAAAAGACCAGTACCGATTTATCTTTTTGCTGATTCAGCAGCGTAATCAACAAGTCGCTTTTTTGCGGTTTCTCTACAAAATAGAGATGCTGATCCACAGTCTCCGCAGCCGATGATACGGGAGCGACTTCTACCCTTGCCGGATTCTGCAACATCGATTTTGACAGGCTGGCAATGGCATTCGGCATCGTTGCCGAGAAGAAGAGCGTTTGCTTCTGCTTGGGCAACATCGGGAGTATGCGTTTGATATCGTGGATAAATCCCATGTCGAGCATACGGTCGGCCTCGTCGAGGACAAAATGGCAAATATTCGCCAGACTGATGTGCTTCTGGGCTATCAGGTCGAGCAATCGTCCCGGAGTAGCTACCAGGATGTCTGTACCCTGCTTAATCTTATCCACCTGCGGGCGTTGGTTCACCCCGCCGAAAATCACTGTATTGCGCAGATTCGTATATTTGGCATAATCAGTAAAACATTCGTCAATCTGAATCGCCAATTCACGTGTCGGAGTAAGAATCAAAGCCTTAATCTCCCGCTTTCTTTCCGATTTTGACTGGCAAAGCTGTTGGATAATGGGAATGGCAAAAGCTGCTGTTTTCCCCGTACCCGTCTGTGCGATACCTAATAAATCGCGGCCGGCAAGAGCGACCGGGATTGCCTGCCCCTGAATGGGAGTCGGCTTATCGTATTTTTTGTTCGTCAGTGCCTTCAATATCGGCTCTGATATTTGTAATTCTTTAAATGTCATAATTTGTTCAGCTGCATCACTGCGGCCATCTTTTGATAATTAATTGAAATAAAATGCTGGAATGTCGGGATTAAATTGTTCAATCGGGAATCTGTTCCGGAACCAACAGAGGGTAAAAGCACGCAAAAGCCAATGAAGATTCTGATCTCCATTGCATCCTGGCTAATTTGCTGCCAATATACTTTTCCCCAAAGAAAACGATTTAATCATATTCGTAAAAGTG
This sequence comes from Parabacteroides sp. FAFU027, assembly GCF_022808675.1. Taxonomy (NCBI): domain Bacteria; kingdom Pseudomonadati; phylum Bacteroidota; class Bacteroidia; order Bacteroidales; family Tannerellaceae; genus Parabacteroides; species Parabacteroides sp. FAFU027. The sequence continues at coordinate 64,555 of NZ_JAKZKV010000007.1, forward strand.
TGTCACGACCATTGTTTTCACACTTTCGCGACCGGGTTATCCAAACAAGGAAGCTGATTTTGAGGTCGATTTTTAACGATGAGAAGTTCCGCCGACAAGGGCGAATCAAAGCATTGCAGAGAATGATTTCAATATTAACTTGATTGTCGAGAGTACAAAGATACGATATTTATCTGAGATTCAGAAACTCTCTGATTTTTAGTGTAAAAACACGATATAATGAGAATCAGCGGTTAAAAACCGCTGCACCCGTAAGGTTCTGCTGAAAATGAAAGTTTATCTATCCCCAACTCATTCTCTTTATTCCGTTCAAATAAAAAAGGTGCTCCATCATTGATAGAACACCTTCTTATTATTTATAGAATCCTTTAAACTGATGCTTAAAAGAATTGAGTTTAAAATCAGCGGATTAACCTACGATTTTTTTCATTGCAGTCATCGCCTGACGAAGTTCAGCACCAACGATTTCGATTGGGTGGAAACGGATCTCTTCGTTTACAGCGATCAAAGCCTGGTTGTCAACGCCGTTACCTTTACCTTCAGCAAAAGCTTTACCGATTACGTTAGTATCGATTTTCTTCATGAAGTCAGTCAACAACGGTTTGCAAGCGTGGTCAAACAAGTAACATCCGTACTCAGCAGTATCAGAGATAACACGGTTCATTTCGTACAATTTTTTACGAGCGATAGTGTTAGCGATCAGCGGAGTTTCGTGCAATGACTCGTAGTATGCAGACTCTTCTTTGATACCTGCTTCAGTCATGGTTTCGAATGCCAATTCTACACCGGCTTTCACCATAGCTACCATCAATACACCGTTATCGAAGTACTCTTGTTCAGAGATTTCTACGTCACCGGCAGGAGTTTTCTCAAAGTTGGTTTCGCCTGTAGCTTTTCTCCAGGTCAACAGGTTGATATCATCGTTAGCCCAGTCTTTCATCATAGTAGATGAGAATTCGCCAGACATGATGTCATCCATGTGTTTCCAGAACAAAGGACGCATGATAGATTTCAATTCTTCAGCCAAACCGAATGCTTTGATTTTAGCAGGGTTTGAAAGACGGTCCATCATGTTGGTGATACCACCGTGTTTCAACGCTTCAGTGATCGTTTCCCATCCGTACTGGATAAGTTTAGATGCGTAACCAGCGTCGATACCTTTTTCGATCATTTTGTCAAAGCAAAGGATAGAACCTGTCTGCAACATACCGCAAAGGATAGTTTGCTCACCCATAAGGTCAGATTTTACCTCAGCAACGAAAGAAGAGTGAAGACATCCCGCACGGTCACCACCGGTAGCTACAGCATACGCTTTTGCATAAGCCCATCCTTTACCCTCAGGGTCGTTTTCAGGGTGAACAGCCAACAATGTAGGTACACCGAATCCGCGAACATACTCAGCACGAACCTCAGAACCCGGACATTTTGGAGCTACCATGATAACGGTAATATCTTTACGGATTTGCTTTCCTTCTTCTACGATGTTGAAACCGTGAGAGTAAGAAAGAGCAGCACCTTGTTGCATCAATGGCATAACTGCATCAATAACTGCAGAGTGTTGTTTATCTGGAGTCAGGTTGATTACGAGGTCAGCAGTTGGGATCAATTGCTCGTAAGTGCCTACAGTGAATCCGTTTTCAGTAGCGTTAACGTAAGAAGCTCTTTTTGCATCAATAGCCTCCTGACGCAATGCGTAAGAGATATCCAGACCAGAATCGCGCATGTTCAAACCCTGGTTCAAACCCTGAGCGCCACAACCTACGATAACGATTTTTTTACCTTTCAGCGCGTTAACGCCGTCAGCGAATTCGCTTTTGTCCATGAATTCGCAAACTCCCAATTGATTCAATTGCTCTCTCAAAGGAAGCGTGTTGAAGTAATTAGCCATGTTGTTTTTTATTATTTAAGTGAATGATAATCTGTATTCTTGACGGTAAAAGCATCACCGTAAGGATTGCAGGAATTTTTCCGGATGCAAAGGAAATCAATATTTATTACATACGCGTGTAAAAAGGCATGTTATTTAGGTACTTTTCATGGATTCGCTCCGAAAGCGCAGCGGGGTCATACCTGTCATTTTCTTGAAAAACTTGGTAAAATAGGACTGGTCCACGAAATTGAGCTGATTGGCAATTTCCGAAACACCGAGGTTTGTATGCACCAAAAGGCGCTTTATTTCAAGCAGTTGTTTTTGCTGTAGAATATCATTGCTGGTTTTACCCGTCAGTTGCTTCACGGTTTGCGTGAGGTGGTTAGGCGTGATGGCCAGCATTGAGGCGTATTCGTTGACCGAATAGTTATTTTGGTAGTTTTCTTCGACCAACTGGAAAAAGCGTTTGACCAGCAAATGGCCTTTTCCTTTGACCAGCATCTGCTCATCCACTTTGTAGAGTGAAGCGGCATACACCAGTATCAGATCCAGCAACGAGCGCAGCAATTCTTCCGAATACTCAGCCTTGCCCACTTCGCTAACCGCCTGTATGAACAGCTTTTCCAGAAATGTAGTCTCCTGCTCGTTTTCCAGATGCAATGGAGGGTTGGTCTGCTGGACGGTAAAGAAGAAGGGAAACTCCAGCAAGCGATTCTGGTTGCTTTGGTTGATGAGGTAAAAATCAGATGTAAATAGGAAAATGTAGCCTTCAATGTCTTTGCTCAGCTCCAGTTTGTGCGCCTGCCCCGGCGACATGAAAAAGATGCAGGGCGGTTGTACCTGGTACTGTTTATCATCGATCACATGTACTCCCGAACCCTTATAGAGATAGAGCACCTCGAAAAAATCATGCCGGTGCGGATATTCCACCGCAAAGTGACGATTGGCATCAAACACCTCTACCTGAAAGGCACGGCTGCCCAACTCGCTCTTGCTGAAGTTGCGCAACGAATAGACGGGAAGTGTTGTGCTGGTTTTCAATTTTCGGGATATATTTTCATGACCACAAAGATAATGAAAAAAATGCGGGGTCATTTTGCAATACTTCGTGGTAAAACCGGTCGTTTCACAGCGAGAACGAGTGCCACGATTTTGCAGGAGATAATTTCCAGGCAAGAATGCCCCTGCAAATTGCAGCGAATAATTTCACGATGAAATTATCTGTCGCGGTTTTGCAGGAACTCAGAACTTCGTGAAATTGGGCGTGTCTCAAAAGGTCAAGCCTAACAGGTTTTTAAAACCTGTTGTTATGACTTGAAGCGGCTAGGTACTGATCGGATGATTCCAAGTCATCTGATCAGTCGTATCCCACCACATCACTTCACGGCAAAGATCCGTGTCACGGCACCATATTTCGCATCATGAGGTTTACCGTCGACACCCACATCTCCATAATGCAGTGTCACCGACACCACCAGAGAATCATTTTCGCTCAGCTTCCCTCCTGCCTGTTCCGCCACACTCAACACAACTTCCTGACCCGGAATGACACCTTTGGCCGGAATCCACTCCGACTCATAGTATGCACTGATACCGTGACACAGCTCATTGACTGGCATCGCTTTTTCCCGCTCTGCATTATACTGCATATCCGAAATGATGGCAAACCGGATTTCATACCGCATCCAGCTCTTTCCGGGGAAGTTATACAGGTGATTCTCACCATGCGTTTCCGGGATGCGTATGCGTGCAGTGAGATGCTCCCGATCCACCACTACCTCCGGCAATTTTTTGACCACGTTATTGAAGCTTTGGTTCTTACCAAAGTCAAAGCCATCCAGCATCTCCCGGTTTTGGGATAAACAAATCCCCCGCACTCCCCGGTCATGATGTTCATCTTTTTTGAGCATCTGCATCATCAGTGCATTCAACTTACCGGAACTGCTGTAGTCCGAGCTATACGTATTAATCTGAAGATTATCCCGAATCACCCTGCCCATCGCGCTACAGGTGGAAAACTCAGTATTGTTCTCACGGATACGGATACAACTATCCGAATTCTTAATCATTTTTTTAGTCGGTCCGCCTTTCCTCCGGACAACAATCTCATCGACACCATGCATTTTATACATGGACAAATCTTCCAGTTTGCCCGTAATATTCAAAAGTCCTTTCAGTTTGGCCATAATATATCGTTTTTTTTTATGTGATTAATTAGTCTGCACCTACCCTGCCCTTCTTATGCAACCGGTGGTATAGGGGATAGCTAAGGCTATGTAAGGAGTATAACAAAGATACAATAATTGGGGACTAAAAAGGGATATCACAGGGATATTACACTATTTATTTCTGTTATATCCCTGTCTTATCCCTGTTATATGGCTGGTTTATCCCTGTTTTATGGAGCCTTTAGGTACGCTTAGGGTAAGAAGTAGGTAGGGAGGAATATTGAATTTGGAATACAATCATATTTTGTATAGTTAGATGCTTTGATATAATAACGATAGCCCATAGGTCTTTGCTGAACAGGAGAGCAAAACCCCTTATGCTAAAATGTGCAAGATGCCGGATAAATGAATCATTCCAAAAGACAATAGCTTATTCCGTTTTTTGTTTATATTTGCTAATCTGAATTTTCTTTCTGAATTAACCAAAATGAAAGTCAGGAAGCAATTAAGCACCAACAAACCGTCAAGGAGTTTGACCAAATCACCCTCGTTCGCGCGAGTTTGCAAGGTAACTTCTGGCGCGGGTTTAGCGAAAGCGTAACCCGTGCCCAAAACAAAGACAGCTTGTAGCTGTCGTAAATTAATGATAAGTAGTGGACTGGTATTATTGAAAAACATAGACGGAGTAAATATTGCAGCTTACCTGACTATACCGCAGCTACAAGCTGCTCGAGTTAGGCTTTACTAAACGCGCTAGAGGGAAATACGGTAGAATTATACTATTCAGAAAGATTAATGGGAAATGGATTGATTGCATTTGTATTTATGCTTGGGTATCCTGAAAGAATAATAATCAACTACCGTAAATAACCTTCTAAACAGATATTACAATCAGACACAAATTGGATAAAACTATGATTCGACTACTATCCCCACTGACACTTTTACTAGGACTTCTTGCTTTTGGTCCTGTAGCATATTCATCTACAAAAATCATTTTTAAATACAGCAAAGGACATAATTCCTGGAACAACCCAGGAATCTACGGAAATAGTGAGCAGATTGAATATACACAAACGAATGATAATAACTTTAGATTAACGCGTTTCTTTAGAGTTGCATGTTCTGCTGGCAAAAACGGCAGGACATTCACAAAAGACACAACCGAGTTTTCCACTAAAAAACATGCTATGCCAAATAAACATTACGTTAAAAACTGGCTTATTCAACTGAACACTCATAAAGAGAACTATAATGACGCATTTGTAAAACCATTATTGACAAAGCCTGATAAAAAAACAATTGCCTATGTGGCAAAATCAATAGATCAGGAACTTTTCTTTGACAAAGACTTCAAAAAAGAACGGAAAACCATAACTAAGAAAATCCAAACCTTTTACAGGCTCGATTCATTTCTGATTCAAACAAAACCCAATATTGAAAACTCGTTTGTAGTTACTGATGTCTGGCATAATCTTAGAATAGAAGTGATTAATAACAATGACTCAACAATATACCAAAGTCAATTTTGGGATCCATTCGGACAACCTATCTCACGATATGAACACTATAAATATAGAAACGAAATAAATATCATCAATCTTGAAGCAAATATCTTTGCACGAGCTTTTCTTCCTAAAGGATCACTTACATTCAAAATACTTGACATCAACAACGTAAAACAAGAATACATCAAATGGTGCTTAAAAAAATATTTTTAGAGTCATAATCTTCCCTCGTTCGCGCGAGTTTACAGGGTAACTTCTGGCGCGGGTTTAGCGAAAGCGTAACCCGTGCCCAAAACAAAGACAGCTTGTAGCTGTCGTAAATTAATTATAAGTAGTGGACTGGTATTATTGAAAAACATAGACGGAGTAAATATTGCAGCTTACCTGACAATACCGCAGCTACAAGCTGCTCGAATTTCCAGCACGAGGTAGGCTGCGCTAAACCTCGCTAGAGGGGGATTAACCTGGATACTCAAATACCATAAATCAACTATTGGCAACACACATAAAAACAAACACAATCAAACACTTATGACTGAAACTAAATTATCTATTTCTGATTCTATGAAATCGGGCTTCCAACTATGGAAAAAGCACCTTCAAAAAATAATGGTTGTTGGGCTGATTGTTTATTTTCCTACTCAAATTTGTATTGAATTAATATCAGTCCTTTTCGAGAAGGTATTCTCCATTGAAGAAAACTTAAATAACCTAAGTCTGATAAACAATACGTACGATATGATAAGGTATTTAATCGGCTCTGTTGCTTTGCTCGGTATTTTAAATTTTATCACAAACAGACTGGAAAAAGAAGATGACGAAGAACAAAGTATTAAAGACATTATATTACATGGGCTAAGAAAATGGCCAACTTTTATAGGTGTCGGATTTATTGCTGGAATAAAAATCTTAAGTTATGCTCTTTTATTAATCGTTCCTGGAATATATAAATCTGTTCGTTTATCATTTATTGATTGTGAAGTTGCAACAAACGATGACAAAACGATTGATTCATGTGATGCTAGTGAAAAATTGGTAGATAATCATTGGTGGAGAGTATTTGGCTTCTCATCCTTAATGTTTTTGCTTCAAGTATTATTGGAGCTTCTGTTTGTAATACCATTATTTTTGAATTCAGAATCCAATATTATGTCCTTGCTTCTTGGTGTAACAACCAAGTTATTAGAAACCTATTTCATTGTTGTTAGAGCAAACTATTATTTCAGACTAAAAAGACAAAAAGATCACGATAATATCACGACTGAAATCAAGGATGATTTTAATGAAACGCAACAAGGAACAGCTATGACGACTATATAAAGAAAAAAACGACAGCCTGCCCTCGTTCGCGCGAGTTTGAATTGTAACTTTTGGTGCAAGACGAATAAACGAAGAAAAACGAATGACCGCGAACTCATTTCAACTGACCTTTTATAACCTTAGAAATAACCAATCTAATCACTATGAGAACCAGAACATTAAGAAACAAATCAAACCACCGCAATGCATCAAACAGGAATGCATTTCTTGCATTTATTTTGTGTGCTGCATCAATTATGATTTCATTGCGAACGAATGCACAAGACAGCACATTGAAAGTCCATTACACTTTCGAAAAAGGAACCTACGCAGATAGTGTTACAGACAATTCCGGGAATGGATGCAATGGTGCATTGAAAAATGGTGCAACAGTAAGGAAAATAGGCCGTTTCAATATTCTGGATTTGGGGTCGGCAAACGGATACCTTGATATGGGGAAGAAGACGGGGACTATCATCAAATCCTTAAGTGATTTCTCTATTGCTCTAAATGTGTATGTGGATCAGGCTACGGATCTTAGTGCTTATGGTAATTTTATCTGGACATTTGCCAAATCCGATGATATGGCAAATACAGCTAATGGAAATATGTTTTTCTCTGCCAAAGAGACACGCTATGCCATTTCTCCAAACAATTGGTTAAGTGAAACAACGCTCACTTTATATAGTCCTTTGACTCAGGGAGCTTGGCAACATATCGCTTATACTCAATCAGGAAATACCGGAACGATCTATATCAATGGAATAGCATATTTATCAGGAACCATCCAGACTAAACCTTCAACTTTGGGGGCCACCACAAGCAACTATTTAGGAAAATCCTGTTATGCAAGTGATGTGTATCTGCAGAAATCCATGCTGAATGACTTCCAACTTTATAGCCGGGCACTTACCGCTAAAGAAGTTGTCAGTTTGGCTTCCCAAAAAGCAGGATTAGACAGCGCCCTGGTGATTCAACAAATTGAGGATGCAAAATCCAACTTAATATTGAGCGGATTAGATTCTGTCAAATCTAATCTAACCTTACCCACCTCAGGACAAAGCGGTGTGGTCATAACCTGGAGTTCGGACAATGTGAATGTCATTTCAAAAACAGGAGTAGTTACCCGTCCTGCATCGGGAGCATCAATTGCAACAGTAAAACTGACGGCAACACTTTCAAAAAACGGATTTACTGCAACAAAAGAATTTATTGCATATGTCATTCCTTTCCTGTCCGATCGTTTAAGTGTAAAACAAGATTCTGCTAATCTGATCCTCTATGGAACCCTGAATGCTCTTAAACAAAACCTGATCCTTCCGGTGAAAGGTTTTGAGGGGTCAACCATCACATGGAGCTCCAACAAACCCGACACCTTATCAAATACGGGCTCTATTCTGAATTATTCTGCTAAAAATACCGGAAAGACTAAAGTAATACTGACCGCTACCCTATCGAAAGGAAGTGAATCAATCACCAAAACCTTCGAAGTATATATTGTCGAAGCAGATACTTACGCCGGGTATCTGTTTGTCTATTTTACAAATGGCTCAGAAGCCATCCATTTTGCCCTGAGCGATGATGGATATAATTATAAGGCATTAAACAAAAACAATCCTGTGCTTAGTTCGTCTGCCATCAGTTCGTCGGGAGGAGTGCGCGATCCACACATTTTTCGAGGAGAAGACGGCAACTATTATATGGTAGCCACAGATATGGTCTCGGCATTGGGATGGGATTCAAACCGGGCTATGGTACTTCTGAAGTCATCCAATCTAACCGATTGGAAATCAAGCGTGGTTAATATCCCGAACACTTACCCTGAGTATAGTTCAGCCACTCAGGTTTGGGCTCCTCAAACGATCTATGATCCGACTGTAGGAAAATACATGATCTATTATGCTATGCGTCTTGGGACCAACACTCAAAAAATATATTACGCGTATGCCAACTCTGACTTTACCAAATTAGAAGCAAGTCCTAAGGTATTGTACGAAAAACCCAACACCGGAATTATTGACCCGGACATCATCCTCAAAGACGGAATCTATCATTTGTTTTTCAAAAATGAAATTAATGCATCGGGGCTGCAAAAGGCAATATCAAGCAACCTGACCGGAGGATATGCGATTGATAATAACGCTAATTTGGTTCAGGGTTTTGAAGGATCGTGTGTATTTAAACAATTCGATTCCAATACCTATATCATGATGATAAATGGTTATGTCACCTCAACCAGTACTGATTTGGAGAATTTTTACGCTATTACCAAAACAGCATCCTATGATTTTTACCCTGTTCATGGAACGGTCATGCCGATTACAGTTGCAGAAAAACAAGCATTGAATGCTAAATGGGGAACTACCGGCATAGAATCAATCTCTGAAAAGAATGTTTTGGCTGTCTATCCCAATCCGGTAAAGGACATTCTTCACCTATCTATCAATGAAAACAACACGGAAATCACAGCAACAATTTACAATTTAACCGGAAAGGAACTGATTTCTAAAACAATCCAGGCCAATAAGGCACAAATTGACGTGTCCGGGTTGCCTTCCGGTATATATGTGATTTGTTGCAAAACGAAAGACAGAGTTTTGGGCTTTTCAAAGTTTATTGTATTGTAAACGCCTCTCTGGCGTGAGTTGTAATGATGCACGTATCCCAGAGGTCTTAATTGAACGCAAAGAAAGACATCATTGAATATAAACACTTTGCACCTTAGTAACTTTGTGTTTAGTTTGACTTTTGGGATATCCCTCAGTAGTTGAGCGAAGCGTCTCGCTTCGTTCAAACTAAAAGCAAAGCTCCCGCTTTGCCAATAATCGGGAAGCAGGAGTTATATATTTTGATAAGACCAGAGGCTTTGTCCATTTAAGGTAAAGCTGGAGGCTTTGATTTTATAACGACGAAGCCAGAGGCTGTCGCCGAACGGCCTACTACGGTGTTGTTATTGTTGATTGGGTTATTTACAGACTGCGGGCAACCTGAGAAATATGGCCTTTAACGACTTAGCTGATTATTGTGATGTAGAACTTTATGATGGTTGGGATGTAGAGAAATTGACTTAAGCTCACATTGATCGTATAATAGAGGTATAAAAAAAGAAAGAAAAACTTGAAGACAAATATTCCCCTCATAAAAAAATATCTCAGTGGTAAACCCTGGCAATATAGGCTAAAACTAGCAGACAGAGATATTTCGTCAAATTGGAGTAAATGGATATTAAACCCATCAGGTGAATATATTGAAACTGAAAACAGTGAGCCTGTCTTGATTTCAGAAATTGAGTGGATTGAAATAAATCCCATTGAAAATAAAAAGATTGGCAGATTAGTCCCGGATAAAACAATCAACCATTCCTCTGAAATTTGTCAAATGTTGGACAACTTGAACATAGAATATTGCGTTGATAATGGAATAGTAAAAATACCTACAAACAGGCTTCAATTTACGATTGAGAGTTAGGTACTAAACCGGTGGATTTGCCACTATGGATTGTAAGCAAAAGTTTAAGCATGCACCTCGCTTCGATCAAGCTAAAAGGAAAGCACCAGTTTTGTCAATATTTGAAGTTGCAGAAACTTTTCAGTTCATAGATAACCTGGCTACATTTACGTAAACATCAAATACAGCAGAATTATGGTACCAACAATCCAAAAAGAAAAAGCTGAAATGTTCCTCAAATTTCATCTTGACGAAGAAATTTTGGTTCTGTTAAACTCATGGGACGCCGGAAGTTCAAAGTTAATAGAAGCTTGTGGCTACAAGGCAATCGCTACAACCAGTATGGGAATAGCCGCTTCATTAGGTTACCCCGACTGCCAGATCATACAATTATCGGAAATGCTTCAGGTTATAACGGGAATCGTAAATGCGGTACAGGTTCCGGTATCAGTAGATATTGAAGCCGGATACGGAAATAATCTGGATGAGATCATTGAGTCGGTTAAGAAAATCATTGCCACCGGTATAGTAGGGATAAACATCGAAGACAGCATCGAGTTAAGTCCTGTCCTAGTGGACGAAATGGAATTTTGTGAGCGGATATCGGCCATTCGCGCATTATCGGATTCACTGGGCTTTCATTTAGTAATCAATGCAAGAACTGACTCTTTTTATACTTCGTCAGGTTCGACACAGGAAAAACTGGCAGAATCCATAAGGCGTGGTAATAAATACCGGGAAGCAGGTGCCGACTGCATATTTGTACAGCCAGTATGGGAAAAAGAAATAATCCGAACACTGGTTAAGGAAATCAATGCGCCAATCAATATTCTATCAAACCCGACAATCGGGGCTGAGTTACCGCCTTCTGTACGTGAACTTCAGGATTTGGGTGTTGCCCGTTTAAGCATGGGGTCTGGTTTGATGAAAGCGACTTTGGCTTTAATCAAAAAAGTGGCTGACGAACTCTCCGAAAAAGGAACATACACCATTTTATCAGATACAATGACACCACGTACCGAAGCTGCATTAGCCTATAAAATGGCAATTGGGTTAAACAAGTAATGAACATTGACCTCCAGCTAAAGCTGGAGGCAATTCAAAGGTCCGGAGGATTTTAACACTGACAGCGTCATTGTAAATAAAAATCCAACAGATATGGAGTTTTAGGATGAGTCTCCCCCCTTGCCTGTTTTCTTCCAATCAATACCCGCCTTATAACTCAGTGCTGAGTACCAGACAGAGAATATATCATTCGAAATAAAGGGGATGGGTCTGGCGTTTTTGCTTCTTACTTCATACAACCGAAGAATCGATATTGAATTTTGAAAGCATCTATAACAAGAAATATTACAACATCCCGTTTAAGAGAGATATGCTTTTTCCGGAATTCATTATCCGGTGACCACATAGTTTTACAGACAATGACCTGTTTGGGTTAAATCCCGAATCTACAATTTACAGAAATGAACGAAGACAAACGAACAAAACATTTTCAACAACCGCTGAAACAATGGATTAAGTGCAGCGTGTGGAGTCTGATTTATATCCTATTTATTGCCTGGGTTGGTAATTTCTGGTGGCTTTTGGGCTTGCCTGTAATTTTTGATGCCTTCATTACTCATTACATACCCTGGACTTGGTGGAAAAAATCGAAAAACAAGCATGTACGAACCATAATGGGGTGGTTTGATGCAATTGCATTTGCTTTGGTTGCTGTCTATTTTATCAATTCCTTTTTGTTTCAGAATTACCAGATACCGAGCTCTTCGCTTGAGAAGTCTCTGTTGGTTGGGGATTTCCTGCTTGTCAGTAAGGCCAGTTACGGCCCACGTATACCCAATACCCCACTCTCCTTCCCATTGGCTCAGCACACCCTTCCGATACTCAATTGCAAATCGTTTATTGAAAATCCGCAATGGGACTACAAACGCCTGAAAGGGTTCGACAATATAAAACGCAATGACATTGTGGTATTCAACTTTCCGACCGGAGATACGGTGGCTATAAACCGCCAGAATCCGGATTATTACACCAGTTGCTATGAAGAAGGGTTAGCTTTTATAAAAAACCAACTCCCCAACGTAACCCCAACAGCAGAACAATGTTTCCGGTATGGACGTGAGATAGTAAATGTAAATCCGGGAGTGTACGGAAAAATCGTTTACCGACCTGTTGACCGTCGTGAAAACTATGTCAAACGTTGTGTGGCAATTGCAGATGACTGGCTGACGATCAAAAACAATCAGGTGTATGTAAACAGCAAAAAACAGGAAAAGATTCCCGGAATACAGCTCAATTATTACATCCAGACAGATGGAACACCTCTGAATAACGAAACACTGGATAATCTTGGAGTTAGTGATGAAGACAGAATGATGCTGGATAATCCTCAAAATGTGAAACAGCTAAAAGCGCTAAATCTCAATCCGGGATTACCAGTATATCATTTTCCTTTAACACAGGATGGCTACCAGAAATTGCTTCATCAGAAAGGGGTAAAGCGACTGAAGGTTGAACCGGAAAACACTTCATGTCAGGCGCTGGTAGATCAAAACCGGTCGATCGTAAAAAGAGACGGATTTACCCTGTCTGTAATCTGTCAAAATAGCGAGGTTTTCCCTCTGGGAATGAAGAAAACCTGGACAAGGGACAACTACGGGCCTTTATGGATCCCTAAACGGGGTATGCGCTTAGTGCTGAACCGGTACAACCTTCCGATTTACGAACGAATCATCCGCGTATATGAGCACAATAAACTGGAAGTGAAAAACGGCGTATTTTACATTAACGATAAAGCGACAACTACCTACCGCTTTAAAATGGATTACTACTGGATGATGGGAGACAATCGTCATAATTCAGCCGATTCCCGTTACTGGGGTTTTGTTCCGGAAGATCATATCGTGGGCCGTCCGTTATTCGTATGGTTATCTCTAGACAAAGACAAAGGCTGGTTTAGTGGCAAGATTCGCTGGAACAGGTTTTTCAAAAGTGCGGAGAGATAAACTCCTTTCTCTATCCTACATACTTTTTTTCCGAAACAATGGACAGATAAAGTAATAAATATGGCTCTATAACGGTTTGTATGGATAGTATTATCTTAGTCTGGAACTACCTAATTGTTTAGCCACGAATCCACGAATAAGAAAGTATCTTTACTTTTCCAGTTTTGGAAAAGCATTTGTGATATTCGATATATATTTATTCAATATTTCAGCAAGTTAGCCTCTCTATATTCATTCGTGCATTCGTGGCTTACTATTTTGATTTATATCCTGTTTCACTGAATAATTACACGAAACTTAGGAAAATATTTTTCCTAAGTAATAGAGTTACCCACACTATTCGTTATAGTGCCATAAATATGGTCAACAAACGATCGTTTTCATAGTTTTCAAATAGAAAAAAACATATACTGACAAATAAACGAACTATGGTAAAAATAGAACAGGAAGAAAATGGCAAAAAAGGTAGATTTGTCATTTACGAAAATGAACAGTTTGCAGGGGAAATGACCTATACATGGACAGATGATACAAAAATCAAAATAGACCATACAGGTATCGGAGATGCCTTTGGTGGAAAAGGGTATGGTAAACAACTGGTAATGAAAGCGGTTGAATTTGCCAGGGAAAAAGGAATTAAAATCGTCCCGGTATGTCCGTTTGTCAAAGCGACTTTTGAGAGGGATGAAAACATCCGGGATGTGAGGGGGTAGACTAAATACTGCATCAGGTTAAAAACCCCGATGCTACATTATCGGTCATACCTACGGCATTTGCATACAAGCATCCCACCGACCACATCAATGTCAGTGTAACGAATGAAGTCACCACTAAATATCCTCAATCTTTCCTGCAAATTGACCGGGAGTAACGGAGAATCCCGTACTTTTGAAGGCTGAAAGTTATTTCAATCAAATGACTACCTACGTTATATCAGCTTAAACAAAAGTCTATCAAATATTTATGCAAACAACCCGACTCACACCTGACACCAAACTACCGCTCACCTGTTCACGCACCGGAATCTGCTGCCACGGAAACAGAGTCTGGTTAAATCCGTGGGAACTGCTTTGTCTGGCAACGGAGAAAGGCATTTCTGTTCGGGAATTCCGGGATTTGCATTCCATTTTTGGCGGTATTCGTTTGCTGTTTAACGGTAAGAGTGATAATCAGAGCAGACAGGCATGCAATCAATACATTGAGAACTTTGGGTGCAGCGTTCATCCGGGACGTCCGTTGGCTTGCAGATTGTTTCCGATAGCCAGACAAATTCAAAACGGAGAGGTATGCTATATGTATCAGGGCAGTCAGTTCCCTTGCCTGGATAGCTGTCCGGAAGTGTTGGATTTGCCCCAATTAACCGTAGCGGAATACCTTGAAGGTCAGCAGACAGAACGATTTGAGCAGGCACAGGACGCCTATCTGGAGTTGATGCAAAGTCTGGCGGATATTGCTTTTATGTTATTACTCGATACTGGTTTAGCTGCGTCTGGTGACCGCAAAACCCTGGCAGCCTGGAAACAAATGGGTAAAGAAGACCCCGACGCGTTGGTCACCCGTATCGGCAACGAGTGGATGGACGACCTGATGCTTCCTGAAATCCCTTACTCAAACGACCCGGTTTTGTTTTCACAACAACACAATGAGTTATTGCAAGAAAAACTACAACTCGCTTGCGGCAACCTGAAAACTGAACAAGAGTTGCACGAAGCTTCCGTTTTGACCATGGCAATGGCCTTACATTTGGCTCGTAGCCTCGGAGCAAATCCACAACACCTGTCGGAGCATTGGATAAATATTGCCAAAGAGAACGGGGCTTTGAATTGAAGATCAATTACATAAAAAACAGACTCACCCCAATAATACTGATTATGGCCCCTACAATCTGCTGAATCTTAATCTTTTCATTAAACATGACAGAAGAAGGCCAGATAATAAATATCGGAACGAGAGCCATCAGTGTAGAGGCAATCCCCGTATTGGTATGCTGTATGGAAAAAAGCGCCAGTGCAACACCGACAAAAGGGCCAAAAACTGCGCCTACTGTTACTGCCTGCATACCCGCTTTATCCCTGAATGCCCGAATAACATGAGACCAACGTTTCATCAGGGTAATCATCACGATAAAGCCAACTAAGCCAAACAAAGCTCTGATTTGTGTAGCAGCCAGAGCATCATACGTTCCGATACCCTTTTTACTCAGAATAATACCTCCGGATTGCCCAAGGGCTCCTCCCAAAGCAAACATCAGTCCTTTGAAAGGAATATTCAGTTTCATTTTCCGGTTGGAAATAGCGGTAACAATACCAGTCACACTGACCATAATGGCAGTAACCTCCAGGGCATTCAGCTTCTCCTCCAGAAAGAACCAGCCAATCATTGCTGTCAGCATGGGTGAAAAGCTCATTATCAACGCTGCCGTGCGCGAACCGACAATCATGTAGGACTTAAACAACAGTAAATCACCCAGATAAAATCCGATAAAACCGGATAAGCCCAACCAAAACCATTGATATCCGGTAGCATCTGAAGGAAAGAAAATCCCTTTGGTAAGCAAAGTGGTGATACCCAAAAACAAAATTGCAAAAAACAAGCGGATAAAATTGACAGGCAATGACCCTATTCTACTTCCTGCCTTTTCGAAAAACAAAGCGCTCAGTGTCCAGCAAACAGACACTCCCAGCCCGGCTATCTCTCCTATATGTGCTAACATAATGATCTTTTTTTTTGCAAAGGTAGAGCTATTCTATCAGTTTTCAATCTTTGCAAACTTGAGTATCAATGATTACATTCTGGCTATAATACTGAATGAAACCTTCCATCATTTATAATATCAAACAAATACCACGCCCCAACTTTCAGTTTCGCAGAAATAACAACATTTTTCTAACAGAAAATTTGGAAGAATAAATAGAATCGCTATATTTGCAAAATCAAAGAATCAAAGCATAATGATTTACAACTTACATATCGTCTCTGTTAATGTCGTTCTAGTGGTCTGGAAACGCAAATGAGAAAGGTATGTAGTTAAAAGAACTATAAGCAGTTATTGTCAAAGCCTTTCTCGTTGTCGGGAAAGGCTTTTTCAGTTTTAATCCGTATTTTTGCACGGCAAAAATGGCCGACTGTTAAAATAGTCATCCAACATAACAGGATTTACATAGAAACATCGAAATTATACGTGGCAAACAGCTCTTTATCAATCGGGAACAACTCCCCAGAAAAAGATTCTGACCGCCGATTAAATTCAAACAAACAATGAAAAATCAGTTACGCAGTTCGTTCAGCACACAAGGCCGCAGAATGGCCGGTGCACGCTCTCTCTGGAAAGCCAACGGGATGAAAAGTGAACAATTAGGCAAACCTATCATCGCCATAGTCAACTCATTTACTCAGTTTGTACCGGGACACGTCCACCTTCACGAAATCGGACAAAAGGTGAAAGCCGAAATCGAAAAACTGGGCTGCTTTGCTGCTGAATTCAACACCATCGCTATCGACGATGGAATCGCAATGGGACACGACGGTATGCTATATTCCCTCCCTTCACGCGACCTGATTGCCGACAGCGTTGAATATATGGTTAATGCACACAAAGCCGATGCTATGGTGTGTATCTCCAACTGTGACAAGATCACTCCGGGTATGCTGATGGCTGCTATGCGCCTCAATATCCCTGCAGTTTTCGTATCAGGTGGTCCGATGGAAGCCGGAGAGCTCGACGGCAAACACCTTGACCTGATCGACGCCATGGTACAGGCAGCTGACGACAGCGTTAGCGATGAACAAGTAGCTAAAGTAGAGGCTTCGGCCTGTCCTACCTGTGGTAGCTGTTCGGGAATGTTTACCGCCAACTCGATGAACTGCCTCAACGAAGCCATCGGTCTGGCCCTGCCGGGTAACGGTACTATCGTGGCTACTCACGCCAACCGTACCCAACTGTTTGTTGACGCAGCCAAGCTGATCGTTGAAAACGCATACAAATATTACCGCGACGGAGACGACAGCGTATTGCCACGCTCTATCGCTACCCGTTCTGCCTTTATGAATGCGATGGCACTCGATATTGCCATGGGTGGTTCTACCAACACGGTTCTTCACCTCCTTGCTATTGCCAACGAAGCGGAAGTTGATTTCAAAATGGCTGACATTGACGCACTTTCACGCAAAACTCCTTGTTTGTGCAAAGTAGCTCCAAACTCGCAGAAGTACCACATTCAGGACGTTAACCGTGCCGGAGGTATCATGGCCATCATGTCGGAGTTGAACAAAATCGGATTGATTGACACAAATGTAAGTCGTGCTGACGGTCTGACATTGGGCGAAGCGATCGACAAATTTGACATCAACAGCCCGAATGTTACCGAGGTTGCCATTGACAAATACAAAAGTGCCCCTGCTCACCGCTTCAATCTGGTGATGGGTTCACAAGATTCTAAATACAAAGAGCTGGATACTGACCGTGTAAACGGCTGTATCCGCAATTACGATAACGCTTATGTAAAAGACGGCGGTTTGGCTGTCCTTTTCGGAAACATCGCGCTCAACGGCTGTGTGGTTAAGACCGCCGGAGTAGATGAAAGCTGCTTCCTTTTCAAAGGAACGGCGAAAGTATTCACATCGCAGGATACAGCCTGTGATGGAATCCTGAGAGGAACAGTACAAGCCGGAGACGTCGTGGTGATCACTCACGAAGGGCCTAAAGGCGGCCCGGGTATGCAGGAGATGCTTTATCCGACCTCATACATCAAATCACGCCACCTCGGTAAAGAGTGTGCGTTGATTACCGACGGTCGCTTCTCCGGAGGTACTTCAGGTCTTTCTATCGGCCACATCTCTCCGGAAGCAGCTTCGGGCGGTAATATCGGCTTGGTTCAGACAGGCGATATCATCGAGATCAACATCCCGGCCCGTTCTATCAACCTGTTGGTCAGTGACGAGGAGTTAGCCGAAAGACGCAAAGCCGAAGAAGCACGAGGTAAAGATGCCTTTAAACCCAAAGACAGAAACCGCGTTGTTTCTAAAGCACTCCGCGCTTACGCCAGCATGGTAGCTTCGGCTGATATGGGTGCTGTAAGAATTGTGGAATAAAATTCTATCTTAAAGAATTCATAACTGAGAACATTCAGTTAAAACCTAACAGGTTTTTAAAACCTGTTAGGGCTACAATAACATCAAGTTTTAACTATTTTCCCAAACGATAAAATCAGAAAGGGATCTGCTATGAGCAAAGAACTAATTTCAGGCGCGGAAGCATTAATGAGATCACTGATCCATGAAGGGGTTGATACCATCTTTGGATATCCCGGCGGTGCCATCATGCCGGTTTACGATGCTTTACACGACCATCAGGATAAAATCAAACACATTTTGGTTCGTCACGAACAAGGTGCAACCCATGCGGCACAAGGATATGCCCGCGTTAGTGGTAAAACAGGTGTCGCACTTGTTACTTCCGGTCCGGCAGCAACAAATGCCATTACCGGTATTGCCGATGCCATGATTGATAGCACACCTATGGTTGTCATCATCGGTCAGGTAGGAGCTGCACTATTGGGAACAGACGCATTCCAGGAAACGGATGTAGTAAGTATTACCCAGCCTATTACCAAATGGAGCTACCAGGTACGCAATGCAGAAGATCTCCCCGGTGCAATTGCCCGTGCATTTTATATCGCACGAGAAGGCCGTCCGGGTCCTGTTGTGATTGACTTTGCTAAAAACGCTCAAATCGCAAAACTCGAATATAGCTATAAAAAATGCACCTTCATCCGCAGCTTCGTTCCGGTACCAGATGTGGAACCATGGTCCATTGAAGCTGCTGCTGCGTTGATCAACTCAGCAAAAAAACCTTTTGCATTGATTGGCCAGGGGGTTATCCTTGCCAATGCTGAAAAAGAGTTGAATGCCTTCCTTGAAAAAGCAGACATTCCTGCGGGATGGACTTTGCTTGGTTCGTCTGCAATGCCGACTGAGCACCGTCTGAACAAAGGTATGCTGGGAATGCACGGAAACATCGGTCCAAACATAAAAACCAACGAATGCGATGTTTTGATCGCTATCGGTATGCGTTTTGACGACCGTGTAACGAGTGATTTGAACACTTATGCCAAACAGGCCCGTGTGATTCACTTCGACATTGACCCGGCTGAGATCAACAAGAATGTAAAAGCGGAAGTAGCTGTATTGGGTGATGCCAAACAAACATTGGAATTGGTTACCGAAAAACTGAATGCAGCTAAACATACCGAATGGATTGATTCATTCACCGAATACGAACAAACCGAACAAGAGAAAGTAATCGAACCGGAACTTAATCCGACAAGTCACGAAATCTCCATGGGTGAAGTAATCCGTAAAGTTTCGGAAGCCACCGAAAACAAAGCGGTATTGGTAACCGACGTAGGTCAGAACCAAATGATGGCTTCCCGTTATTTCAAATTTACCCAATCCCGCAGCATGGTTACATCGGGCGGATTGGGCACGATGGGATTCGGACTTCCGGCTGCTATCGGGGCTAAAATCGGAGCACCAGACCGTACTGTTTGTCTCTTTACCGGTGACGGTGGTATGCAAATGACCATCCAGGAGCTGGGAACTATACTGCAGGAAGGTACAGGTGTGAAAATGATTATCCTGAATAATAACTTCCTAGGTATGGTACGCCAGTGGCAGGAACTCTTCTTCAATGACCGTTACTCGGAAACCCACATGAAGAATCCGGATTTCATCATGATTGCCCAAGCATACGGGATCAAAGGTCGTTCGGTTTCTCAGCGTGAGGATCTTGATGGCGCCATTGCCGAGATGCTCAGCGATGACCAGCCCTATTTGCTTGAGGTGAAAGTTGAAACCAAAGGTATGGTTTATCCGATGATCCCTACCGGAGCATCTATTTCTAACATTTTACTGGGTGATAAATAATCCCACCAATAACGGTAACGTAGAACATTAAACTTTGCACCGAATTATGGAACTATTTACTATCATCGTTTTTTCGGAAAACCAACCCGGACTCCTGAGCCAGGTTTCGAATATATTCACACGTCGTCAGATCAATATTGAAAGCCTGACCGTTTCTGCCTCTTCGATCGAGGGTATCCACAAATACACCATCACCGTTTTCTCAACCAAAGACATGGTGGATAAAGTGGTTAAGCAGATCGAAAAGCGCGTAGATGTGGTTAAAGCTTACTTCTATACTGATGAAGAGGTTATTTATCAGGAAATTGCACTCTACAAAGTGGCAACCAACATCATCGTTGACCATGTAGAAGTGGAAAATCTGGTTCGTAAGTACAATGCCCGTTTTCTGGAAATCAACCGCGATTACGCCGTACTTGAACTTACAGGACATACGGAAGATACCCAGTTATTCTTTGAAGAGCTGAAACAATACGGAGTAATGCAGTTTGTTCGTTCAGGACGGATTGCCATTACCAAGAGCTCAAAGGAGCTGCTGAGTAATTTCCTTGAAAAGAGGGCTGAAAAAGCAGACTAATGAACCGGATAGGTAGTTACACCTTTAGTATAGAAGCGGGAGACGTCGATATTTTTGGAAAATATCCGTTACCGGTACTCGTGCGAAAGATGCTTGACTGCGCCGGATACCATGCTGACGAACGAGGCTGGGGGCTCCGCCATTTAAATGCAGGGAACTGTTCCTGGGTATTAGCCAGAGCTGCTATTGAGTTGGAGAGCTTTCCTGAAATCTATGACCATATTGTTATTCAGACCTGGGTTGAAGATTTGAATAAACATTTCTCTACCCGGAATTTCTGTTTTCAGAATCAAAAAGGTGAAATTTTAGGTTACGCACGCACTGTGTGGTCAATGATAGACCTGAACACCCGAAAGGCTGCAGATCTAACAGCTGTAAGCGACATCAGCAATCACAAAGTTGACAAAGAGTGTCCAATCGATAAACCTGGCAAAATCGGGATTGTATCAAGCGAACCGGAATATTTTCATGATGTGAAATATTCAGATTTGGATTTCAACGGACATGTCAATACCTGCAAGTATGTGGAGCATATCATTAACCTGTTTTCATCAGACATTAAGCAAATCGGAGAACTAAACAGATTTGACATCACATTCATGTCGGAATCAAAACCCGGAGATAAGCTTCATTTTCACCGGGCAACAGCCTCCGATCACGAAACTCAGATCGAAATCACGGGACATAACTCCCGGTCAATTTGCAGAGCTAAAATTACATTTAAGAAATAAAAGCCGGATTTAGTCCGGCTTTTTTATTCTCATTTACTGGTAAAAAAATACCCCCTGCAATCGCAGAAGGTACTCTGATATAATAAACTTAAAATCTATTTCATACAATATAACCAAGCCTCTTTATACTCCTCCCGGTCATCCCTGATCTTGTTCAGATATTTCATGGCAGAATCCTTATCAGCAAATCCCTTCAGATAGGTACGCATCTTGCTTCCCATCTTTTTCACTCCAACATGAGGGACACCCAACTCTGAAAGCTGTTCTTTATGCCGGTTAGCTGCATGTTCGGTCTGGAAACTACCCAGCACGATAAAATAGTGCAACTCTTCGACTACGGAATCCCTAGGTTCGACTGCTTGTTCTATCTTTTTCTCCACGACGACTGTATCCTTCATTATGACCGTATCTTTCTTGACCGAAGGCGTTACAGGGGAATGTGGTTTCGAAAACTCCAACCGCGAAATCATACCTGCACAACTGATGTTTGAGCGTTGATCCTTTACCGGAGATGAAAACACCCACAATATCATTATCGCCGCAGCAGAAGCCATAGCCCGAAGCATTTTGCGCTTACTGAAACGGATATGAATAATATCTCCCTCCTGCTCAGCAAACGGTTTGCGCTCGGCTGGTTGTGGTTTTGCTTTTTGCTGAATCTGATCCAATGTTTTCAATTGCAGCGGAGCAAAACCCAAACATTCAAGGTCTGTGGAAACATTATCTTTTGGTTCAAATAGCAAAGTTTGCTCTTCATCGAAAGAGAACTTTCCTATTTCCCCAAATTCAATACTCTTTTGATGAGATAATTCGGCATTGAAAATCCCGACCTCATTATTCAACAGACGCCGTGCTTCAGAATAGCTGATCCCCTGCGTTTGAGAAATTGATGAGATGAGAATCCCGTCATCATGCACCAAACCCGGATTAAAACAGATCTCCCGCGATGGAGGCAGAATGCTTGATTCTGTAATCAACGCATTATGCTGCTGTACCACAAAACCACCCCAGCCGGGAACAATCACGCAATCATTCTCGGTTAACAGGTATTCAATATGTGATATCAGAAGCTTCATCCGAATAATTTAATCTTTGAAACAGATGGGAAACTCTCGATAAATCCATTTGCTACGGCTAATAAACACCGAATTGCGGATCCACCTTCGTTTCATAGTGCAAAGATAATTTTTATTCGCACTTTTCCGCTAATATACTAAAGAAAGTTAGCAACAAAAACGATGATTTGCAGCACATTTCGCTTTTGATTCTGACATATTGCACCTATCCGGTTCAAGATTCACCAGAAGAGAAGCTTTTTTCATTTAGCAAAGACATACGTGTAACTTAATTTTGTACTTTTGCACTCTGAATCAGAAAACACGATGATTATGATTGACAAAATTAAATCGTTGCTCGACGAAATATCCAACCTCACCGCTGCAAACCTTGACGAGGTAGAAGCGTTGCGTATCAAATACCTCAGTAAAAAGGGCGAAATCACCAGCCTGATGAATGATTTTCGAAATGTTCCGGCTGAACAAAAACGTGAAGTTGGACAGCTTATCAATCAACTGAAAGATAAGGCGCAGGAAAAAATCAATACGCTCAAAGAAGTATTGGAAAGCCAAAACCTGGGCAGCGTAGAAGAAGACCTGACCCGCACGGCCTATCCGATTGCATTAGGTACACGCCACCCGCTTTCTATCGTCAAAAACGAAATTTGCGATATTTTTGCCCGTCTTGGATTTACCATTGCCGAAGGGCCTGAAATCGAAGATGACTGGCACGTATTTTCTTCACTCAACTTTGCCGAAGACCACCCTGCACGTGATATGCAGGACACTTTTTTCATCCAGCGTAGTCCGGACGTGTTGCTTCGCACACACACCTCTTCTGTTCAGACTCGCGTCATGGAGAAAACCCAACCGCCTATCCGTATCATTTGCCCGGGACGCGTGTATCGCAACGAAGCGATTTCGTACCGTGCACACTGTTTCTTCCACCAGGTAGAAGCGCTGTATGTGGATAAAAACGTTTCATTTGCTGACCTGAAACAGGCTTTATTATACTTTGCAAAGGAGATGTTCGGAACCGAAACCAAAATTCGTCTCCGCCCGTCTTACTTCCCGTTTACAGAGCCATCGGCTGAAATGGATATCTCCTGTAACCTTTGCGGAGGAAAAGGCTGTCCATTCTGCAAACATACCGGATGGGTAGAAATCCTAGGTTGTGGCATGGTGGATCCGAACGTATTGGAAGCTTGCGGTATAGACAGCAAAGAATACACCGGATATGCCCTCGGTATGGGTATCGAACGTATCACCAACCTGAAATACCAGGTAAAAGATCTCCGGATGTTCTCCGAAAATGATGTGCGGTTCCTGCGACAATTTGAATCCGCCTACTAAGCTGAGGAAATCAGAAACAAATAATATAAAGAGTTGTGAGTTAACAGGGTAAATTTTATCTTTGCCGCTCACAACTCTTTTTACGTTAAACCAATACCACTATGCTGAATTATATTACCTGGACTGTAGATCCGGCCATTGTCAATATCCTGGGCCGTGAAATCCGTTGGTACGGACTGATGTTTGCCATTGGATTCTGGATCGGATACAAGATTGTAGAGAAAATGTTTAAGCAGGAAAATATCGACCTGAAATGGCTCGACAGCCTGTTTATCTATGTCATCGCCGGAACGGTGATAGGTGCCCGTTTGGGACATTGTCTCTTTTATGCCTGGGATTACTATTCGGCTAATCCGATCGAAATTTTCAAAATCTGGGAAGGCGGACTGGCCAGCCATGGAGGAGCAATCGGTATTATCATTGCCATTTGGATCTATTCAAAGAAGGTAACGCACCGGAGTATGCTCTTTACATTTGACCGTCTGGTTGTACCTGTAGCGTTAGTTGGTGCATTAATTCGTCTCGGCAACCTATTCAATCACGAAATTTATGGCCATGCAACCAATTTGCCCTGGGCATTCCGCTATGTGACCAATCTTCAGGCCTGGAGACATGGGGCAGAACCAATTTTCTCCGATCCGTCACATCCGACTCAGATCTATGAAGCTGTGTGCTATATCCTTGTTTTTATCTTGTTGATGAACCTTTATTTCAAAAAGAAGGCGTGGCAAAAAGAAGGGCTTATATTCGGCATCTTCCTGAATGGGATATTCCTAACCCGTTTCTTTATAGAATTTATCAAGAACGACCAGGAAGCATTTGAGGCTAATATGCTATTAAATATGGGCCAATTGTTGAGTCTGCCGTTTATAATTATTGGGTGTTATCTGATTTATAGAGCATTGACCAAGCCCAAAGCTATTATATAAATATCAGCTTAAAAATCGACCAATAAAAAAAGGCATTTTTCAATGCCTTTTTTTATTGGTTATCATTTCCTGAATCACTTAATGATTCATGTATTCTTCATACGAGGTTGATCTGTGCCCTGCTAAAACATGAGTAACGCCATATGGAGTAGCATCGTCTTCAAACATTATTTCAAAATAGATACTGTCATTGTTTATGACTTTTCCATTAGCGACTTTAATCCCGATGCCATATCCCGGAATTACAGATGTTGACAAACCTGTTTGAAATGTTTTGGAAGTCATATCCGCTTTTGCCTTGAATTTCATTGTCCAATAATTACCATATTGACTGGCACTTGCAACTCCGGTACCATAATCATCAATCCAAATTGAATCTTTCCCAAATGAAGAGTTATAGATCTTTATTTCAAACGGAGATCCACTGGCAACTCCATCTACATACTCTTTAAGCATCCAGTCTCCAGACAAAGGATATGCCCAGCTGTACTCTTTTTTATATTCCTGCTCACAAGAAAGAGCCAATAGCATGAACAATGTCAACAATAGATAATTTATTTTTTTCATAAGACTATACTTTTTATTATTATTGCTTGATGAAAGTACGTAAAGCCGTTCCGTAACCAGAATTTACACATACCCATTTAAACAGATTATTGGTTGCATCATAGACTCCATTTATACAGGCAAATTCACCAACCTTAGTATCCTGAGATGGAGCATTCACTACAGTCGCTTTCGTCTGGAACATATAAACATAAATATCACTGACGTTTGTACCATCCGAATTTTTGGCTCCTCCCGGATTATTATTGATATAAAGCCCCGGATAATTTGTCTTTGTCACACTCACCAACCCCAAAGCTCCAGCATTTCGCTTGTAAGTTCCTGAAATATCCATAGCGGCAGCTTCTGCTGTTATTACACCAACATAGCGTCTGGCTGTAGCCGTAAAGCCATCTTTATTTGTCGCAGTATATTTAATAGTATAAACGCCTGGGGTAGATGTGTTGACAGCGCCATCAATGACCACAGTGCTACTAATATCGGTATCGCCCTCTTTAGCGATTACGCCTGATTCTGTATAAGAGCCTCCTACAAGAATAGTCAACGCCTCATCGCCCTTCAACTCGACAGTCGGATAAGTAGTCATTGTTGAAACTCCTTCAGAGTCCTTATTGCAAGAAGCCATAATAGCTCCTAACAAACTTATGATCATAATTATTTTTTTCATATCTAGTCAGTTTTAGAAGTTATAGTCCCCACCAGACTTTCTCTGTAAGAGGAACTCTATCAGGTGTATTTGCATTAGTCTTTCTCTCTGTTGCCGGAAAGAACAGACGTTTTGGTCTAGCATTGCCGGATAAAACAGAGGTTAATGACGTACTAAAAAAGTCAGGGTAACCAGTCCTGTTAAAATCAAAGTAAGCTTCAATGGCTCTCAGGTTTGTTGCTGCAATCCATTTCTGTTCAATAATTGACTTTATTCCATTATATGAATATGAAACAGTGTCCTCTGGAAGTCCATATCTACTCAATGATGCTTTAATGCCCTTCAGATAAGTCGCTTGGGCTTCTGCTGACGTTTTATATCTGGCCTGAGCTTCCGCAATCATAAACAAAACCTCTTCTTTAGTAAATAAATAAACCGGATCTATTTGTCCAATATTAGGTGTGGCGTAGTTATTAATCGTTCCCAATAAGGTTTTAGACTCACCTGTAGCAACACTGGCATAAATTGAACCCGTCACAGAAGCATTGAAAAATTTTTGAAGTCTTGGATCATTATTATTCTCCAGATAATTTACCAATGTTTTATTAGCGACAATATTTCCTGCCAGACGATCAACAAAAGTATTATAGAAGGGATTATATCCGGTTTCCTGCGCTTTGAATGCCGTAAAACGGACATCTTTCGTTAAGAAATTATTTTCGTTTAAAAGCGCAATGATTTGGCTCTTATATTTATTAGGATCTACATTCACATACCTCAGATACATTTTAAGTTTAAGTGTATTTCCAAACGCGATCCATGCATCCATATCTCCACCTAATAATACGTCAGACGTTTCGAGGGAAGCAGGAACATTAGTTAAGTTCCGGGATATTGCATCATCGATCCGGGCAAATAAGCTATCATAAACTAAAGCCCCCTTATCATATTTCGGTTGTAAAATAGTTGATCCTTTTAAAGCCTCTGTAAAAGGTATTTGATCATACAAGTCAGCCAACACCTGAAAATCGTAAGCCTGAACCAGGGTTGCAATTGAATAATATGGCCAACTAGACGAATTCTTAGCCTGCTCTCTCACATATTGTAGGTCGGTTAATGCACCGGAATACATAGTAGTAAACTGTCTGTCAAAATCATCATCAGTCAGGTTATATGATTCCCATTCTAACCATTGTGACGCCGCAGGAGCCTGTGCATATTGTTGTGTCCAGAAACTTCCTAATGCGTGATAATATCCTCCTATAACAAAGACACTACCTGATATTCCACTGGGTAATGCTAAAGCAGGTGTAACCACAGATGGATTATTGGGATCTGTATTTATATCCCAGAATTTATCACTACATCCCAGTAATGAAAACGTACTTATCAAAACCAGCAAGTACTTATATATTATCTTATTCATAAGGTTTATTTTTTATAGATTAAAATCCTAATTTCACGCTAAATCCCAGGCTTTTAGTAGAAGGTGTTGCACCATAATCACCAAAACCGGCTTCAATGTCATTACCAAAAGTCGTTTGCTCCGGATCTGTAAAAATATTAGACTTGGGTGTCCATATGAATAGATTCCGTCCAACCAAAGCGATCTCTGCGGAATTAATGAATGACGATGCCAAAACTGACTTAGGAATAGCATATGATAAACTTAATTCCCGCATTTTCAGGAAAGTCCTGTCTACCAAAGCATATGCACCTCCAATACCTGCATTATATGTTTGATTGTAGTACAAATTAAGATTATGATCCCATCCGGCAATTGGAGTTGTATTTTCAACATACTTTCCATCAACCAACTGGACTGAATTTGGAATAATGAATGGTTGACGGTCATTATAGGTTGTTTGCGGAGCATTACCGGTAAAGTACAGAATTTCTTTAGTCCTGGAATAGAGATGCCCTCCTTTTCTAAAATCAAATACCGTTTTGAGAGTAATCCCTTTAAATTTAATGGAAGTTCCGCCACCTATCCTATACTTACTTTGCGATGAACCAAGATAGCCTTTCTCTGATTTGAAAATTGGAAGTCCCTGAGCATCCACTACTGTATGACCATCCGGATCTGTCTCTAATACATTTCCTTCAAATAATCCTAATTCATAACCAGGTCTGGCCATATAGTTGATGGAGCTGGTTCCTCCTAATGAAATTTGGTCAAGACCTTCGGTTAGTTTCACTAGTTTGTTGATGTTTCTTGTATAATTGGCAAAAACCTCCCATTCAAGATCTTTTACTTTAACCGGTATCACACTCACACTGATTTCTACCCCTTTATTCGTTATTTTACCAAGGTTCATCATCATGCTTGTATATCCAGTACTAGCCGGAATGGATGCTTGCCATATCAAATCGGTAATAGTCTTATTATAGAGAGCAATATCCATACCATATCGATTATCCAGGAACTTCAATTCAGTTCCAATCTCCATATCGGTTGAAATCTCTGGCTTCAATTTATCACTTCCTATTCTGTTGGATACAGAGAAACCATTTATCGAACCAGCCAAGGGATATTCCAGAGATCTGTATCCATCCGTATGGGTTGTTTGAACCAATACAGAATTAATCAAATAAGGATCAGCATCATTACCTGTCTGTGCTATACCTGCCCGTATCTTTCCATAAGATAGAATATTTTGCACAGATTTACCCATCAACTCAGTAAATACAACACTGAGACTTCCTCCTGGAAAGAAAAACGATCTATTATTAACGGGAAGCGTTGAAGACCAGTCATTTCTGGCAGAAAAGTTTAGGAATAACCAATCTTTGTATCCCAGGTCAAAGCTACCATATACACCAACCAACCGCCTTTGAGTTGTAGTTGCGGTAACAGAAGGTGTAGATGAACTATTTGACAGATTATAATAATTGGGAATATCAAGACCGACCACTTCTGCAGTCTGAACTCTGGTATCCCGTTGATTAAAGTTATGCCCCAGAATTGCATTCAAAGAAACTTTATCTTGTAACTTCTTTTCAATTTTCAATAGGAAATCAGTATTAAACTCAGATGCATAGTAAGAGTTTTCCCCTACCCGACCTACTTCTTTGTTATAATCTGCTCTTGTAGATTTGGTTATTGCCCGCCAGGTTTTCAAGGTACTGTTAGAGGCATCTTCTCCGATTCTGAAAGTGGCTGTCAACCATGGTAAAATCTTAGCGTCTAAAGCCGTATTGCCATAGACTCTGTTTTCCATAAATTTATTGCCGTGCTCATTCAACACATAATATGGATTCTGAGCGTACACAGTATAATAATTATCCACGTTGTTAAACTTGTTATTGTAATCTTTCAAGTCAACAAGGCTGATATCACGCGCACTCTGCCAAATAGCGTCTAATACAGACTGCTCCTGACCGGTTGGGACGAATTTTGTATCCTTTCTCACATAGTTAAGTGAACCGGAGAGTGTCAGGTTTTTCAAAAAAGTAGAAGAACCTCTCAATGAAAGATTATTTCTTTTATACGAATCTGCATTGGAAGGCATTATTCCATCATTATTGATGTTGGCATATGAAATAAAATAGCTTTTGTCCTTATCACCATTGGACAACGAAAAGCTATTATTGGTAGTTACACCAACATCAAAAAAGTCTTTGATATTACTAGGTAGTGCAACATAGGGTTTAATCTGTTGTTGGTTATCGACAACATGTCCCCAAATTCTGATTTTCCCATCAAATCGAGGTCCCCAACTGCCATTTTCTTCTAGGTTTGTAGCTGTTCCCCCTACATCATACCATCCCTGACCGAATTCATTTTGCATCAATGGCAATTTCAAAGGTGTATCAAAAGTTGTCGTTGATGAGACTTCAATTTTCGCCTTATTATTAGCTTTTGATCCGTTTTTTGTAGTAATAATAATAACTCCGTTTGCTGCTCTAGAACCATATTGAGCTGTACCAGAACCTCCTTTTAAAACTGTAATTGACTCGATATCATCAGGATTGATATCATTGGCTCTGTTCCCAAAATCATATCCTCCATTTATGTCGGTTTGATTTACTACTCCATTACTGACTGGCACTCCATCAATTACATATAACGGTTGATTATTTGATCTTAGCGATGAATAACCTCTCAGTATCACACGTGTAGATGCACCCGGAGAGCCGGACGCTGAAGAAATATCAACACCGGCGACCTTTCCCTGAAGTGCATTTAACGCACTTCGGTCTCCTGTAGTAGTCAATTGCTGATTAGAAATTGTGGTTGCTGCATAACCGAGACTTTTCTCTGATCTTTTTATGCCCAAGGCAGTAACAACCACTTCACTTAACGCCTGCGAAGAGGGCTGCATCACAATACGCATTGAGGCTTTAACTGATTCTTCCTTTGAATCAAACCCAACGTACCTAAAGACTAAAGTCTTTGTTCCGAAAGGAACATTTAAACTAAAACGACCGTCCAGGTCTGTTACAGTCCCCACTTTGGTACCCTTTACGACTACCGAAGCTCCGATGACGGGTTGCCCATCTTCAGCAGATATGACCAATCCACTGACCTTGGTCTGTGCAGAAACGAGCGCTATGTTTACAATCAAACATAGAAAGAAGAGCGTCAACTTTCTCATAAAACCACTTTTAAATTAAAACTTATATCAACTATCCCAAATACACTAAATACGTCTATTTATACAGAATCATACATTATACATACACATACTATAAAACATTTTGTCACACTATCACTTACACGTCAGCAAATATATTCAATTATTATTAGAAACAGTACAACCAGAACAAAGTTTGCATTAAAACAGGCTTTCTTTATGTCAGAAATGCATAAACTGCATTAAAGTATAGATTTCACCTCATCAAGCGTATCTACAGAGTAGGTCGGAGTAAACGGAAGTGAATGACATTGAAAATTCATAAAATAGATTTGGTCTAATTTGTAGTTATAGGCACCCGCTATATCCGCTTCAGGATTATCACCAATCATTATACTCTCTTTTTTGCGGGAATTTGTTGATTTGAGAGCATACTCAAATATTCCAGGGTAAGGCTTATTTACCCCGACATCTTCGGAAGTAATGATTTTCTCAAAATAACCCAGAAGACCGGAATTAGCCAGTTTTTTTTGCTGCACATCCCTAAAACCGTTTGATAAAACAAATAATCTGTATTTGGGATACAAATACTCCAGAAGGTCTTTTGCATTAGGTATCAGTTGGGTTTTAGATGATACAGCGTCAAGATAATCGCTATTCATTTGTATAGCAAGATTTTCGTCAGCCAAACCCGCAAAACGCAAAGGGTGAAGAAACCGCTCACTAATTAGAAATTGTTTCCCAATCTGGCCATGATGGTACTGATGCCACAATTCCTGGTTTCTTTCCGTATAAATCCCATAGTAATGTTCGAAACTCTCAAAATATTCTTCCAGTTTATACTGAAAAAAGATTTCTGTCATACCCTCTCTTGAATTTGATTTGGTATCCCACAACGTATCATCAAGATCTACAAATACACTTTTGTACTTCCTCATTGTCAACAATTTATATATAAATCAAAATCCTATCTGTTTTCTTACTTTCAATTTTATATCAATAGAAAGACCTGCCTTTCCTCAAAAAAGCAGGTCTTTTAAAAGATTTATCTGAACGTTCTTTTCTTAGTCTACCTGGATTACGAGATAGCGAGAAACGCTCCAGAATGCTTTATAGTCAGTAATTTTCAGAATCAACATACCGGAATTATCTTTTTCCAAAGAGTAACTTCCTGCCGGATGGGTAGTAAGGAATTTTGCCTTTTTAGAGAAAAGCTCAATAGACTTAGTATTACGAATATCGATAGCGATGAAGTATTCTTTACTGAACTCTTTTTTCATCACATCTGCTTTCTTGAACAAACCCCCACCGGTGATTACATTCTGTTTTTTCAACTCAGCTTTAGTTCCGAACACATACCAGGCTGTATTGATGGCTTTATCCTGTGATGCGATTTCCTCCTTCTGCTTTGTTGATTCTGTTGTCAGGCTTGTAACCTGTCCTGTCAAATTTTCAGTCTGAGCAACCAATTCTCCAATTTTCACATCTTTCTGTTGCAACTGAGCCTGAAGATCTGCAATAGCTTTGGTTTTTTCTTCTAATTCGGCCACCATCTTCTCAATGGTCTTTTTCATCTGTGCCGATTGAATGCGGCCATTTTTAACCATCGCATTCAATTTATCCAGATTTTCTTTGTTTTTTTGAAGTGTTTCAGAAACAAATTTCATATCTCCTACAATCTTCTCTCGTGCAGAAGGAGTCAGTTCTTTACCTTGGGCACCCTGCACTTTCAGGTAATTCTCTGCATCTTTCATTTTGCCAAGCCCGTCCTGTACCTCATTGATCAAGGTAAGTGCGTCATCATACTCTTTCACGACTTGCTCATGTTGTTGTTTAAGCGAATCGTTTTCAGCTTTCAGAGTTTTATACTCTGAAGAATTTTTTCCGCATGAAGCAACCATCAGGGCTACTGCAAGCAATGGTAAAAGCAGCTTTTTCATCTTAGTATCTATTTTAGATTAATAATGGTGATATGTCATATTATTCTTTGGGTTCTTTTGTTCCTTTTTCAGAAGGCTTTCCTCCTACAATAATAACAAATTCTCCGCGCGGTTCATTTTGTTCAAAATGAGCAATAACTTCAGCCAATGTACCTCTGACGGTCTGCTCGTGCAGCTTTGACAACTCTCTTGAAACGGAAACAGCTCTTTCTGAACCGAAAAATTCGGCAATCTGAGTCAATGTCTTGAGTACACGATATGGAGATTCATAAAAGACAATGGTTCGCGACTCTTCCGCCAACTCTTTAAGGCGCGTATTCCGCCCTTTTTTCTGAGGAAGAAACCCCTCAAAACAAAAGCGGTCATTGGGTAAACCAGAAACAACCAACGCAGGAACAAAAGCTGTAGCGCCAGGCAGACACTCCACCTCGATACCGGCTTTTACACATTCACGAACAACCAGAAATCCCGGATCCGAAATCGCAGGCGTTCCGGCATCTGATACAAGCGCCACATTTTCTCCGGCATTTATCCGGTTAACGATTTGTTCAATCGTCTTATGCTCGTTAAACTTGTGATGCGATTGCATTTTTACAGAAATATCCAAATGTCTCAACAAATTCCCAGTCGTGCGGGTATCCTCAGCTAAAACCAAATCAACCTCTTTCAATAATCTGACCGCACGTAGCGTAATATCTTCTAAATTGCCAATCGGCGTAGGTATAATAATCAATTTTGCCATCAGCAATTATTTAATGTTTCGTTCGAGAAACTGTACAAAATCAAGAACGGGTGCACTTTCCCAATCCCATTGAAATTTCACTTTCAGGTATTCTTCCATTTCGTCCAAACCGGATTTATTATCCAATTCTGCAAAAACAGACATCATCAGAGATTCATTTCCCGAAAAAAGATTCCTAAGAAATCTGAAGCGTTCATTCAAAGTCAGTTTTTGAGCCAGAGTGGAAACCGATTTTTCAGAAACCTCTTCAACTGAAACCGGAGGAACGACAGGCATTGAAACCGAAACCTCTTCCGGCTGAATAAATTCTTCAGAAACTGTATTCAAAACAATCCCTTTATCCTCATTGTTTACTGGAGCGGCATCGTTAATTGGTTTTTCTACAGCTTCCAATGTGGAAAAATCAGCAGAAATCTCCCCGGAATGAGTCATTACCTGCTCCGTAAGAGTAACGACTCTTTGAGCTTTATCCTTAATCAGTTGTAAAAGGGACTGTGGCAATGGATTGCATACTGCCAGTGCATCACTCAAAGACTGCAATTCTTTAAGCTCCCTTACAATCATTTCAATATTCCTTTTTTCGGCCATAAACCTTTCAAGAACAAAATATAGAGTTGTTAGATAAACAAAAGTAATGTATAAAACGGAAAACTGATATTTTTGAATCAGATTTTTATCCAATCTGAATAGACTTTGGGCAAATTACCCCGTAAAAGACAATCATAAATCCATCAAAAACTGTTCAATGGCCCTTTTCACGACAGATGTCTGACAGGTGAAAGCATTTACCATTACACAAAAGACATATTCCGAACCATTCTTATTTACTATACCGGCGTATGTTAGCACTCCTTCAAAACTTCCGCTTTTTGCCTTTACTTTCCCTTTTAAAGCTGTATTCGCAAGAAAGCTCTTCAACGTACCATCTTCTCCAGCAATAGCCAATGACCGGACATAACTTTCTTTGTTGTGACTTTGCGTAATCATATAGCGCAACAGATCAACCAGAAAACCGGAGTTAACCCTGTTTGATGGAGCAAGACCACTACCATCATAAATCAATATTTTCCCTGCATTAAGGCCTTTCTTATCCCAGAAAGCTTTTTCGGCTGCAATTCCAGCTGGTAAGGACCCGTCTTTGCTATACCTGGATGCTATAAGTCGCAATAATGCTTCGGCGTAAAAGTTATAGCTTTTCTTATTAGTCACTTTTATAATTTCGCCCAAAGAGTCTGATCTAAAAGTACACAAGATCTCTCCGTTGGGAATTATGGCACTACCCTGCTGCTCTAAAATCCGGCTGGTAGTCTCCTCCCCCGATACTTTCACCCCACGACTTCTTAAATACACGGCCAAAGATTGCACCGCAAATAAAGCCGGATCAGGAACATCCCCCTTTATGAAAAAAAACGATTGATTGGCCGGAACAGAACCATAAATATAACGTTCATGGCAATATGGCATACCATACAGATATGCACTATCTTTATCATTATCTTTTGCTATCAGAAAGTTCTGAAACTTTAGACCTATCACTTTCGGTTCAACACCTACAATCCGGGGACGACTTCCTGCTGCTCCGGTCTTAAATGTCAGCTTATAGCTATTATCCGAATAATTCAACGCTGAAACTCCGGCCGCATAATAGTTCCCCATATCCTCCCAGGGAGTTTTCCATGGCACAATTTCCGTATTATAAAGTCTCTCATCACCGATTATTTTACCGTAAATCTCGCGAATACCGTTACGTTTCAAGGCTGATAAAATAGTATCAAAAAATGCACTTTGTCCCTGAGAGGAATACTGTGCCCCTAAAGTAGGATCACCACTTCCTTTAACGACAATATCTCCGGTCAACACTCCGGCCGAACTGATCTTACCGCTATAATATACCTTGGTTTCAAAACGAAACTCCGGACCAAACATCTCTAACGCTGTAGCAGTCGTAAGCAGTTTCTGTGTAGACGCTGGTGTAAGATTGAGTTGAGAATTATGCGATACAATTGTATTTCCATTACCAACATTCTTAACAGTAACTGAGAGGCCTGCTGATGAAAAACAGTTATTTGAGATAAAATGCTGCAAAGCCTCCGACTTTTGCGCAAATCCACTGAAGAAAAGAAACAATGATGAAACCGTAAGGAGTATTTTTCTGTTCATAAAGAAATAGTGGTCTGATTTTATATTTGAAAAACAATGACAGGAAACTAACCGACTGACAAAAGTATTATTTTTGCAATGAACATCAACATAAGGCGGGGAATTACCTCTTGATTTCTGCATCATATACCACATTTTTCTTATATCCATTATTATGATAGAACTTCGAAAACCATTTACCTTTGACCGGGTTTCGCGAATATTTTTCAGTATAATATTTGCAATAGCTATTATTTATATTCTTATACTGATAAAGGAAGCACTACTCCCATTTCTTATTGCGTGGCTTATTGCATACCTTCTGAACCCATTGGTTGGATTTTTTCAGAATAAGCTTAAGTTCAAAAACAGGATTCTTGCCATCATCGCCACTATTATATTTGCAATATCCATCATAATCGGGGCTTCCTGGCTACTAGCACCATCGGTTACGGATGAAATTTACAAATTAAAACTTTTAATTAATGAATACCAAAACCGCAAAGGGCCAATACCTCTGATTCCGGCTGAATGGACCATTTATTTCAAACATAATATCAGTCTAGATTATCTTCTTTCAGCATTAACAAAGGAAGATATTAAACAATTAATTCAACAGGTCGCCCCCAGATTCTGGGAATTCCTCTCCAGTTCTCTAAACCTGGTCTTGAGTGTACTGGCATCTGTAATCATCCTGCTTTACACCATATTTATTCTGAAAGATTTTGACCGCATCAGTAATGGTTTTATAGAATTATTCCCCGTAAGATACAGAAATCTGGTCGAACAAATCATTTCTGATGTAAGTTACGGTATGAACCGATATTTTCGTGGGCAAGCTCTGGTTTCTCTAATTGTAGGTACTTTGCTGGCGATCGGATTTAAAATCATAGGGATGCCCCTAGGTATTATTATGGGTCTATTGATGGGTTTACTTAACCTTATCCCCTACATGAAATTCGTTGGGCTACTCCCCATTGTCTTTCTTTCTTTGCTAAAAGCGGCAGAAACCAACGAAAGTTTCTGGGTAATTATAGGTCTTGCTTTTTTAGTTATGGCAATCGTGCAAGGCATCGAAGATATGATTATTGTGCCAAACGTAATGGGACGGGTAACCGGACTGAACCCTGCAATCATCCTTCTTTCGCTTTCTATCTGGGGTAGTTTATTAGGTTTGATCGGTCTGATAATTGCACTTCCTGCGACAACTCTTTGCCTGAGTTACTACAAAAGATACATTTTACACGAAATCGATAAAAAAAATCCATCCACCTACGATGCTGATTCCATGACAAATAGAGATATTCAGCACAAAAACCAGGAAAATCTTTAAGCGAAAACATTTGCAGATTAAAAATAAACCCCTACCTTTGCATCGCTTTTGAAAAACAAAGCAACTGATGATTCGCTAGCTCAGCTGGTAGAGCACAACACTTTTAATGTTGGGGTCCTGGGTTCGAACCCCAGGCGGATCACAAAAAACATTTTTTCCTTCTAAAGGAAATCCCGATGATTCGCTAGCTCAGCTGGTAGAGCACAACACTTTTAATGTTGGGGTCCTGGGTTCGAACCCCAGGCGGATCACAAAACTCAAACGGTGTGGTAGTTCAGCTGGTTAGAATACCTGCCTGTCACGCAGGGGGTCGCGGGTTCGAGTCCCGTCCATACCGCAAAAAGCAAGTCGAAAGGCTTGCTTTTTTTGTTTATACAAAAACATTACAGAATAACAAACTGACAAACGTGCTATAAATAACGAATTAACAAGGATTTATCCCCAAATTCAGTTAAAAATCACCCCTTTCAAAAACGGAATCAATACAGGTGATTTTTTATATGTAACTTTGCTCAGTTTATATCTAATCTTAATATATGAATTCATTAAAAATCGGAAACCTAACGGCTCGTGTACCTATTATTCAAGGAGGTATGGGAGTAGGTATTTCATTAAACGGACTTGCATCTGCCGTTGCTAACGAAGGTGGAATCGGTGTTATCTCATGCGCCGGTCTTGGTCTTATCTACAGAAACACTGCTAAAGATTATATGGAAGCGTGCATCTGTGGTCTCAAAGAAGAAATCAGAAAAGCAAAAGAAAAAACATCCGGTATAGTCGGGGTAAACATAATGATGGCTCTTACCAACTTTGCGGATATGGTTAAGACCTCCATTGCGGAAAAAGCTGATATTATTTTTGCCGGAGCAGGACTGCCATTGGATCTTCCCAAATATCGCACTCCCGATTGTACAACCAAGCTGGTTCCTATTGTTTCTTCTGCCAGAGCAGCCAAGCTGATCTGTGACAAATGGAAATCTTTGTACGACTATCTACCCGATATGATCGTGGTGGAAGGCCCTAAAGCTGGTGGTCACCTTGGCTTTAAAAGCGATCAGATTCACGACCCTAACTTCTCTCTGGAGACCTTGATTCCGGAAGTTGTAAAAGAGGTTGCCGTTTTTGAAGAAAAATATGGTGTAGAAATTCCTGTAATTGCTGCCGGTGGTATCTACACAGGTGAAGATATGTACAACATCATGCAGAAAGGCGCTAAAGGCGTTCAAATTGCCAGCCGTTTTGTAACTACTCACGAATGTGATGCTGACGAAAAATTCAAGATGTCATATGTAAAGGCAGATGTAAATGATGTTGAGATCATCCAGAGCCCGGTGGGAATGCCAGGTCGTGCTTTAAAGAATAATTTCCTTGAAAAAGTAAAACAAGGTTTGACCAAACCAAAATCATGCCCTTATCAGTGCTTAAGAACCTGCGACTACCAAAAAAGCCCTTATTGCATCATTGTTGCACTTTACAATGCTTACAAAGGAAATCTGGACAATGGTTATGCATTTGCAGGTAGTAATGCTTATCTTGCACCCAAAATATCATCGGTTAAAGAGACTATCAATGACCTGATGAGCCGTTTTGAAAAAGCAAAAACGGAAACATTAGCAAAAATCAAGAAATAAAGATTGATATACTAAAAGAAAGACCTTCAGTTCATGCTGAAGGTCTTTTTTATATCTACCAGCTACCACCGGCACCTCCTCCACCAAAGTCACCGCCACCGAAACCGCCAAAATCGCCACCGCTATCACTACTACCTCCTCCGGAAAAATTTCCCCAGGAGCCATTATGATTACGATTAGCCATGCCGGCAAGGAAAATCATCGTCCAAAGATCAGGTCCTGAGCTTCCGCCTCCACGACCAGTAAAATCATCATTGCCGCGATTCCCTCTTTTAATCAGCACAATGACGATAATGACAAATATAATGACGACGAGTCCGATTCCTGAGCCTCCTCCTTTTTTAGGACTTTCTGTTTTATACTTGTACTCCCCTTGGGCAACCGGCATAATCACCCGCAATGCACTGACTACACCTCCGAAATAATCATTCCGGCGAAAATAAGGTATCATTTCATTCTCTACAATTCTCTTGCAGATGGCATCCGGCAATGCTCCTTCCAGTCCGTATCCGGTTGCAATAAAGGCTTCGCCCCGGGTTTCATTTTTAGGCTTCAGGAGAATCACGATACCATTATTGCGTTTTGCCTTCCCCACTCCCCATTTCGAACCAATCTGCTGGGCAAAGGTCATTTTATCATAACCACCCAAATCATTAACTGTTACAATAACAATTTCATTGGAGGTGCTATCATTAAATGCGACAAGTGACTGCTCCAACTCCTGTCGTTGTTCATCAGAAAAGATGCCCGCTAAATCATTGACCAACCTTGGCGGATTGGGCTTCGCAGGAATCTGCGCCTGAATGGTTATCGCAAACACCCCAACCAGCATCATCAGGAAAATAGATCTGATATTTCTACGTTTCATTATCTTGTTTATTTTAAATCCCGAATGAAATATCATCAGGCAATTCATTTGTATCATCTTTACGGTATTGGAAATGCTGTTTCAGTAATTTCCCGGCTTCAAGCACTGCAAGTGAAATACCGTCTGTCAGATTGCCCTGAGCAAATTGAGTCCGCATTATCTCTTTTACACTATCCCAGAAATCAGGAGGAACAATGGAATTGATCCCTTTATCTCCTATTACGGCAAACTTTCGGGATTCTACAGCGACATAAATCAATACGCCATTACGTTGTACTGTCTTTTCCATCTCCAATTGATAGAATAGCCAGGCTGCATGATCGAGTACGTCTTCTCTGCAAAATCGTTCGATTCTGACCCGAATCTCACCGGAAGTATCTAATTCAGCCTGCCGAATAGACTCTGTAATTTTATGCTGTTGTTCTTTTGTAAAATAACTGGAAGCTCCCATGTGTTTTTCATTTAGATTTAGTCATGCCGAAACCATTTATTTCAGCATGACAGAATAAATATACTCCTATTTCCCAAAATCAAAACTCACACCCGGAGCCTTTTCCGCACCTGCCTGAGCCTGGAAGTAACCTTTTTTCTCAAAACTGAACATTACAGCCATGATATTTCCCGGAAAATGACGAATTACATTGTTATATCCATTTACTTCGTCATTAAATTTCCCACGTTCAACCGAGATGCGGTTTTCAGTGCCTTCCAGTTGTGCCTGTAACTCAAGAAAGTTCTGGTTTGCCTTGAGCTCAGGATAACGCTCAACTACAACCATCAATCTGCTTAACGCTGAAGATAAACCATCCTGAGCTTTTTGAAAAGCCGCAATATTCGACTCATTCAAATGAGTCGGGTCTATCTTAACAGACGTCGCACTAGCCCTGGCTGCCATTACCTCCTTCAATGTCGATTTTTCAAAATTGGCAGCTCCTTCAACCGTTTTAACAAGATTAGGAATAAGATCAGCGCGGCGTTGATAGACATTTTCTACCTGCGACCAGGCTTTGGCCACAGCTTCATCCTTTGTCACCATACCGTTATAGGTACCCGACATCCATGTTCCCAAAATAAAAATAAGACCAACGATAACAATTAATGCAATCCAACCTTTTGACAGTTTCATAATTCATTCAATTTATAAGTGATTCAAAGCAAATATAATACTAATGCAGCACACTTATGAATAAAATCGACAAAGACGAATAATAGAGGGTTGAATTTTTTATTTTGCAAGATAAGCTCAAGTGGGTTAACCATCCTGTTTCCAGGCTTTAGGCTTCTGATAATCCACGACCTGAATAATAAAGAATGTAAAAAATACGCTGTTAAACATGCGATAAGTCCCCCTTGATGAAACTTCGGACTTCCTGTTGACAAATTCGCAAATGGTTAGCTATAAGGGGTATTTCGAGGGTTCCAGCTTTCATTTTGTCACACATTTTATCAGTTCTGAAAGAGATGTTACAAACCTGTTACAACTTGATTTTATTGATGTTACGAATAAAATACCTATCTTTGATGTCGCTTTTAAAAACCCAAAAACAAAAATTTATGTTACGAGGACTTTTGCCCAAAGAAGGCGCTTTTTTCGATTATTTCGATCAATTGATGGATATCAACAAAAACATCAGTCGTACATTCCTTGAAATGGTCGAAGGAAAGCAAAGCTTTGAATCAGCATCGACAAGTATCAAAAAAATGGAACGTGATGCAGACCGCATCTCACGTGTTTGTCTTGATCTTTTGCACCGTACATTTATTACGCCAATCGATCGTGACGATATCTTTAACCTGGTGAAATGCCTTGACGGTTTTGCCGACAACATTAATTCATCAGCATACCGTTTTGCTAATTATGGTGTGGAAGAAGTACGCAATGAAACTTTTGAATTTGCAAAAGTGATTATTGCTGCAGTTGACGCACTTGACGTTGCGATGCACGGGTTGAAAAACATCAAAAAGAACGATCAGGTTATGCGTGAAAAATGCGTATTGATCCACGATCTTGAAGATGAATCAGACGAAATCAACCGTAAAGCAGTAGCAGCATTGTTTTCACAAAACGATGTAATGATGTTGCTGAAATGGAAATCAATCTTCGAACGTATGGAGCG
This sequence comes from Parabacteroides sp. FAFU027, assembly GCF_022808675.1. Taxonomy (NCBI): domain Bacteria; kingdom Pseudomonadati; phylum Bacteroidota; class Bacteroidia; order Bacteroidales; family Tannerellaceae; genus Parabacteroides; species Parabacteroides sp. FAFU027. The sequence goes on from NZ_JAKZKV010000007.1 coordinate 105,984, forward strand.
CGCTGTTGACCGTTTGAATCATGCAGCAAACATCATCGAAACTGTAATCATTGAACAATCATAATCCCCGACTCCTTCATTTTTTTGGAAGAATCAGTTCATTCATTTAACAAAAACAAGAATCTATGGGGTCAATCTTTATAGTCGTATGTATTACTGTTGCCCTGGCGTTGATTTTTGACGTCATCAATGGTTTTCACGATGCGGCTAACTCAATCGCCACGATTGTTTCCACACGCGTGCTTTCGCCGCGCTTTGCCGTGATGTGGGCGGCTTTCTTCAACTTTATTGCAATGTTTATCTTTGCTCCCAAAGTAGCAAACACTATTGCTAAAATCATTAAAATAGACCAAGGCGACAATGCTTTTATTTATGTGGTATTAGCAGGACTGCTTGGAGCTATCATTTGGGACCTTATCACCTGGTGGTACGGACTTCCGGCCAGTTCCTCTCACGCACTGCTTGGAGGTTTGGTGGGTGCAGGACTTGCATATAAAGGCACTTCTGTCATTAACTGGGATGTAGTAACTAAAACAGCTGCTTTTATCCCTATTGCACCACTGGTTGGTGTTGTTTTAGGTTTCTTTGTAATGATAGGAGTAATCTGGTTGGTGCATAAATGGACTCCGAAAAAGGTAGATACAACCTTCCGTGCCGGACAGCTGATATCAGCCGCTCTTTACTCAATCAGCCACGGTGCCAATGATGCCCAGAAAACAATGGGGGTTATTGTTGCTATTCTTGTAGCCGGTAAAATTTACACTCCTGATATTGAGCTTTCTATGGGTAACCAAACACTCTGGATTATTATGGCTTGTCAGGTCGCTATGGCAGCCGGCACCATGATGGGCGGTTGGAAAATTGTAAAAACCATGGGTATGAAACTGACCCAGTTGAAACCTGTTCACGGGTTCTGTGCTGAGTTAGCAGGTTCCTGCTCAATCTTCATCGCTACTCATTTGGGAATTCCGATTTCCACTACTCACACTATTTCCGGTTCTATTATTGGCGTAGGTTCTGTTCAGAATCTGGCTGGTGTAAAATGGGAAACAGCAATCCGTATCGTAGCGGCATGGGTATTAACGATCCCGGCAGCAGGGATTGTTAGTGCATTGGTATTCTGGGGTATCAGAGCTTTACATTGCGGATTCTGATTTTTAGAATCTTCAGGTTTATAAAAAGAACAGCCTTGGCATTGTGTCTATGACATATTGCCAGGGCTGTTTTCATTTGTGATCCTCTGGAAAGATTTGTTTTGCAGCAACGCTATTTTTTCAGCGACCCTCAACCTGATCAAATATTGACTTGAAGTTTATTTGTCAACTAATCATTTTCCAGCTTGAGATACTATCAATTACTCGACAAACGACTATTCTTTGATTTTAGAACGGTTATTTTGGGGCTGATTACTTGCATCACAGTTTGAAAACAACTATTTTTTCGTCAATTATGTGTATCAAGGTTTGAGAGCAATCATTTTTTCGTCAATTAAGTGCGTCACAGGTTTGAGAACGAGTTATTTTTCGTCGATTATGGCATTTCGATTCTGAGAAGAGCTAATTTTTATTCAGCAAAAACATTTCCGGCATTGCTTCAAGTAAAAAACAAAAGCAGAAGAATATCCCCTGCCTTTGTACTATCCATGAATCAAAAATTTACATATTTAAAATACCACCGTTTTAGTTTCTCCCGTTTTTAAGAGTACCTCAATGGTCTGTCCGTCTCCTGACCCGATAATCTTCTTCACCGGATCCAGCTCGTCATTAGTCCACAATTCATTTGCCCTTTTCCAAAGCATCAGAGTGATGTAAACGCCCTTACCCTTGTCACCGGGGATAAAGCGGCCGCAGACATCAATCACGGCACTCTTATCGCTGACCGGATGTAATCCTGAGACTCGAACATTTTGTATTTTCTCCCATCCCTTCAACGGTATCATCGCCAACTGGTACTCGCCATTATTGATGATGCGCACCTGATGTCCGTTTACCTTCCGGCTTTCCTCACGAATCGGTGTATTCAACTCCGGCAGTGCGTAGTGGCCTAAACGCATATCTACGGTATCGGTGCTGATATTCCGATCCACTCGCAAAATGCCATTGGCAAGAGGAATATCCGCCAACTGTAGTTTTACGTTCGGATTTGTCTCTAGGATAACATCACGGTAGTACACTCCGTTTTCAAATTTCCTGAAATCATACAGACGAAGAGCTTCCCATTTGTTTTGTTTGTTTTTAATTACATAGTTCATCGCCACTTCACCGTTTTCACCATCAGCTTGCCAGGGAAAAGCGCTGTTGTAAGAGAGACGGTTGTAATTTTCTGTTGATCTGAACTTCTGCCAGTCGTCTTTTACCTTCTCATGACACCATGCACGTACCTCTGAAGCTCCGATATTCGGATAGTCGGTAATCAGGATATTCGACCCTTTCTCGAATTTATTATAAACCTGACCTATCTGAAGTTCATTTTCCCATGGGCCTTCATTCTCTTTGGCCGTCCAAAAAGGGCTATCGGCCGGAGCTAAAAGTCCCAGAAAAGCTTTTGCCAACCAATATGCACTTCCCCGGCAACTATATATCTGTACAGCCGGTTCGAATGCACCGTAAAAGCCTAAAGTAGGAACTCCGTCTTTGAGGAAACCGGGATTTTGAAAGAACTGGAGCAATACCCCGGAGGCAATCCTGCGCATCCAGCCATAGTTAACATCCGGTTGGTTGTAAAAGCCCATCAATGGAAACGGCACAATGGCTCCGGTACGGTAACAGATACTACGTCCCCACATAATCATTTTGCCATCACGGCTAAAGAGGTAAGGATAATTATCCTTCAGATCATAAAAGTTTTGCTGAAACTGCTTGGCATATTCCGGGTAATTTTTCTTTCCGAAAAACTCCGACCAAAGCGTGCCATACATCTGGAATGCCCACATGCTGTAATAATCGAAAGCCGGGCTATCGTTATACCAACCCTCGCCACGATATGCTTTGAGTGATTTTTGCAAATACTCCTCCAGCAATTTATCATTGACGGTATATCCCTGGCTCTTGAAAAAACTCATTACGAAAATATTGAAGAACTTCCAGTTGGAATCGACAGTAGGGCCATCGCCATAGCTAAGCATGGTCGATGCCAGGGCATCTTTCTGCTCTTTCGACAGAGGCTCCCACAAGATATTGGGGATGGCAAAAAGAGCTACCGAAAGACCACCAAACTCCACCAGTATCTGGCTTGGGCCACCGTTCTTAGAACGGGGTTTGATGTAAGCCGGACTATTCGGATCAATCAGATTCTGAATCTGATGGCGGTAATATTCCCCTACCCGGATTCCATTGATTTCCAGATTAGGATCTTCCTTCAGCAAAGGAGCAGCCACAAAGAGCGTACGGCAAAGACCTTCCAGTTTCTCTGTCGGAATCTGATTGTCATTCTGCGGATAGCTTTTTCCCGGCTGTTTGGGGAATTTCATCGGGTCATCTATCGTTTTGACATAACCGAATGTTCCTTTCAACAGATAAAGAGCGGCATCTTTCCAGTGCTTGCGGGTCATTCCCGTCTTCGGGCTTAAAGCATAATCAGGCTGCTCCAACCAGAAAACATTATCGTTTTCCGGATTAGAAGCAGCCTGATTATTTGCTTGCGCAATTCCCATTGAAAGGAAACCCGCAAGCAAAAATAATTTCAGGTGAAATCTCATTTTCTTATGAATTTGATTGAGACATTAAAAAGTCGGTGTAACTTGTTTGATGGTTCCGTCTTCATTGAACTCCATCTTATCAAGGCAAACTTCGCGGTGGAAACCTGCTGGATCCCCCATTTTGATTCCGTCAGGATATGGGAAACGGTGGTAAACGATATACCATTCGTCTTTTCCAGGAATCTGCAAAACAGAATTATGACCGGTTCCGTAAATTCCTTTTTCCGGAGCTTTAGCAATGACAATATTGTTAGCCGGAATATCCAATGGACCAAGAGGAGACTTAGACATACCGTAACGAACCTTATAGTTCGGGCTGCGGGTATCATCATCCGACCACAAGAAATAGTAAGTGCCTTTTCTGTAGAAAACATAAGTTCCTTCGCGGAAAGTACGGTCAACCTTGATGGTTTTGATTGTCTCTTTTTTGATTGAAACCATGTCTTTGTTCAATTCGGCAACCGCCATATATCCGTTCCCCCAGTAAAGATAACATTTTTTGCTGACTGGATCCTGAAAAACATCCGGGTCAATCTCCTGACCACCTCTTACGCCTGCAGGTCTTTCTGCAACAATCGGTTTGCCTGAATCCTTAAACGGACCGGTTGGATTATCCGCAACTGCTACTCCAATCTTCTGAGCAGCTGTAAAATAATAATAGTATCTATACTTCTTGCCTTTGCCCATTTCAATGATACAGGGAGCCCACGCGTTGCGATTTGCCCAGGAAACATCTTTCTTCAGGTCGAGGATAACTCCTTCATCTTTCCAGTTTTTCAAATCGGAAGATGAGAATGTTTTGAAGTAAGTTCCACTCCATCCGTCAAAGCCATCACTGGTCGGATAAATATAATATTTGCCGGTCTTTTTAGCGTAAAGCACTTCTGGGTCGGCAAAGTAACCGGTTAATACCGGATTATTCTGAGTAAATGTGAAGTTTGCAGGTCTTCCCCATTTTGCAATCAGGGCATTCAGCTCCTGGCGGGTAATAGGCATTACCGTTCCGTGACGTGGATGGAAATCCATAGTCACATCCTGGTCAATTACCGTAAAGTTTGTCAGATCCGAACTTCTGGTAAACTGATATTTTCCTTTCATGTACATATCGTACATCAGGACATAGTCGTTAGTGTTATTCAGTTTAAAGGTTCCGGCTCCTTCTACAGCTTCTGGTGTCTGCTGAAGGTATTTATCATATTCCTCCCATTTTCCGGAAGTCAGATCTTTTGTTGTCGCTCTTTTGATGCCATTGCCGTGGCCTTCGGTTTTATAAAACAGATAAAAGGTAGAGTCTTTATAAACGATATCACCGTCGATACACGATTTCTTATCAGCCGGAACAAACAACGGTTTGGGTTCACCTTCAAGATCGGTAAAATCTTTATTGGCATAAGCATAATAGATGACATCCGGTCCGCCACTATACTGCATTGACCAGTAGATCAGGTATTTCTTTGCATTGGCATCATAAATCGTTTGCGGAGCCCATACGCGTTTCAGGTTTTCCTGCCCCGCATATTTCTTTTGAATATTGATTACAGTCGATTTCCAGTTTACCAGGTTATCAGATTTCAACAATACCATAGCACGGTTGGAATCCCAACCTTTGGCACATACCATATCCGTCGCTACCATGTAGAATGTACCATCTTCGCCACGCAGGATATGCGGATCGCGTACTCCTCCTGTTTCACTGATGGCTGCGGAATTCAGTACGGGCTGATTATTATTCAGCGCATAATAGTTATACCCATTGCTACTGACGGCAAAGTGAATAGACTCGTCGGCTTTGGCATTTCCTGTAAAATAGACAAAAAGATAAGCCACAAAATCTTTCGGCTGTAATGCCGGTAACAATTCTCCAGCGAATGAACTCATTAATTTGCCGGCAAATAATAAGAAAAAGAGAAGCGCTCTTTTCCACTGACCTTTTTTCATGTACGTTAATGATTAATTATAGATTAAATTTGATTCCAACGATAGATTTGAAAACCTGTAAACATTATGCTTTTCTCATCATCAAGCACAACTATTGATATTACAAAATTAGGGCAATTGAATAAAAAGCAAGATACAGTAATTAGTCAGAATAGTACATTATCAGGTCATTTTGTCATTAATCTCAGGGCGAATTATTATTGTAACTGAATTGATCGTCTTCTCCTGATTTATTTTTCGCCAGTTTCATTACATAACACATTATACAACGGAAAAATCTATTCTGTTGCTTGAGTAAGCAGTCGAATATCCCCCGGGGAGTACTTTGTATTAAGCAATTTTCAGAGGCTCAAATCCCGATAACCCCTTATAAATTCGTAATATTGCAGTGAAATTCACCATCACCATTTATTGACCATGATCAGATACAGACTAAGTTTTCTTATTCTTCTTTTAGTTGTATTCTTTCAGAATCTATTTTCTGAGCCCTCCCGTCTCCATTTCGAGAATTTTCCTTACTCAGATAAGCTTCCATCCAACTCTGTCATCCGCATCTTTAACGATAAGGAGGGTTACATGTGGTTTGGGACCAAAGACGGGTTATGCCGTTTTGACGGTTACGATGTGAAAGTATTCCGTTCGAGCGCTTTTACTCCCGGCAAATTGACCAACAATGAAATTCAATGCATTGCCGAAGACAATAATAACCGGATCTGGGTAGGTACGCTGGAAGGTATTAATATTATTGACAAGAAAAGCTATTCGATCACCACGCTCGATAATCCTTATCTTAAAAAAGAACGAATCAACAACCTGGTTATTGATTCTAAAGGCTACATCTGGGTAGCGACATCCAATAACGGGGTATTGTGTTTTGAACCCAATTCAGAACATTACATCCGGTATTCCACCGATGCAAACTCTCCTTTAAAGTTAAAATACAACTCAGTCAGCCAGATTTTCGAAGACCGTGCGAGTCGCATCTGGCTCTCAACCTGGAAAGGCGGGGCTTGCTGGATAGACAAATCGAGAAAGAAGATCTCATTTGCCCCTCAAATAGGTGCATCTAATAATCCGTTCCGCATTATGCAGGATAAGAGCGGACTCTACTGGGTCTGTACCTGGGGCGACGGCATTTTCAATATGACAGTCGATGCGGCTAACAGAATCACGGTTCGCCCTTTGCCGGTCTCAGCCCAATCGTCTAAAAAGGTAGATGATATTGTATATAGTATCGTTCAGGACGACAAGTACGGATACATCTGGGCTATCACATTCAATGGTTTAATCCTTATTTCCAAAGATAACGCGAATTCCTACGTCGTATCTGATGCAGATAAGTTTTTCACCTCCTCTTCCAATAAACTATTTCACGAAATCATCAAAGACCGGAAGGGCAATTTGTGGCTCGGTTCTGTTGGTGATGGTCTGTTTAAGCTCGACTTCAATAAGCTTGTCATCAACAACTATCCGTTGAGCGAGTTTATCAGCAGTTACAATTTCGCCCCTTATATCACCCGTTTTTGCGAACTACCATCTGGCGAAATCTATATTGTAGCCAACCGGATCGGTTTGTTCCAGTTTGATTTGAAAAGCGGCAATATCAAACGTCCCGCCAACACTGTTGCCAAAAACATGAGAAGCATCAGTGCTTTGAAATACATCTCAAAAAACAATGAAATCTGGATGGCAAATGAAGGGGATAACTACATCCAGACATTCCGTAAAAGCAGCTCCGGAGATTTGGATTATGTAAAAACCTTGCCTCTGGATAAAACACACTCCTCTGAAAATAGTATTTCAACGCTTTACGAAGACTCTCGTGGAAATGTATGGATCGGATCAAACCGTGGGCTTTTTATTCAGTCAGGTAATGCCGATATCCGAAAAATGTCGCCCGGGTTAGAGTTTGTAAATACCATTTGCGAAGACAAAGAGAAGAACATCTGGGTGGGAACCGAAAAAGAGGGCGTCTATATATTTCACCCACAGAATCAGGGTGGGAAAATAACCTACACCTCATCCCGGTTAAACCTGACCATAGATAACTACCAAAGCCTGAGCGTACAAAGCATCTGCTGTACGAAAAACGGCGATATCTATATCGGAACAAAAGAGGGATGTATCTACTTTTACAATGCCAAAGAGCATACCGCTACCGATATCAGCGGTCTTTACGGCATTACCGAAGAGGGAATCATGGATATTCTGGAAGATGATTTCGGCATGCTTTGGATTACTTCGGTGAAAAAAATCATCAAGTACAATCCGCAAACCCATACTGCGACCTATTTTTCCAATTCTGACGGGATGCTGATCTCTTCCTTTTACAAAGACTCACATCTGAAACTCAAATCAGGCCAAATCCTCTATGGTGGAAATAACGGTATCTGCGCCTTCAATCCGGCCAGCCACATCAACCCTTCTCACTCAAGTAAACAACAGGTGGCATTGACAGATATCCTGATTCAGAATAAATCAATCTTTGACGATACCGATTTCCAGCATTTCAACGCACGTAAAAACAGAGTTGTACTGAAAAGCGACGAAAGTAACCTGAGTATTGAGTTCTCGGCTCTTGACATCGCATCAGCAGGGAAAATTCAGTATGCTTACATGCTTTCAGGCGTTGATAAAGACTGGACTTATGTTGGAAATAACCGCCGCTTCGTCAACTATGCCAACCTCCCTACCGGAACTTATACGTTTCTGGTAAAAGCCTGTGATGAAAACGGCATCTGGAGTGATAAAGTTACCTCGCTGGAGATCAAAATCCTTCCCCCGGCTTACAAAACATGGTGGGCGTATCTGATCTACCTGGCACTGCTGGGTGCTGCGGCTTATTTTATGTCAAGAATGGTGGTTAACCGTATCCGCCTCCGTAACGAACTGAAGATTTCCAACATCGAGAAGCTGAAGTCGGAAGAGCTGGCGCAAATCAAGCTGCGCTACTTTACCAATATCTCCCACGAACTGCTGACGCCGTTAACAATCATCATGCTGATTATCGAAGGGCTGCAAAAACGCTACAAAAGCGACTCTGCGCAGTTTGATATTATGAAGGCAAATGCCAACCGCCTGAAAAGATTGATTCAGCAGATTCTTATTTTCCGGAAAACAGAAAGCGGAAATATGAAGCTGAAGATTCAGGAGAGCGATGTGATTGCATTTGTCAATAGCATTTGCCAGTCCAACTTCCAACCGTTGACGGTAGAGAAGAATATCAAATTCTCCATTATCTCGGACGAGCAGAGCTACATGGCCTACTTCGACCCGGATAAGCTGGATAAGATTCTCTACAACCTGCTGTCAAATGCCTTTAAATATACGCCAAACGGTGGTGAGATTGCTGTTAAGATGAGCTTCATTCCCCGGATGGAGGATGTTATCCTCCGCCTCTCCGTTTCAGATAATGGAGCAGGTATTGCCGAGGAAGATATTCCGCATATCTTTAAGCGCTTTTACATCAGTAGCGCTTCTGACCAGAGCCAGAGTCACGGTATCGGATTGGCATTAACCTACGATCTTATCCAGTTGCATAAAGGAAATATCGAAGTGAAAAGCCAGTTGGGCGAAGGGGCTGTATTTACCTTTGAAATCCCGGTATCGAGAGAATCCTACTCCGACGATGAGATTTATGTAGAGGAAGAACCTCAGGAGACAATCCCGGCGGTACCCGAACTCACCGGACACGATGATGTGATCCTGACTCCGGAGCAACAGGAAACTCAGGAGAACCAGACAATCCTGGTAGTGGAAGACAATCGCGAGCTGAACACGTTGATTGTTGAGAACTTCCGTCCGAAATACAATGTCCTCTCTGCCGAAAACGGGGTGCAGGCATTGGAACTCCTGAAAGAAAACGAGGTGGACCTGATCATCAGCGATATCATGATGCCGGAGATGGACGGACTCTCCTTCTGCAAGCTGGTGAAGAACGACATCTCCACCAGCCACATCAATATGCTGATGCTGACGGCGAAAAACAGTATCGAGGATCGTATCGAATGTTACAATGCCGGTGCTGATGCTTATATTTCCAAGCCATTTGAACTCCGTGTACTCGATGCCCGTGCCGAAAACCTGATCAGCCGGAGAAGACAGAAGAATGTTTCCTTCCAAAGTAACCAGGATATCAACATCACCGAAATGGAATACGGTTCCATCGACGAGACCTTCCTGCAACAGGCGGTGAAAGCGGTAGAGGATAAACTGGCGGATATCGCTTTCGACTTCGACCAGTTTGCCATCGATATGGGGACTTCCAAATCGACCCTGCACCGTAAGCTGAAATCATTGACAGGATTGTCACCCGGCGAATTTATCCGCAATATCCGCCTGAAGCACGCCGCAAAAATGCTGGTCAACCACGTGGGTAATATCTCGGATATCGCTTATGCGGTAGGATTTAATGACCCGAAATACTTCAGTCGCTGCTTCAAGACTGAATTTGGTCTTACTCCGAAAGAGTATATCGATTCTCACAAAGCATAATAGCAAAGCCGCCGGATGGTTGTCCGGCGGCTTTGTTTTTGGGGGTTATCGTAAGAATAAAAGGATAATCTTAGCTGAAATGTAGAGGTGAGTGGTATCAAAACTGTTTTAAGTTTTCAAACTATCAATATCCAATACAACTTACATTTCTCTATTACGCGTCAAGCGGCCTGAAGCCGCTGATCGCTAGCACACACCGAACAGCGGCTTCAGGCCGCTTGTCGGATTACTCCAACTAATAATAATGCTAACGCAAAGACAATCATAAAGACACCACATATTTTCATCCATATTGCATTAGACTTACTCTTTAATATGTTGTAGAATTTTGAGCCCTCTTCATATCTGGCTAACAAGACAAATTTTGAAATTGTCTTGTTAGTATTAAAGATAAAATTATATCCCAATACAAAGCAGACAATAGAGAATGGTAATAGTAATACAAACTTGATCATAATTATTTCTCCCCTTTTAGAACTCCAATTCAACCTTTAGGCATTCATTTAATCTAGATACACCTCAATTATTTATCCAAAATAGTATTGTCCCTTTCTGAATCACTTCTTATATCTATTTTAAGCCCTTTCAATTGTAAATATTTCAAAACACTCATAATTCGTCTTGGTCTAAAACAAGAAAATGAATTGGAATAATTAATCCTATCTGATGTAGTTAATAAACCTATTACTGCACCTCTATACCTTACAACTGGGCAATAAACAACACTTCTGATAATCATATAATCTATTCTTCTTTTTCGATTAAATAAACGAAGAGGATAACAGACCTCGATATAATCATCATTTAGAGTAAAGATATTCAGAGTGAAAAGAGAACTTATATATCCCATTATTACAAAGCTAAACAACCATAATAATAGGCTATTAAGAAACAAGCTAATAATAGCCGAAATGATTAAACATATCACTATTGAATCTATAAACGATGAAATATTAGAGAAACGTCTATCGTTTCTATTTACACTTCTTATCATATTATTTATGGTGTTATAATGTCTCTCATTTTCAAATCTTCCGAATCAGCACTCAGTGCCTGGGTCAAGTTTGAGCACAACGGGAACCTGGACTCAAAATTAATACAGTTTCTAAACTGCCAGCTCTGATCCTAAGAAATAATCTTCAAGATTGCTGGCACACACCGAACAGCGGCTTCAGGCCGCTTGTCGGATGGATAGAAATTGAAAAACTGAGCCTGATGTTACATGAAAAACCTCCAGGGTTTTAGAAACCTTGGAGGTTTAGCAACTATCGTAATTTTTCCAGAGTTTGAAACTTTGAAAAGTTATCTTAGCTAATTATCAATTCACGCTTCCCTTAGCTTCTTCTGTCGCTTTGTCTTTCACGCCCTGGCTACGTGCCAGCTGATTGGCATAATAACTGCGGGCTTCATTGATCAACTCCAGCACTTTGACAAATTCCGGGGTATCCAGTGCATTGTCCATCGACACGATGTATTGCGTCGTCTCGTTATAGAGGGAGTATAACTCCTTGCGCAGCAGCTTGGCATTGTATGACACCGTGGCGGCTTCCACTACCAGTCGATTGCCAAACAATGACTTGAATGCCTCATTGGTCTCTTTCACACGGGTCACGTAACGGCCCATGCCCAACAATTCGACTTTCGCCTTGTACGCGTCACTCTCCAACGCTTCAACCATTTTATCCAATCCCAGACTCTCAGCCTCATACTTCTCTTCCGTAATTCCTTTGTAGGTATTCATCAGGATAGAGAGACTGTGTGCTGCCTCCACTTCAGCCGCATCATCCGATTTGGAATGCAGGCTGATGGCCGATATGATAACCGATACTGACTTATCACGGCTACCATCGGCTGCTGCGATTTTAGCTGACTCTTCATTGACTTGCACCTGTAACAGTGCTTTTTCATAAGTTGCCTCACTGGCGTTTAAGCGGGTGAGGTAATCTTTTAACGGCTCGTTGGTAATCAGAGCCGGATCGAGCGTTGCGATATCGCTCAGGTGCCGTCTGATAAGCTGCCCGGCATCGAGGTTAGGCAGACCCGCCAAGCGGAGTGGTTCTAGTTGATACTTCATAAAGAAAAGTTTTAATGTGGTAAAATACGTGGCTCAATTTGGGAATTTTATTTGAAACATTAAACACACAAAGGGGAATAATTTAACCACAAATTAAACATTTAGAATCACTCCAAACAACAATCAACCTCAATATAACAGTACATAAGACCCCATTTACAGACTTAAACGACAGTGCGGGAATCCTTGCATAATGCCTCCACAAAGAGATTCCTGCTTTTTAGCAAGAGAATGCTTCATTGGATGTACTCTCTGTCTCAACCAGACTCTTTCGCACGTTTTTTCGTAATGAAAAATCAGGAATAATTGCCGGAAACTCAGTTTCCAATCAGGACTGAGGTCAGTTTGACCTGGAAACTCAGTTTCCAACAAGAACCAGGCTCAGTTCTACCTGGAAACTGAGTTTCTAACGAGAACGGAGCTCGGTTCTGCCCGGAAACTCAGTTTCTGATAAGAACCGAGGTCAGTTCTGCCTGGAAACTGAGTTTCTGACAAGAACCGACCTCGGTTGGGGCTGGAAACTGAGTTTCCAGGGGGTGGTGAGGGGGAGCTGGAAACTGAGTTTCCGGGGAGAATAGCGTAATCCTTTCTGAGGGTTGGAACTTTGGAATCAAGGACAAATATTTAATTCCTATAATACTCACAAATAAGTCAATGTTAAGACTCTATTTTATCATGCAACTCTTTTTGGAACTTTTCAAACAAATAGTAACCTATTCCTTTTTTCTCCAAGGACTTACTTTTACGATCAATCTTATTTTTAAGTATAGTAAGGAAATCTCTTTCTGCCAGAATTAGTTCTGGTGGAACTTCATAGTAACGGCTAAGTAAAAATAGACGAATCTCATATCGCATATGATTGTCAGCATTAAGAAATAATCTATAAAACTTATCTGGGCTGAAATATGACAAAATCGGCTTATACAGAATTCTCACTCCAGAAAGTAATATTTGATTGTTAAACAGTTCTTGCTTGAATGCATAAAAATCCGTATAACACAACTCTTCCAATCGTTTGGCCTCAAGTTTTAATTGTTTTTCTTCAAGCCTTTGATTAATTTCTAAAGCAACAGCCCTTATTCGATGCAGTCTTTCTTTATTTTGCGCTTGATCATCAATACTTAAGAATACATTCAAATTTGGCACATATTCATTTTTATATCTCTTTACTCCATTAATTACACGTTTCTCTAGTCTATCTAAATTATATCCTATTGGATTACCAAAAGTAGAAGCGAAATAAAAAACAGTAAGATAATCTTTTATATTATACGCACCTAAATCAACATATTTCATTAACTCGATGACTAAATTCTTATAATCGGCATCTGATATTGAGAAAACCGAAGGGTAACTCAGCATATTAAAGAGCTCATATTGAGGTAATATTTTATCGTCTAAAATATTGTATTTCTCTTCCAATTCTTTTCTCAGTTTATTAAAAGAGAAAATTTCACCTCCTGTCAGAAAACTATAAACAGAATCATAGAAATGATAATCTAAATCGGAATAAAATCTTTGGATAAACATCTCACAATATGTTTTCTCCTTTTCAACTTCTTCGACTTGTTCATTTTGTATTCCATTATACATTATCCTGCCCAAAACCATATGAATTCCATCTGAATCCAAATCATTTCGTCTTTGATAAGTTATTTTTCCTTCTTTGTATTCAATAGAAATTACAATAGTAAATTTGAGCAAAGCCTCCATTATCTCCTTCTCTTTTGATCTAAGAATGTGCTGCTTATCAATATTGATTTCAAATTTAGAGAATATACTTTGAAAATACGAGAGCGCAAAAATGAGTGTTCTCAGATTGGTAGAATACGGAGAAAAGACTTTAAGAATATAGTCTTTATGGGTTTCCAGAAAAGATTTATATTTTGGAGATCCTTCAAACTTAGCAGAAATAATACTGTCATAGATTGCATTCAAATCCTGAACAAACTCAATACAATTACCTATAACTTTTTCTTTTAGAACATGGTATCTCTCGTGATCAATTTTACCTTCATTTGCTATAATCAGTATCTTCACATTCTCATTCTCTACTAATGAGTTCACAAAACCGATAAACTCTTCAAGTTTTAACGACTCACTAATTCGCTCAAGATCATCAAAACAAATTACCAGCTCATCAAAACTTATCCATTCCTCTTTTTTTATTTCAATATCAGAAGCTATTTCATAACATCCATCTAATTGCTTCAACTTTGAAATCCCCTTAATCAATGATTTAAAAATACTTGCACCTAGCTTTACAGCTTTATTCTTTAGCAAAGGATAAATTGAAAGAAATATTTCTGACTGTATCTGTTCTACCGATTTTAAGCCAAACAAAGAAATATGAATGGGCTTATATTTCTTTGTTTGGTTACAATAAACAGATGTATCTGATATTTGACAATGAAGTGTGTTTTTAAAATAGAATGTCTTTCCTGTTCCCCATTCACCTGTAATCATCAATGCGTGATTGGTGTCAGAGCTGAGATAAAACTTAAGGATATCATCTAGTTGCTGCATAATAGTTGATTTGGATTAAATCTTGAATACGTGGTTATACTCTCCAAATTTACGATTATTGTTATCAAAAATCAATACTTCCGGAATCCACACAATCCGAAAAATAAAAAGCCACATCTACCTAACACATTCTACCGCACACAACCATAACAACGGTTTTGAGAATCGATTCCAATAACTAGAAACCTTTTACTACATTCCGTGCTCATTCATAAAAAGCAAAAGAGCCGCAACTCACGCTGCGGCTCTCACCATCAAAAAACAATAGAACACCACCAAAACGGCTCTATTATTCCGTCCACACTTGTAGCCTATAGATAAGTTTGAGTCAATCTATATTCAAACAAGCAATGAGAATCTTCATTTTGAAAGAATAATTACTTTTTCATGACCGATGATATATATGCCATTATTAAGGCTTTTCAAAGCTTCTGCTTTTGTATACTTTCTCGAACCTATCATCTGACCATAGACATTGTACACAGTCTGGGGAGTATCTTCAAGGCCATTCACATTTACCGAATTTACGCCATTGATAATACCTGCTCCCGCCAGAAATTTAGCTGTTGCATCCTTAAGCGTCTGTATGGCTGTGGCACATTCTGTTATCGTAGTGTAGATCTGCTGTAAAGCCGTTTGAAGATTGTTATACAAATCACCGCTTGTAACGGTCGGATAACGATTCATCGCCGCCTGTGCGCTGTCCCTGGCCATGCCCCAATAAAAGCTTTCTACACTCTCCACACTCTGGTCGGTCAGGATACGGACATTGTCTAAAAATAATTTGGGACCGGCTCCCGACCCCCCACTTGAACAGCTCGCACCTACACTTACCTCACACTGAGTAGGTGTTGCAAAATAGGCGCTGGCAGAAGAGGTTATCCATGCAGATGCCGCGATAGTGGTCGTTGGGTCATAATAGGTCGCAGAGCCGTTACGAAAGCCGTTTAAATTAGCAAGAAGGGTAGTTGCACTGGTGTTGCCGTTATACGCATCGTAATTCATTTTGTAATTACCGGCAGGCAATAGCACTTTCTGGGTAAATTGCACTGCATTACCGGAACCCCATCCGGATGATGCACCTAAGCAGGCTCCGGCACTGCTGCCGCTTTTATCTGTCTTTGGAACTGCTATACTATTGAAAGTTGCCGATGATCCCAAAGCGTAGGTTGCTGTAAATGTTGAATTGGATGAAACGATACTGCGGTTGGTCCAGTCGGTCACATTGTAGGCATACGCGCTGGTCCAGCCCGCTCCGGTCCACATGTTTACCGCACTTGTATTTAATGTTCCCGCCACGTTGTAGGTTACCGGTGATGCATCGAAGCTGGCATTTTTCAGCGCAAGAACGGTGATGTCATTGCTGGGAGTCTGCGGTACCGGTGCATTCGAAGCTAGCAATTCTCCATTTTTAGCGGTTACTACGACGCGGCTATTAGCCGGAACATCAATGTTACCAGTGATTTTACCCTGACCCGTGATAATCATTACCCCGATCGTTTTTGGTGAAGCTGTTGTATTAATCAGCAATGCACTGATTGAATCTGCAGTTTGCTGAGCGGTGATGTCACCCGATGTAACAAACACCCTTAGAGCATTACCTACACTTCTGGATGTTGCGAGGCTAAAATGAGCAGTTGACTTTCCTCCTGAAATATCGGTCGGAACAGAGAATACCGGCGCACCTTCGGATAATCTGATTGGTTTCATATCAGCCGTTGTAGCACCGACAAAGTTACTGACCAACATATATCGTACACTGTCCGGATCTGTTGCAATAACCCCGTTCCATCCTGTCGGAAGTGAATCTTTCAGCACAATAGTGTTAGCTGCCAGTTCTTTGGTTTTATCGGCGCTAACTCCGCTGTAATAAATCAATTGACGACGATCAACGACATCTCCACTAGCCACTGTTCTACTGGCGGCACTATACAACGGATAAAAATTTGTAGTATTGATAGAGTTATTTGCAGCCCTGTCACCAAAAGCCATGCTGCTATTTCCGGGTGTTACAATACCGATCTGGTTGTCAATGTTTGCCCATGAAGTGGCAAAAGGAACTGTCGTTGCACCATCTGTTTGATAGCGTCCGTTCTGATGATAGATTGTTCGTTTCACTTTGGTCAGGTCATCCGTACTGATTGCAAGCAATCCACCTCTGGCTCCGGTAATCGTTACCGCACTGTTGGCTTTTACATAATCCAGATAGATCAACGCATTCCCCGGAGTAGAATAAAGAGCGAAGTTATTGGTCAATGAAACATCGTTGGTATTAATTACGCCGTTCATGGTGTAGCTGTTGCCTTGGAGATTGTAAATGCCGCTTGTTACAGGTGCTGCATTGGTCGCTTTTCCACTCACGGTGTACCAACCCAGGATATTACCGGTGTTATTGGCTTTGTACGGAACCACGATTTTATTTTTGTCCGGACAATTCTGAGTAAAATATCCGGTGTAGCTACTGATACCGCTGCTCCAGGAAAAACAGGTAAAACGATCTTTTGTATTGGCTCTTACGATATTTTGTGAAGTAAACACTTCAGCTGCGTCATGATTCTTTCTGAAGTCAGTCCAGTTCGTTGGAGTTACATCAGCAGTGGATGCCATTTCGTGCATCAGCCAGCTCATCATTACACGGTGAGCCTGAACCCCCATACGACGTGCGCCTACATCTGCACGCAACAACCAGCTGCCATCGGTAGTTGTTCCTTGTCTGGCTTTGATATTTTTATACGCCACATTTTCCAGCATCAACGCATTCGGGTCTTTCAGGAAACAGGCTATCGTTGAATATGAAGTTATCTGGTCATACAGGAACAAACTCCAGTCATTGCCGTTTGGCATAGCCAACTCACCATCAGCAAGGGCAAGTTTGTTGAGCACTTTATCCATTACATTCTGGTTGTTGTGCATCAGGGCATTTGTTTTCCATTTCTCAGTACCTGCAATTCCGTTCTGGAACATTTTCAGGGCTAATGCACTTTCACCCAACTCCTGCATCACCACATTCTGGTAAGAGGTATGGAAATAGTTGTGATTCTGAAGTGTGTAATCGTCATAAAGGTTTTTTCCTAAATAGAGATCTTTCACAGTCTTCGTATTGTACTCCGGATCGATAACGGTCACATCTGAGACATCAGTAAACTGAGAATAACAGTTAATGGCAAATGCTCGCAAACGATCATACCACTGCGAAGCCAAAGCATCATTCGGATATAAGCCCAAAGCACAAGCCAGAATATTGGTTTCCCAACCATTCTCTTCTGCTTTTGTATCACCGGAGAAACCGGTAGGGATAGTGCGGGTCAACTCATAGTTACATTCTGATTTTACCAGATTATACACATATTGTTTCTGTGCAGCTGTCAGCTGATCGTATTGAAAAAAGGCAGAATAGGCAACCGACATGGACCATAATGAACTTTCCCAGACGTAATCGGAAGTGCTGGTAGATCCCCAGTAATCACCGGCCGCACAGGTTTTCAATTTATTGGCCTTATGGGTAGAATAAGCAAATATCAAACTCTTTCTTGCCATATTATTCACATCGTCCCAGGTTACACCGGTGGGCAGTGTCACTTTATCTTTTCCGTATTTGTACAAAAATGCACAGATCATGGAAAGATCAGCATTAGGTCTTACACCTTGCTCATTACTTCCCGCACTATTTTCACCTTTAAAATAACCGCAAGCTTCTCCTGCACTATTAGTTGCAGCGGCATCTATATAATCGTTTTTCACATAAGTCATGAAGTTGGCCAGCATTTGCAGCAGGTCTCCTTTCATGTTCGTTTCGCTGACAAAGCTGGAATTAATAACGCCTTCTGTTGGCGACGATACCTGATCTTCGGTACCCCCTACAATCGTTTGTGCATTTGCCGCCAGAACGACAAAAGCCATCACAAAAAGTAACTTTAGTTTTCTCATAGATTTATTTTACAGGGTTTTATTTCAAAAGGGATGAATTTCTCTTTAGAGGGAATGGATAATAGCATTTCTGTTTTTATCAATGAATTACATGGTAATAAGGTTATAGCTAAAATAAACTCCCCCAATTTAGGATAGTACAAAAATAAGTTCTACCGAAAGGAAACGTGTCTAAAAATCATTCAAATAGGTGATGATTAAAATCAGGTCAAAAAAAAGAGAGCATCCTTTGCAGAATGCTCTCTATATAGTAGAAAATAAATTCAGTTAAGCCGGGCTGATTAAGCGCCTTCTACTTCCTGTTTTTTATGTTTACGTTTCATCATTTCGTAAGCCACCGGCATCGCAATGAAGAATGTAGAATATGTACCGATTACCACCCCGATAAACATCGCAAAGGTAAAGCTTCGGATGGTATCACCACCAAGGATGAAGATACAAAGCAATACGATCGACGTACATAATGAAGTACTCATGGTACGAGACAGAGTCGAGTTCAATGAGTCATCCATCAGTCGTTTCAGGTCACGTTTCGGATAGTTGTGCATAATCTCACGGATACGGTCAAAGATGATCACCGTGTCATTTACAGAATAACCGATTACGGTCAACACCGCAGCGATAAACGACTGGTCCACATCCATAGAGAACGGTACAATCTTATAGAAGAACGAGTACACACCGACAATAATTAATGTATCGTGAAGCAATGATGCAATCGTACCCACACTAAATGCCATATCACGGAAACGGACAAAGATATAAATACCCATTGCAATCACCGCAAAGAATACTGCCCAGATCGCTCCCTGAAGAATATCCTTAGCAATTGCAGGACCTACCTTTTGAGAACTTACGATATTATTAGAAACAAATTGCTCCATTGTCGTTCCGGCTGGCAATAAAGGTTTGAGTCCCTGATAGAACTTCTGGTTAATCTCTGTGTCAATTGCAGGATCATTCTCTGCTATACGGTAGTTGGTTGTTACACGTATCTGGTTGCTTGAACCAATCGTGATAGCTCCAACAGCGTAATCACCAAAGAAAGGTTTCAGATCGTCTGTGATTTTAGCAGTTTCTACCGGTTTATCAAAACGAATAATATAGTTACGACCACCTGTAAAGTCAATACCCGGTTTCAATCCATTGAAAACGAATGAAGCCACAATAACTAATCCAAGGATAGCTGAAGCCATATAACCTTTCTTACGAACTGCAACCCATTTGTAAGTCGGATTTACAAAGATATTTTTGAAAGCCTTGGTTGTAAAGGTCAGGTCATTGAATTTACCTTTAGCAAATGCACTTTCGTACATCAAACGAGTCAGGAACACAGAGGTAAAGAATGAACAGACGATACCGATAATGGTTGTTGTCGCAAATCCTTTAATTACACCTGTACCGAAGTAGAACAGGATAATACCCGTAATGATCGAAGTTAAGTTCGAGTCAAAGATAGCAGCAAAAGCATGTTTGTATCCTTCTTCTACGGCTTTGCGAACCGGTTTTCCTCCACGCATCTCTTCTTTAGTTCGTTCGTAGATAAGTACGTTCGCATCCACAGCAATTGCCAGCGCCAATACCAAACCGGCAATACCTGACAGAGTCAGTACTGACTGGAAGGACGCCAGAATACCCATAGTAAAGAAGAGGTTCACAATCAGTGCTGCATTTGCAATCAATCCAGGAATAACTCCATAGACACTGATCATATAAATAAAGATCAACAGCAAGGCAATACCGCAAGAAAGCAATCCATTATGAATAGCTTCTTTACCCAAAGAAGGACCTACGATATCTTCCTGTACGATTCTCACGGAAGCAGCCATTTTACCTGACTTCAATACGTTTGCCAAGTCTTTTGCTTCATCCGGTGTAAAGTTTCCGGTAATTGAGGAACGTCCACCAGTGATTTCATCGTTCACGCGAGGGAAAGAATATACATAATTATCAAGAACAATTGCAATTGATTTGCCGATATTCTCTTTAGTCAGACGAGCCCATTCTTTAGCTCCTTCAGCATCCATAGTCATGCTTACGCTGGCGTTAGCGCCATGTTGCTCGAAGTCTGCATTTGCATCAGTTACCACATCGCCACTCAAAGGTGCTTTACCGTTACGGTTAATTACCTTGATAGCTACCAGTTGATAGAATTGCTCATTCTTATCAATAGCTTTAACAGTCCAACGGAACTGAACGTTACGTGGCATTACGTCACGAACCGCTTTCATACGAAGGAATGCTCCGATCTGAGCTGTGTCACGGTAGTGAGCGATACCAACAACCGGACTTTTGGGCTGCAATCCCTGCATGCTCATCAAAGAGAGCAAAGGATATTGAGCTTTAATATCTTTGTCGTTTTTACCTGCAGCTTGTTCTCCGGCTCCCTGACCTTGTGCTTTACTTTTGATTTTTGCCAAAAGTGCTTTTTCAGAAGTCCCCGTAGTGTCAGCTGAAGCTGTTTTAGTCGAATCGGCTGAAACTTTAGTTGAATCTGTTACTTCAGCTACAGCTCCTTTTTTCGATTTCTTGAGGTCACGGATAACGTTATTCGCAGTCATCAGGTTTTGGTAAACCTCTTCCAGATTGTATGTTGTCCAGAATTCGAGGTTAGCGCTACCCTGAAGCAGTTTGCGCACACGTTCCGGCTCTTTAACACCCGGAAGCTCGACCAGGATACGACCATCCTGCTCCAGACGCTGAATGTTCGGCGCAACCACACCAAAGCGGTCGATACGGGTACGAAGTACGTTGAAAGAGTTGCTGATTGCACTTTCAAGCTCGGTTTTCAGAACTTTGATTACTTCTGCATCCGAGCTGGTAGTCGAGATTTTATCTTTAAACTGGAAACTAAACAATGCTGCCAATCGTGCATTTGGCTCCAACTTCTTGTACTCCTGAGCAAAGAAGTCAATATAGTTACCCTGTTCTTTCATTTGGCGGGCAGATGCTGCCGCCAGGGCCTTGTTGAAATTCTCATCCTGATTGTAACCGGAGAACGATTTCAATACATCTGCAACATTAAGTTCCAGAATAACGTTCATACCACCTTTCAGGTCAAGACCCAAATTAATTTCCATTTCACGGCATTCTTTCAAGGTATAGCCCAACCACACTTTCTGAGAAGAAAGCGAGTCAATATACTGGCTCATTTTTACTCTGTCTCCGTGAGATGCCTCTTCTGCCTGTTTGGCATAATGATGCGTTACCACCGAAAAAGAGAGGTAGAATAAGCAGACTAAGGTAAGCAATACCGAAAATACTCTTACGAATCCTCTGTTTAACATTTGAAAATCACATTTATTGTTTGGTTAATAATTATTTTACGCTATTCATCGGGAGTACCACATTAGATTTAGTTATCGTAAACCATCAAAACAATGGAAAAAACGAGCATCTAAAACTAACTACACCCCATGGTTAGTGTTAAATTAGCTTGCAAATATAGATGTTTTTTCCGTTCTCCCTATAAAAATGAGAGCAAATTGTACGGTTTGTTCATGCGAACACGATATACATCAGAATTTCTGTCAGTTAGCAAAACCCAAAATAAGAAACCGGCCATTTGATTAAATAGAAAAGCTTATTTATTCTGACAACTAATTCTGAAATCCGGATTGTTTCCCGCAAACTATATTTTACTCAATGCTTTTCGTTTTCCAGTACGGTTTTCTCTTTTCGAAAAACTCAGCATGCTCCATCAATCCGTGATACCTTTTGTTAAAATAGACGAATAACACATTGCTCAGGTAATAAAATAACCCGGCTGTAATCAATCCGGCAATCACATCGATCAGATAATGAGCTTCAATGTAAACCGTTGCCATTACCAGGCAAATATAAAAAGGTATAATGGCTGCCAGCAACCTATAGCGACGCTTACGCCAGATCAGAAGTAAAATCAGGGTTGAAATACCGACATGAGAGCTCGGAAACGCAGCGGTAGGACGTTCTCCCACCTGTTGTGTATGTTCAACCATCTTAAAAAAGATACCCGAATTATTAGCCGTCTCATTTAAAGTAGAATGGTAATTAAAATAGCGTCCCACTTCAGGGAAGATTCCGGCATGTACATTTTCAAGTCCTATCGCGGGGAAATAATACTGTGGACCGGCAGTCGGAAACAGAATATAGATGATGTAGTAAATGTAAAATGAGCAAAGTACTACAAAAAAGAAGTGCTCGAAATGCTTTTTCCCGAAAAAAAAGAAATAGAGGCTAGAGCCGAGAATAATCGGATAATAGGCAAAATAGCCCATATTAACCAACTCACTAAACCAGTGCTGCGGAATTGCCTGCCGAAACAACAAAGCCGGCTGACACCCAAAAATCATCTGCTCCCACCCCGCCAATAAATAGTCATGGTTAATCAGTGCCCGGTTTATCTCATAGGTATCGGGATACCAAAAGGAAAGCAAAGCCCCTACAAAAGCGTATCTTGCCAGCTTAACTACCCACCAGTGACGAAGCGAATTGAAGTAAGCGAGGATAAAAATGGTCACAGCAATCATCAGGCGCAATCCCACCAGTTCAAGCGGATTGGCCAATCGGCCCATCACACTAAGAATAAGGATGGTAGTAAAAAGGATATATGCAAATGTGATTTTCTCAACTGCAAGAAATCGGATAGGGAGTCTGTTAGCCATGTCAGAGCCAGTGTTGTTGTTTATACCATTGTATGGATTCCTCCAGTCCTTTTGACAAATCGTATTCGGGTACAAAGCCGAGCTCCGATTGAAGGGAGGAAATATCGCAAAGCCAATTGCGCTGCTTCATTATTTTGTACTTATCGGCATTCAGCGTACTGACTTTTCCGAAAAGCGAGGCCCATTTCTGAGCACACAAAGATACAACTTTTACTATATGTAATGGCAATGTAACGGCAATGACCCGTTTTTTGGGCAAATAGCGTTGCACCAACTCCCTGAAATCACTGGCCAGATAAGATTTTCCATCTGAGATAAAATAGGAACGGCCGGTCACCGGACTTTCAATGGCAAGAAACACCACACGGGCCAAATCTTTGACATAAATAAATGAAAGAAGCTGTGGAACACGCCCCATACCCAAATCAAATCCGGCTTTGATAGTCTTGATCATCAGAAAATAATCTTTCTCCCTCGGGCCGTAAACGCCGGTCGGACGGAGAATGACATACGGAAAATCTTTAAGGTTTTCCAGATACTGTTCTGCCTTTCTTTTACTCAGTCCATAAGCGGTATTCGGCTGCGGCAAATAATCAGGCTGTATCGGCTGCATCGTCACTTCATCAAACGGTCCGCAAACACTGAGACTGCTCATGTAAATGAATTTCTTAGGTTGAATGCCAGCCATACGCAACCCCTCGACCAGATTTTGAGTAAAATGGAAATTGATCCGGTCAAAATCCTCCGGTTTAGCCACCTTTGTTGCCCCCATATTATGTACCACATAATCCCAGCCGCCGAATTCCTTACGGCAGTCATGCAATTGACCAATCAGCTTATCCCGGCTCCCGAAGTTCAGATCAATGAATTTAATTCGTGAGTCCTGAAGATACTCCCGGCTACTGGTACTCCGTATTCCGGCCCATACTTCATATCCACGTCTTAACGCCTCTTCAACAATAAAACTGCCAATAAATCCGCTGGCTCCGGTGATTAATATCTTACTCATGACTATCAATATCTGATTTCAAAACTTTGGCGGCTGCAAAAATAGGGAAATTTTAGCGCTATTCGGGTTAAGCTCTTATTATCCCTCTATTCTATAATGTTTTTTCAGCGTGAACTCACACCTCTCTCTTTGGGATTTTCACATCACTGGAAAAGAATCCACTTTCTCTGAAAATTTGTCCACCTGTTTAATCATCAGAAACAATCTTAATAAAGACCAAATTCCCAACTGTATCTCTTTCCATCACAAAGTACAATTTTCCATTTTCCACAACACGCCTAATCCATTAATTTGCAAATGGTTTAACGGAGAATTGCTTATCTGCACTGACAGATTGCAATAGTATGTATCATACCATTATTTTCATTTTTGTTAATCACTTAATCAATTTATCTATGAGAAAAATTAGACTTCTTTTGGTCGCTGCGGCGGCGTTTATTGGAGCAATGACCGCATTGGCCACTACTGCTCCGAGTTATATTGTAAATGAGGCTTTTACCGGCTTAACTGCTTATCCTACAGGGTGGGGTACAGGAACAGCTCTTTATGGTGGTTCTGCCGGAGCAACAATTGCCAGCGATAAATTAACTGTTTCCGCATCTGCTGGTGGTGGTAACCGAGGTCTTACAATAAATCATCCAAGTAGTGGTTCAGAAACACTTGTATATGTCGATTTCGATTGGACAATCACGTCTGCAACAGTTGGGTACAGAAATGCACTCGGCCTATACTTACATGACAGCAATGGTTATGACATTTTGGGATTGTATCTCTCTGGTAACGATGCTAAATTTCACCTTCAGAATTTAGATAATTCAACTGCTGCTTTTCTTAGTGGAGGAAACTTCAATAAAGCTGCTGCGGATAATACGTCATGTAACACATTAAATGCCTCAACAATAACCACATTATCTTGGTCTACAGGAACCACTTATAATGTCAAAGCGACATTAGACATTTCTAATCATACTGTCACCTATTTAAAAATCACAAATAATTCAACAAGCGCATTTTATGAAACTACTGGAAGTCTTAACTTTCTAAATACTAGTGCTGCCAATATCTCGAAAATAAGTATTTTTAATTCAAGAGCAAATAATACCGGTACCAATGGTAGTACTGTTACTTTTAGTAATGCTATTGACAATTTCAAAACCTATAAAATGGTGGAAATTACAGGAACTGCAAATGTTACAATCAACTATCTGGATACTGACGGTAATACTATTAAAACTGCCAGAACAGAGGCAGATCAAGTTATTGGTTCTACATATCCAGCACTCTCTACAGACAAAGCGTCCTTCAATGACGGTTCATTCTACTATGCTTATGATGCAACAGCAACAACAGCCGACAATGTAGTTGTTGCATCTGGAGGCTCTGCAATCAATCTGAAATTCAAAAAAACAGCCTTGACAGCCGGTACATATACCTGGACAAATGCCAGCAGTGCAAACTGGAACGAAACAGAAGCAAACTTCACAACAGACGGAAGCAATAGTCTTGCTTACCAAAACAGCAATGCGGTATCCTTCCCTGCTACTGCAACACAGAAAAGCGTATCTCTGACCGGAGCCTTAGATCTTGGCAGCAATAATGTAAATCTTGCAGGAGATGGTTATACTCTTGCAGGTTCAGGAAGTCTTACAGGTACAGGTACATTGAACCTGAATCTAAATACGGGCGAAACAGCTTCATTGAACTTAACAAATAATCTGACCGGCGGTGTTGCCATTAATGGAGGTATTGCTGTTATCCTTAAAGATGCAGCAGCGTCTAAACTTACTGTTGCAAACGGAGCAACATTAAATCTTAGCACAGGCGCAGCATTTAGCAAAGCTATTACCGGAGCAACCGGTTCTCTGAATATCCTGCCGACATCTAATGTTACTTATTCATCTGCCATTACAGGCGTTGATGCATTAAACTACGCATTGCCATCAGCCGGATCAGTAACTACCGCTGGGGTATTTTCTTCTATGCCGATTCTGAATAATAATTACAGCGGAGCGATTAACGTGGGCACTTCACTTACGGCTGCAATGTTTGGCTCAACCATTAATTTCACCAGCAACAAAGTCGCTTTAGGGGATAATGTATCAATGGTTTACACAACAAACCCTGCAACTGATGGCTCCACAACGGTCTCTATCGGTGAATTGACAGGAACTTCAGCATCAAAAATAATGGGTGCGCGTTTAAGAACTCTTACTTACTCGATCGGAGGTTTGAATACTGATGCTGTATTTGCTGGTACTTTTGAAAATTTTGCTGCTGATGCATGGAGTAATATACCAGTACTCAACATCACAAAAGTAGGAACTGGCTCTTTAACTCTGACAGGAAACAATTCTGCATATCTTTCAGGTACAGCCACTGTTAGCGCCGGTAGACTTATTGTAAATGGATCTTTAGGAACTACTGCTGTTGTTGCAACTGTAGGAGCTAACGGAACTCTTAGCGGTACCGGTACCATCAACGGTGCAACTACCGTAAACGGAACACTTGAAGGAAACCTTAACTTCGGAAGCACACTTTCACTTGCAGGAACAACCAATCTGACAGTGAATGGATTCAATACCGGTGAATACAACGTTGTTAATGTGACAGGTGCTGCAACTACCGGTGGAACACTGAACGTGACTGTAAATGCTGCGACTGCTCCGGAAGTAGGCACTGCAATCAAATTGATCAATGCAGGTTCTTACGCTGGTGGATTCACAACTGTAAATGTTCCTATCGGATACGCTTACACCGAAGCAACAGGAACTCTTACCTACAATGGAACTGGTGTCCCTACCGCCATCAACAATGGTAAAGCAGGTGCAGTAAGCATCTATCCTACCCTGACAAAAGGTAGCATTAATGTTACCAATGCAAAAGCTGCAACAATTGAAGTTAGCAACGTAGCTGGTGTTACTGTTCAGATCGTAAAATCAACTGACGACAACACTTCTCTTCAACTGTCGGCATTGTCAAATGGAGCTTACATCGTAAAAGTTAGTTTGGCTAACGGTTCAGTAAAAGTTCAAAAAGTGATTCTTCAGAAATAAAGAATACGAGTGTATCAAAATGCATCAAAGGCGCTTCGGAAACGGAGCGCTTTTTTGTTCTCCGGGAGTAAGACCAATTAGATGATTCCCTATCTTTGGGCTCTCTTTTAAAAATCAGTCGATACTCTCATGAGACACACTTTGCTCCTCGCCACCCTCCTCTTTTCCCAAATCACATTTGCAGGAAACAATAAATCGCCATACCTGCTGCCATTTGTCAATACCTTTGTGGGAACGGCAGCCGCAACGACCGACAATGCCGGTAAGCATGGCAAGCAGACCGAAGAGTTTGGGCAGACCCTTCCGGCAGTACTCGCCCCCAACGGGATGAACTTCATGACGCCGCAAACCCGTGACACGGAACAGAAATGTATAGCCCCCTATTACTATAAAGATACACTGCTACAGGGCTTCCGCAACTCTCACTGGATAGTGGGCGGATGCACACAGGACTACGGCAGCATGACGCTGATGCCGATGCTCGATAAGATGGCTTTCCAGCCGGAACAACGGGCATCACGTTTCAGCCATAAAGATGAGATTTCGACTCCCGCCAATTATTCGGTTTACCTGGAAGATTACCATATTCAGAGCGAGATGAGCGCAACTACCCGCTGCGCTATCTTCCGCTTCACCTTTCACAAGGCGGGGATGGCCTACATTGCCGTCAATCCCAACAGCGACGAGAGGGAAGGCTCCATTCAGGTAAATGCTTCGAAAGGCATCATCACCGGTTCCAATCCGGTACATCGCATTTATCAGGGATGGGGAAAGCCGGCAGGATTTGCCGGTCATTTTTTAGTGAAAATAGAGCGACCGGTTACAACTTATGGTGTATTTCAGGAAAACAGGATTTTAGAGCAAACGACCGAACTAGCCAACCAGCCCCGCCTCGGTGGATATGTGGGCTTTCCGGTGAAGGCGGGCGAGACGGTTATCGTCCGCATGGCCTCCTCCTTCACCGACCTGAAACATGCGGAGATGAACCTGCAAGCGGAGATTCCGACTCCCGATTTCGATAAAATCAAATCACAACTGGAAGAGACTTGGAACAAAACATTATCCAAAGTCTCTGTTACCAATAAAGATTATGCCGCCAAACGCAAGTTTTACACGGCAATGTACCACGCGCTGTTCCTGCCGCGGGTGATGAACGATGTGGATGGGGTCTATCCCGCATTTTCCAAAGGCAATACTCTATTTACCCAAAAGGGAAGAAACTACTACGACGACTACAGCATGTGGGACACCTACCGTGCGCTTCATCCGCTGATGAACATCATTCGTCCGGAGGAGTCGGCCGATATGATGGAGTCGTTGGTGGACAAATACCGGCAGGGCGGCTGGTTCCCCATTTTTCCATGTTGGAACAGCTATACCGCGGCGATGATAGGCGACCACTGCGGCGCCATAATTGCCGATGCTTATGTGAAAGGGATTACCAATTTCGACGTACAAAAGGCGTATGAAGGATTACGAAAAAATGCCTTTGAGTCGCCCACCAATTTCGAAGATTACAAAAACGGCATGGGGCGCCGCGCCCTTTCCTCCTACCTCAAATACGGTTATGTGCCGTTGGAGGATTCGGTGAAAGAGGCATTTCACAAAAACGAACAGGTAGCGCGCACGCTCGAATATGCCTTTGACGACTATGCCTTGTCGCGATTGGCGGATAAGTTGGGCAAGTCAGACGATGCGGCCACGTTGGGCAAACGGGCGATGAACTACCGCAACGTGATAGACCCGGCCACCGGTTATGCGCGTGGTCGCTATGCCAACGGTTCATTTATCAAGGAATTTAATCCGTTTAACTTTGCCAGCTATATCACCGAAGGCTACCCGGCACACTACACCTGGTACGTGCCGCAGGATATCCCGGGACTGATGTCGCTGATGGGCGGTGAGAAAATCTTTCGCCTGAAGCTTGATTCGATGTTTACCCAAAACCGTTACTGGCACGGTAATGAGCCCTGCCATCAGGTGGCGTTTCTGTTCAATTATACCCAAGAAGTTTGGCGCACGCAGAAGTATGTCAACGCCAATCTGCAAAGCGAATACAAAGACACACCCGGTGGACTTTCGGGCAACGATGATGCGGGGCAGATGTCGGCCTGGTACATCTTTGCCGCATTGGGATTTTACCCTGTCACACCGGCCACGCCTTACTATCTGATTTCGGGGCCGACCTTCGAACGGGCTTCCATCGCCTTGCCGCAGGGGAAATCATTTACTCTGATTGCCAAGAATCATTCGCCCGCCAACATCTACATCCAATCGGTCACCCTCAACGGGAAGCCTTACACGAAAAACTATATCTCCCATTTTGATATCGTAAAAGGCGGGGAAATGGTCTTCGTGATGGGGGCTAAACCGTCCGGTTGGGGCGTGGGGATGTGTCCGAGGTAGATGCTCTTCGAAACCTGACAGATAGTCCGAAACCTGACAGGTTTTAAAAACCTGTCAGGTTTAACGATACTTGAGCTCAACGATGGGCGGTAGAAACTTTTTTCTTCGTACTTGAGCTCAACGATGAACCGCAAAGATTTTTTTCTTCATACTTGAGCTCAAGTATGAGCTTTTGAAAGTTTTTTGTCCATACTTGAGCGCAGTGATGGGTTTTTGAATTCATTTTGTCTGTCACTGCATTCAGTAAACAGCATTTACAGGAGAAGTAAATCAGTCAAATAGCGCAGAAATATTGTCAATCGGGATTAGGTGGAAATTCCAACCGTTTTCATTGTACCAAAACCGTTATTTTTGTATTCAAATAACACACAACACATTTTTCCATGATAAAAAAACACCTTCTTTCCGGTGCCCTGCTGGCATGCCTGTTGAGCACAAACACATTTGCCCAAAACAAAAGCGACTATCACGACTGGGCGAAAACCCCGCCGATGGGCTGGAACAGCTGGGACTGCTATGGCCCCACCGTGGTCGAAAGCGAAGTCAAAGCCAACGCCGACTACATGTCTAAATACATGAAAAAGTATGGCTGGGAATATGTCATCGTCGATATCCGCTGGTACATCAGCAATGACAAGGCGCATGGCTACAACGAGAAAGATGCGCAATACAACATCGACGAATACGGACGCCTGACTCCTGCCGTAAACCGTTTCCCGTCGGCTGCCGATGGCAAAGGCTTCAAAGCACTGGCCGACTACATACACAGCAAAGGGCTGAAATTCGGTATCCACATCATGCGCGGTGTACCCATCGAAGCAGTAAAACGCAATCTGCCCATCAAAGGCAGCTCGGCCAAAGCCTCCGACATTTACAGCAAAG
Organism: Parabacteroides sp. FAFU027; assembly: GCF_022808675.1. Lineage (NCBI taxonomy): Bacteria > Pseudomonadati > Bacteroidota > Bacteroidia > Bacteroidales > Tannerellaceae > Parabacteroides > Parabacteroides sp. FAFU027. The sequence continues at coordinate 136,636 of NZ_JAKZKV010000007.1, forward strand.
AGGAGCAATGTACCTGGCTTCGCGATATGTACACCGTCGTGCCGGGTCGCAACGGGGCGCAGGAGTATTACAACTCTATCCTCGAACTTTACGCTTCGTGGGGAGTAGATTTTATCAAGGTGGATGACCTCTCCTCCCCGATTTACCATCAGGGTGAAATCGAGATGATACGCAAGGCCATCGACCGCACCGGCCGTCACATCGTCTTCAGCACCTCACCGGGCGAGACTCCGATTGATAAAGCCAAACACGTGCAGCAACATGCCAACATGTGGCGCACCGTGGGTGATTACTGGGACAGTTGGGACCAGTTGAAGGAGCATTTCGACGTATTCCACCGCTGGGCGCCTTTCATCATGGACGGAGCATTCCCCGATGGTGATATGTTGCCAATGGGTCGCCTCGGTATCCGTGCCGAACGGGGCAATGACCGCATGAGCGCCTTCACCCATGAAGAGCAGCAACTGATGATGTCGCTCTGGTGCATCAACCGTTCACCGCTGATGTTTGGAGGTGATTTGCCTTCGAATGATGCCTTCACGCTCTCGATGATTACTAATCCGCGTGTGCTTGATGTGATGAAGTACAGCAAAAACAACCGCGAACTCTACAAGCAAAACGATAAAGTGGCGTGGGCTGCCGATGATACCAAGAGCAAGGACAAATATGTGGCACTTTTCTACATTGCCGACCAGAAACAGATTTCGGAGGAAAAGGCAGTTTACAACAGTGGCCTGATTACCCGCCAGACTCCCGGGCAATGCGCCAATATCAACGTCGATATTAAAGGGAAAAAGAAACTCTACCTGATTGTTTCGGGTGGAGAAGACGGTACCTCATGGGATCACGCCGACTGGATTAATCCTGTTTTGACAAATGGAAAAGATTCCATCCAGCTCACTTCCCTCAAATGGAAGAAAGCGTCCTGCGGATGGGGCAAAGTCTCCATCGGGAAAGCGGTTTCGGGTTCCGACCTGATGGTAAATAAGGTAAAATATGCCAACGGCATCGGCACACACGCCAATTCGGTGATTGAATACGACCTGCCTGAAGGATATGATCGATTCAGCGCAACGGTGGGACTGGATAATGCCGGCGCCGTTCAGAACGAAGGAGGTACCATCAAGTTTATGGTCTTTACCGAGAATCCAAGCGGACCCATGCCAGCCGAAACTTCAGAGGTGTCGGTTGACCTGAAATCATTGGGCATCAACGGTGAATGCACAGTCACCGACCTGTGGTCAGGCGCCAAACTCGGTACCTTTAAAGGAAAATTCACCCAGACACTGAAACGTCATGCGGGAGGACTGTACCGCATCTCGGTGAAAAAGTAAACTGATTACCGGATTATGTCCGGGAAATAAGATTCACTATTGAGCAAAGCGTGGATATCCTTTTAGCGAGGTATTCACGCTTTCTGTTTTATCCAGACTCCATTTCGTTTATCCATCATTCCGTTTGGTTATAACCACTCCCCTATTTTTCCTTAAATCTGCCTATCCGGCTAAACCCCAGCACTCTTTTCCCTGTTTATAGGCTCGTGGAAATAGCAATTTACAGAAGCAACTGGCTAACCCTCTCTTTCACATACCACATTCAGGGTATATGATTTACATGGATTGTGGTATTGTTACCCCTGTCACATCGCTGTAATTTTGCATCAATCTAAATAACATCAAATTACACCCAACAGATAATGAATAATTTGACAACACCTCTCTCAGCTGAACAGGCTCAACAATTATCACAGCTAATCGCTCACCTTTCCCGGGAGCAAACCTACTGGGTATCGGGCTATTTTGCTGGATTGTTAGCCCAAAAGCCCGCTATAGCCGCTCAACCCTCACCCGAAATAAGTGCGGTTATTGCACCTGAAGTCGTTGCCGAAGCTATCCCCGCAAAGGCAAAAGTATTAACCATATTATACGGCTCACGCACCGGAAACGGAGAAGCATTAGCCAAACTGGCTCAAAAGATGGCCGTAGAATCGGGTTTCGAGGTCTCCCTCAAAAGCATGGAGAACTACAAAGCCCGCGAAATCAAAGACGAGAAGAATCTGCTGGTTATCGTCAGCACGCACGGCGACGGTGAACCTCCTTTCCAGGCGAAAGAGTTCTACGAATTCATCCACAGTAAGCGTGCTCCGCAACTGAATAATACTCAGTTTGCAGTCATCGGACTGGGTGACCGCAGTTACCTGAAATTCTGCCAGGTAGGCGTAGATTTGGATAAACGTTTGGCCGAACTGGGCGCGAAAAGAATCAATGACCGCACCGACTGCGACGTGGATTTCCGTGGTGAAGGCATGAGAGCCATCTCCAAACTGCTTAGTGTACTTGAAAAAGAATCAGGTAGTGCTACTCAAAACATTTCTGTAGTGCAAACTGCAGTAGCCACAGAAGAGCATGAGGAGCATAACCGACTCAATCCGTTTCAGGCAACGGTATTGGATAAAACCTTCCTTCACGGACGAGACAGCGACCGCCAGACTCTGCACGTTGAATTATCACTCGAAGGTTCGGGTATTACGTATGAGCCCGGGGATTCGATGGGTGTCTACGCGACTAATCCACCGGAACTCGTAGACCAGGTATTGGAGACTTTACAGCTCAATCCAAATGATAAAATAACCACTGAACGTGGTGAAACAACACTGAGTGATGCATTGTATAAAGAGGTTGAATTGACAACGCTGACTCCGGATGTATTGAACCGCTTTGCGACTACGACAGACAATGCAGAGCTGAAAGGCATTCTGACCGATCCGGCTGAATTGAAGAAATTCATACATGGTAAAGACATTGTGGACCTGTTTACCCATTATCCTGAAAAATTCAATCCGGAGCAATTGTTGGGACTGTTGAGAAAAATACAGCCCCGCCTGTACTCCATTTCATCAAGTCCGTTGGCTCATCCCGATGAAGCACACCTGACCGTAGGAGTTGTAAAGTACAACAACAAAGGCCGTAATAAGACAGGTCTCTGTTCGGTATTCCTCTCCGACCGGGTTTATGAAGAGGAAACTGCCCCGGCATTTATTGAAAAGAATCCGAATTTCCGCTTACCGATAAACCCACAAACACCCATCATCATGGTGGGAGCCGGTACGGGAATTGCACCATACCGTGCCTTCGTTGAGCATCGTGCCGAACAGGATAATGCGGGCAAAAGCTGGCTCTTCTTCGGGAACCGCTTCTCTGAAAGTGAATTCCTCTACCAGCTGGAATGGCAACGTTTCCTGAAAGAAAAAACATTGACGAAAATGAGTGTCGCTTTCTCCCGTGATTCCGAACAGAAAGTGTATGTACAGGACAGACTTTTGGAAAATAGCCGTGAAGTATTTGACTGGCTCGAAAACGGCGGACACTTCTACGTCTGTGGAGATATGAAGAAAATGGCCGGTGACGTGAACCATGCCCTGATAAAAATCATTGAAAAAGAGGGCGGTTACAAACATGACCTGGCATTGGAATACATCAACAACCTGCAACGCGAGAAACGGTATCAGACGGATGTGTATTGATTCTCTTTTCAGGAGTTATTGGGAGTAAAAGGGAGTTATAAGTAGATAAGAGGCACTATTGTTTCACTCAAAAAGAGTTAGAAGAAACTACTCTACCCAAATCTCACGCCTCACAACTTATTACTTACGACTTATTACTTACGACTAAACGCATAAACACAATATGAGCAACAAACCATTATCAGACTTAGAACGTATCAAGACCGAAAGCAACTACCTGCGCGGTACATTAGTAGAAAGTCTGGCAGACCCGATAACCGGAGCTTTGGCTCCCGATGATCAGCAATTGATCAAATTTCATGGTGCATATCAGCAAACTGACCGCGACTTCGATGAAGAACGCCGTCGTCAAAAGCTGGAACCACTTATCAGCTTCATGATTCGCGTGCGTGTACCGGGCGGAGTGCTAACCCCAAAACAGTGGCTCGACCTGGACGAACTGACCGAGAAACATTGCAAGCCTACCCTGAAGCTGACTACACGTCAGGCGGTGGAGCTTCACGGCGTGGTAAAACGCAAAATGAAAACAGCCATGCAGGGTATTCACGCCACATTGCTCGATTCATTAGCCGGTTGCGGTGATGTGAACCGTAATGTGATGACTTCTGCCAACCCGTGGGAATCTCCGGTTCACCAACTGGTATTCGACGATGCACTGAAGATTCACAAGGAATTCACACCCAGAACGACTGCTTACCATGAAATCTGGCTAGATGACGAGTTGGTAGTCGGAGGTGAGAAAAAAGAGGATCACGAACCGTTGTATGGCAAAACATATCTTCCTCGTAAATTCAAGGTGGCTATCGCTGTTCCACCACGTAATGATGTGGATGTTTTCGCCAATGACCTGGGCTTTATCGCCATTGTCGAAAACGGTGAACTGGTCGGATATAATCTCCTTGCGGGTGGTGGCATGGGTTCAACCTTTGGAATGGAAACCACCTATCCACGACTGGCTAACGTAATCGGCTTTGTCAAAAAAGAGGATATCGTGGAGGCTGCCAAAGCTGTACTGATTTTCCAACGCGACCACGGAAACCGCTCCGAGCGTAAATTCTCCCGTCTGAAATATACCATCGACCGTCTGGGTCTGGCCTATTTTAACGAACAAATCAAAGATGCCCTCGGGGATAAACTGAGTGAAGCCCGTCCATTTAAGTTTGACAGCAACGGTGACAAACTGGGGTGGAGCAAAGGCTACAACGGGAAATGGTACTTTACCCTCTTCATCCAGGGCGGTAAAGTCCGCGATGATAAACACCTGCAACTCAAAACTGCATTGCGCGAAATCGCATCGGTACTGAAAGGAAACTTCACCCTGACCGGTAATCAAAACCTTGTAGTTGGAGACATCGACGAACAGGACAAAGCGGAAATCGAAGCTTTACTCGAGAAATGGAACCTTGTCAAGCCGCTCAGCGGATTGCGACGCAACAACATTGCCTGCGTGGCATTGCCGGTATGTACGATGGCTTTTGCCGAAGCGGAACGTTATGCTCCTTCGTTGATAGACAAGCTCGAAAAGATTTTGGAAAAATACAACCTGCTGGACGAAGATATTCTCTTCCGTATGACCGGTTGTCCAAACGGTTGCGCCCGTCCGTTCCTCGGAGAGATTGCATTGGTGGGAAAATCGCCGGGTAAATACAATCTTTACCTTGGTGCCGGATTTACGGGTGAACGCCTCAACAAGCTCTATGCTGAACTGGTGGAAGAGCACGAGGTAATCGGCCTTTTAACCCCTATCTTCGAACGTTTCTCCAAAGAGAGACTGGAAGGCGAACGGTTTGGCGACTTTGTTATCCGCAAAGGATATGTGCAGGCAACCACCAGCGGACTTGATTTTCACCAAAATATCAAACTGGCAAAATTTCACGATATCAAACCAGTATTGCCAAAGAAGAAACAGACGCTTGACTCTATTCTTTTCGTGAAAAAGGATAAGAAAAAGAAGAAGAAATAATCTTAGCCGGATTAGTATATCAGGAGGGGATTCGGAAACGGATACTCTCCTTTTTCATTACACCAACTAACTACATTTTCGTAGTTATCCATACCAAAAGTTACATTCACTTCTTACATAGAATTCTGCCTAAAAAAAAAGAGTTCTCATTTCCAGATATTTAATTCTATTACAACCGGAATCTAAATTTACGGCACAGTATTTGGATTAAATCCGTAAAGTCAAATCATAAATACGAAGAATATGCAAGGCAGAATGAAAGAACACCAACTATCAAGAGCTGAAATAGAGACTTTACTTACAGAAGAATCAGTCGGTAACCTGGGCACCATTTCAGAAGATGGGTATCCTTACATCACCCCGGTACACTTTGTCTGGAAAGATGAAAAGATATACATCCACGGATTACGCGTCGGTCAGAAAATTGACTACCTGACCCGAAATCCGAAAGTCGGGTTTGAGGTCTTCCGGATGAATAGACTGATCCATGATGCCGAACTGCCTTGCGACACCAATACCGACTATCAGAGCGTTATTATGCAGGGAAAAGCACAAATGGTAACCGAAGAAGACCTTTGCATCAAAGTACTTGATGCCGTCGTAGCCAAATACACACCTCAACACGCCGGCAAATCATATCCTCCGGCCATGCTCAAGGCAACCGGAGTCATTGAAATTGAACCGTTTGATATTACGGGGAAATATTTCAGGTAATCAGATAAACATTAAAACGCTAATTCAAATCAGTATTTCACTAAAGAAATCACTGATTCAGATTAGCGTTTTTCGCAAATATCGCTGATTTTATTCAGCGATTATATCATGCAAAGATTAATTCTCTCCCAGGATAAAGCGCTCAACCACCTCTGCCACACCATCTTCCATATTGGAAGCTACGATAACATCAGCTTTATCGCGAAGTTCCGGAGTAACGTTATCCACCCACACACCAAGTCCGGCATATTCAACCATCGAAAGGTCGTTTCCTGCATTTCCCACAGCAATCACTTCGCTTTGCTGAATCCCCAGCATATTGGACAAAAGCTCCAGACTCGCCGCTTTATCAATTCCCTGTGGCATGACTTCGAGAAAGAAGGGCTTGGAACGGGCTATGCTCAGGTCTGTACGTTCAGCTTTTAGCTTTGTCTCCATCGTCTTGAGGTAATCCGGATTTTCCAGAAGAATACACTTTACGGCAGAAGTCTGCACTTCGCTTTTGAAGCAGGGTACTTTGTGGTGCGGAAGCCCGGTAAGCTTGATTTCCACGTCGATGTACTCAGATTCGGTTTCGCTGATTACCCCTTTATCTGAATAGGTGATAATGTGCAGGTCGTTTACCTTACAGAAATCGTGCAGACTGTGAATCTCCTCTTTGGTGAGGCTTTGTTCGAAAATCACTTCATTATCACGTATCGAAGTAACCATTCCTCCATTGAAAGAGATTAAGTATGAATCGTATTTATCCAGTTGAAGAGTTTCGATATATTGAGTCATGGCCGGAGTGGGACGTCCTGATGCAAGCACCACTTTTACACCCTTTTCCTGTGCTTTGAGTAGCATCTTTCTGTTTCTTTCAGAGATGGAGTGGTCATCGCGGAGTAAGGTGTCGTCCAGGTCGAGCACCAGCATTTTGTAGTTTAAGTCAGTAGATGATGTAGTCGTTGACATTTAATTCGATTTTGAATCCGGCGGCAAAATTAGCTCATTTCCACGAAACCAGCATGTTAATTATACAAATTCCTGCAACCTAACCATTTCTGAATTGTTTTATAAATATCATTGTTGTATAATGAAAGAGCATCTCCCCCGCGATAGGGGCTGCACCTACCAATACTGAATTTCATATCAAAAAAGTATTAACCTAAACTGTTGAATTATTCCTCTGGTCATCTGTATTCCGGAGCTTTTCTCTTTTCTTTCTACCTGTTTCTCCCCAATACAGCACTACGTATTGCATTACAACCGATTGTTTATTCATTCATCTAAAAACCCAAACCACGCCTCAATTATTTATTCTAACCTAAATCTGAAGACATATGAAATCATTATCATTCATTATCTCATTCGCATTCTTAACCCTCTTCTTTGCTTGTCAGAGTGATGAAGTCTATGACAATGCTGCAAAGGATGCCGTTTCGCTGAAGTCGGTGACATCTGAAGATGGAATTAAGATTGCTATCATGTCAGACCTGCACGTCATGCACCCCTCTCTGCTTATTGGAGCCAATCCTGACTATGAAGCTTATATCCAGCAGGACCCCAAATATTTAGTGGAAAGTTACAACATTCTTAAAGCGGCTGTAAATCAGCTTATATCCCAAAAGCCGGACCTGGTATTAATTCCCGGTGATATGACTAAAGACGGTGAACTGATAAGCCATGAGCTGGTACAGGCTCAGTTGAAAAAACTGGAAGAGAACGGAATCAAGGTATTGGTTACCATAGGAAACCATGACATAAACAATGGTGATGCAAAGAAATTTGCCATGAACAAGACGATGAAAACAGAAACCGTTCAGGCCAATAAAATTCCGGTTATCTATTCTCATTTCGGATTTGCTGAAGCGCTGTACAAAGACCCCAATTCACTCAGCTATGTAGCCGAACCGATACAGGGACTCTGGGTTATCGCCATTGATGCAAACAAGTATTATGATAATACAGACAAACCCATTACTTCCGGCGTGATAAAACCCGCAACATTAGACTGGGTTAAAGCCAGACTGGCAGAAGCCGCTGAAAAAGGTAAGATGGTAGTCGGTATGATGCACCATGGCCTGGTGGAACATTACAGCATGCAAAACGCTGTTGACCCGGGTTATGTAATCGATGATTATCCTGCCGTTGCTGACCAACTGATTGAGGCCGGTCTGAAAGTCATCTTTACCGGACACTACCATGCCAACGACATCACCAAACGGGAAAAAGGTGATAAATTCGTCTTTGACGTAGAAACCGGGTCAAACGTAAATTATCCATGCGCTTACCGCATGCTAACTATCAAGGACAATAAGTTTAAATTTGAATTTCAGCCTATTCTCCCGTACAGTCTGCCGGGAAGCGCTGCTCAGTTATATTCACAAAAATATCTGGGTATCTACTTCACTAATATGTTAATGTCAAAAGGATTCCCGCAATCTGATGCAGCAGCTCTGGCTCCTGCATTTGCATGGTCAGCTATGACGCACTTTGCCGGAGACGAGCCTGCTATTCCAATGCAAATCCTGGGTGTTATCAGTATGCTTGAAGGTAATTCTCAAACCTACGGCCTCGGCTTAGCCATGGAATCTCTCTGGACCGACTTGGGTGTACCGGATAACAATGTTACTCTCAATATGGTGGATGGGACATTTTCAGCCAATTAAACTAAACATTTTCCCTGCATAAACAGTTAATTATAGCAGTTCAATGAAACCGACTTCTTCACCAGGTCGGTTTTATTATGGACAAATGCTACCTTTGCTTATCCGAAAATGAATAGAGCTATGAAAGAACCTTTCCGCATCGTAGAAGTCAATAAAGAGCTGATTGATAAAATCAACTCCTCGCCCGAGAATATGCACCAGCACAACTTCGAAGAGTTGATTATCCTTACCGAAGGTAAAGCCGACCACGTTATTAACTTTGACCGTGAAGTGATTGAAGCGCCTATCTTTGTGTATGTTTCAAAAGGAAAGGCACATCAGTTTCTTCCTCATGACGGGGCCAGCGGATGGATTGTCCTCTATGAAAATGAGCTGGTTCCGGATAGCCGCTTTCATTTCTACTCCAACTTTACCGACCGGGTGAACTACTCGCTGGAGCAGATGGAGTGCATTAGCCCCATCTTCAACCTTTGCAACATGATGGCATATGAATACAACAAGCCGGTACCTCAATTCAATATTATCCGCCACCTGCTGGCTGCCCTGCTGGCCAAGCTCGAAGCTGAAAGCAACAACGAACCCCAGGCCTTCAGCGATGCATCCAACAACCAGCGCATTGCCTTTCACAACTTCCTCAAGATATTGGAAGAAAACTTTAAACGCCCCGTTGGCGTGCAGTTCTACGCCGATAAGCTGAATACCTCTGTCCGTAATCTCAACCTCATTTGCCAGAATGTATTCCACAAAAGCGTATCGGAAATCGTCGAGACCCGTAAGCTCATTGAAGCCAAACAACTGCTGATGAATTCCGGCCTTACCGTTTCGGAGATTGGCTTTGAGCTGGGGTATAACGAGAAATCCTACTTCACCCGCGTATTTTCCAAAAAGGAAGGCATCACACCTACAGAATTCCGCAACCAGATGAATAACGTTATTCTCAAATAAATAGCGGCGTTTTTTAGCATACAGATGACACTGATTTGAATCGATTTACACAGATTTCTTATCCGTGTAAATCTGTGTTGCTTGCATCCGTGTCATCTGTGCCTATCTTTTCCTAAGACTCCTTTTTACTCCATAATATATTCCCGACGTATAGCCTAATATGCAACTAACGTATAGCCTAATATACGGATGTCGCATATTAGGCTATGCACTGCCCGTATATTAGGCTATGCGGTCGTCGTATATCTGGCTATTCGACCGTAATATTGCACCTTTTCCTAAAAGTACCACACCCCTTCTCAAAAGTGTTACCCCTACCTCTCTCCACCGCCCTATCTTTGCAATATCAAAACAATCAAACAGTCAGAGTATCTGAGGATAATGAATCAGGTGCTCTGACTACAAAAAACAAAAACAATTTAAATTCAAAGCCTTATGAAATCATTTGCATTAACTTTCGCCGCTATCTTCGTATTAGCAACTTCTGTATTTGCTCAAAACAAATACACTTTGGACAAGTATCACTCTCGTCTTGCATTCAGTGTAAAACACATGGGTATCTCCAGCGTGGACGGTAATTTCAAATCATTTGACGTAACGGTCACCTCCTCCAAAGCTGACCTGACAGATGCTAAAGTAGAAATGGTCGCTCAGGTAAATTCCATCAACACGGAAATCGACAAACGCGACCAGCACCTGCAATCCGCCGACTTCTTTGATGCAGCCAAATACCCGACGCTGACTTTCAAAAGCACTTCATTCAAAAAGGTAAAAGGAAATGTGTACAAACTTTCAGGATTCCTGACCATGAAGGGTGTAACCAAACCTATCGCATTCACAGTAGTACATGCCGCTGTAAAAAGCCCGATGGATAATAAAATGCACCACGGATTTGCTATCACCGGTACCCTTAACCGTCAGGACTATAACGTAGGTACCAGTGCTTTTGCCGCGGTAGTTGGCAATCAGGTGAAGTTGAGCGCAGAAGTAGATTTTGCACAGGAGTAAGCAACCTCACCAGCTCTTTTTATGGTAGGTGAAGAGGTTGCCCGATAACACTCTATCTCAAACCAGTATTAACGAAGTAACCTCTTTGATTATGACACTCAACGATTTAAGCAACCTAAACCTTAACAGAGATAATTCCGTCGTAATGCCTATGCTGTTTGTCGGACACGGAAGTCCGATGAATGCAATCGAGGAAAATGAATTTGTGACAGGTTGGCGCAATCAGGCGACAACGCTTCCCCGCCCCTCGGCGATACTCTGTATCTCCGCCCACTGGGAAACTCGCGGAACTTATGTTACCGCTATGGCTAAGCCCCAAACGATTCATGACTTCGGTGGATTCCCCTGCGAACTTTATCAGGTACAATATCCCGCTCCGGGCAATCCGGGTCTGGCCAATGAAGTCACAAAACTAATAACAGGTACACCCGTCTTCCCTGACGAGAAGTGGGGACTGGACCACGGCACCTGGAGCGTGATAAAGCATTTCTATCCCGAAGCCGATATTCCGGTAGTACAGCTCAGTGTCAACTACCTGATGTCACCCCGCCACCACTACGAGCTGGCCAAAGAGTTGGCCATCCTTCGAAGTAAAGGCGTACTCATCGTCGGCAGCGGAAATATCGTTCACAACCTGCGCGTCCTCAACTGGAGCAATCCCAACGAGGGTTACGATTGGGCTATCAATGCCAACGAAAAGGTCAAATCCCTCATTCTAAAAAATGACTATACGTCACTGATTGACTACTCCTCACTGGGCAATGATGTAAAAATGGCCATCCCGACTGCGGAACATTTCCTGCCATTGCTTTATATCCTAGGTCTGAAAAAGGAGAACGAAGAGCTGAGCTTCTTCAACGACAAAGCGGTGTACGGGTCATTGTCGATGACTTCGGTACGTGTCGGTTGACATAGTATCACAGAGAACCGCGGAGAATTTCACAGAGAGCCACAGAGAATATCAAACTCTGCGGCTCTCTGTTTTTTTAGCTTTCTGTTAAACTCTGTGGCCCTCTGTGTCCTGCTCTGTGTCCTCTGTGATACAAAAAATCCTACCTTTGCATCACTAAAAGCAAATCCTCCATGCACGAAACACTTCACGAAGACCAGACCTTTCATCAATTGGATTTCTCCGAACAAGAGATTTCGGGAAATGAATATCTCCGCTGCACATTCAGTCACTGCGATTTCTCCAAAGCCGACCTTTCGGGAAATGACTTCGTGGAATGCTCCTTTGAGCATTGTAACCTGACTATGGTGAAGCTCCACGATACCGGCATGAAGGATATTTGCTTCCACGACTGCAAGGTGATGGGGGTTGACTTCCATCCCTGTTCGAAGTTTATGTTTGAGGTCAATTTCCAGAAATGCCAGGTGGACTACTCCTCTTTCTTTCAACGGAAAATGAAGAAAACCCGTTTCACCGACTGTTCCCTGCGTGAAACCGACTTCACCGAAACCGACCTGACCGAAGCTGTATTCAGCCAATGCGACCTGTACATGGCTGCTTTCGACCGTACTAATCTTGAAAAGGCAGACCTCCGTACCGCCAATAACTATACGATTGACCCGGCTATCAACCGCGTCAAGAAAGCCCGCTTTGCCTATCCCGGTGTATTGGGATTGTTGCGCAATTACGACATCCGTATTGATTAAGGGAAAATGCAAACGAGACCGAAACTGATATGGGCTGATAACCTGCGGGCCATTGCAACCATTGCCGTAATCACACTGCATGCTTCTTCTGGGCTGTTGCTGCAATTCGGCAAAGTACCTGATAGCTATTGGGAAATCGGATGCTTTTACAACGGGCTGGGACGCTTTGCCGTACCGGTATTCGTTATGCTGAGCGGTGCATTGCTGCTCGACCGAGAGCTTCCGGTAAAGGATTTCCTGAAGAAACGGTTTAGCCGAATACTCTATCCGTTCCTGTTCTGGAGTTTGATATATATCGCAGTTTCGCTCTATTACAAAAGCCTGCACGGTCACCATTTAAACTGGAGTAATGTGCCTGCGTGGATAGGCAAGCTGCTTATAAACGGCAGTTCGTACCACTTCTGGTACATTTACATGATACTGGGGTTGTACCTCTTCATTCCCGTTTTGGGCAAATGGATTCGCAACTGCCCGCGCAAGGAGATGTACTATTTTCTGGCCATCTGGTTTGTCGTTCAATTCCTGAATACCCCCTACCTGATTGAATACAAGCCCAAGCTCCGGCTTGATTATTTCGCCGATTACCCGGGTTATCTGGTGCTGGGTTACCTGCTTTCCAAAGCCTCCTTTCATCGGATTAAGCATAAAAGCTTCGTCTTTCTATCCTTATCAATAGCCTTGCTCGCCTTTGCCGTTTGTATGGCCATTTACGACAAATACCATCCGGGACATCGTGCAGGAGACTGGTTCAGCCCCACTGCTCCTAACGTGATTTTGCTGGCTTCTTCTGTATTTCTCTTTTTCAAGTCCCTGCACATCCGGAATACGATAATTGTGTCAGTGCTGGCATTTATAAGCCGCTACAGTTACGGCATCTTTCTGGTGCATGTATTGGTGCTTTCACGCATGGCCAATTGGTTTCAGATTCACTGGAACTTTACCCATCCGGTGATTGCTATTCCGGTGACTGCAATCGTTTGTCTGATTTTATCTGCTACCCTGATCTTTTTGTTGCGTAAGATACCAGGCCTAAAAACACTTGCAGGTTAATTATCTTTTCAGGCAACGACAGTTGTCGATTTTTCCCAGTTTCAGAATCAACATCAACTCATGTGTGCCTAAAGAACTATGACTGATGCCTCCAAGATTAAAATCATAGCTGTAAGACACGTACAATGAATTGCCCAGATTCGCTCCTAGAATAGCCCCCATTTCATTCTTTGTCCGGTAAAACAACCCAAACTTGAACAAGTCCTCCATCTCATAGTTCTTCAGATAAGCCGTAGTATTCAACTCCATCTGGTACAGGTTACGGTTTTGAATGGCATTAGCTCCAAATCCAAAATCCAGCATATTATCACTCAGGTTACGATACATCGTATATAAGAAGTTTGTGTATGGGTATGTGCGGTTCTTCTCCGGAGCAAACAGTGAAATAAAATTCTGGCTGGAACCACCAATGAGCAGCGATTTACTTACAAATTCGAAACCGAGATCAGTATTAAAATCGTTCGCATTCTGGAGAACACGATATACTTTGGGGTCATCGGCTGAAGCCAGATTAATCTGATCCAGATCATAGGAAAGACTGTGAATATTTCCCGATAAACCCAGATTCAACTTCCATTCTGTATCCAGCGTAACCGCATAAGCGTATGTTAATCCCAGATTGGAGGTTGAGGTATAGCCAATCTTATCCCTCACCAGCTTTACCCCCACCTGAGTCGCGTAATGCTCAATATAGGCTGAAGCCGAAGCAAATACCGAGTTAGGCGCTCCTTCAAATCCGGTCCACTGTTTGCGGTCAGCAATTGTAACCATCGCTGTATATTGATTATTAATTGAGGCCGGATTAATACTGTACAAATTGTCCCAATAATTATTCAGGCGGATGTTAGACTGAGACCACATTCCTACTGACAATATACTGAATAAACTGATTAATAATATCTTCTTCATATTGACTACAATTATCGAACAACGGTAATATAACCCGATTTATATTTCATTCCGGAACCTAACATATACTCCAACACGTAGAAATACGTATCATTCGACACCGCTTTACCTTTGTAAGTGCCATCCCACCCTTCGGTCCCATCGTATAAGAGGATTCCGTTACGGTTATAGACCTGGACGTGAGAGCCTTTCATAAACACATCATTAACACCATCTCCATCAGGCGTAATTGTGTTAGGAATAGATGTAGAGGATTGAGTAACCAGAATGCGTTTTGTCACATATTCCACACAACCGTTTGGATTGATTACTCTTAACCGGACATCAAAGTATCCCTCCTGAGGTATGGTATAGGTGTGGGTAAGATCATTTCCAGACATAGTCGTACCATCCCCCAAATCCCAGTAATAAAGCGAAGAAGGAACTTCCTCTGCCTTCAGCCTGAGAGTCGCATTATCAGTACTGAGCTCTTCTTTATCCGTCTGGATGGAATAGTTATAGGAACCTAAACTCGTCGATTTAAAGCTTAGATATGAGAGGCATCCTCCTTTTGAAATTCCTTTAACGGTATAAGTTGCCTCCTTATTAATCCAAATGCTATCGGCTGTAGAACCATTCTCCCATTCGTAAGCATTTGCACCTAAGACACGGACTAAAACAGAGTCTCCTGGACAATATGCAGGCTCCTGACTCAGAGATAACACCGGTGTCTCTTCTGTAACTATCGTTTTTTCGAAGGTGCCGCTACAATCCGGCGTTGTTACAGTCAACCGGACTTTATAGCTATTCTGGGTAGCAAAGGTATGCTTCGGATTTTTGAGCGTGCTGCTGTAGCCATCTCCAAAGTCCCAGAAATAGGTCATGTCACCGTTGGTATCATTTTGCGCTAAAGCATTAAACTGGTACACGCGATTTTTACAATCCGACACCTGGTAATCGATTATTTGCGTTGGCACAGTCACGTTAAATGAGGAAGAAGTCGTACACCCCGATGCATCTGTCACCTGAAGTGTATAGGTGCCGCTTTGGCCCGTTGTCATGATTTCATTATTGACTCCGCTGACCGTCCCGCCTGACCAGGTCAACCTGTATGGAGCAACCCCGCCGGTCACTTGCACAGTACAAACTTTACGCAGCGTTTTGGTATCGCAGTTTATGGTCGTGTTCTGTGCGATATTAATTGTCATTGCCGACTGGCGGAGTATCTCGAATTTCATTGTTTTCAGATAACCGTTGGCGTCGGTGACAGTCACCTGATAAGTCCCTGCGGCTGCATTTATCAAATCTTCTGAAGTTGCACCGTTTGACCAGATATAACGATACGGAGTCATTCCCCCGGATACGGTCAGGTTAATCATTCCGCTATTGGCGGCCTTGCATTCGGTGACGTGGGTGATTTCAGCCGACAATATTAGTTCCTGAGGCTCCCGGATGACAAATGACCGGACAATCGAACATGGCGTTCCATCATTGATTGTCACAGCATATGTTCCCGCTTTGAGATTGGAACGAACCTCTCCGGTTCCATTATCACTCCACAGAATCGACAGAGGTGCCTTACCTCCGGTAATATTCAGTGTGATACTACCGTCACCAGCGCCTGGCTGCGTTACATTTTTCACGACCGGATCTACTGTAAACACCGGAGCTTCCGGGATATTAACAGTTACAATTTTCTGAATGCCGGAAGCATCTGTCACCGTGATTTTATAATCACCTGCAGCAAGGTTTTCCTGGTAGGGACCTGTACCGGAATTACTCCATTGAATCTGATAAGGTGCAATACCTCCGGTTACATTTACCTTAATGGTAGCATCGTTAGCCCCATAACATACAATCGGCGTAGTAGCTGTCGTAACACTTAACAACTGAGGTTGAATCAACGTCACAGGAACAGTCTTCGTACAGCCGGAAATTTTGTCACTCACGCTCAGATTATAGGTCCCTGCCGACAATCCGGTCAGATTCTGTTGAGTGCTGGTAAATCCGTAGGGGCCTGTCCAGTAATAAGTAAACTGTCCATTTCCACCGGTAGCCGAGACATTGACCCATCCATCTTTTCCTCCGAATGAACTAACATTATAACCTTTATAACCCGAGACATTGGTTGAAACCGAGAACGAAGGATTAACCGTAACCGAGTATTCGGAAACGGCACCCGAACAAGCCATATCATTTTCAAATGTAGCTTTGGCCAAATAGGTTACCGTTAGCGGACCGCTTGTATTGTTGACCAGGTTTTGCACCGGAATAATATTGGTCCCGGACTCTATTACACCGGTAACGCCCGTCGGAATATTAGCCACCCAGTCAAACTTCACATTCCCGGTAGTCCGGCTGGTTAAATCAACCGGAGCCGTACTTTCTCCCGAGCAAACCGTCTGGTTTGATTTGGAGAACTCGACATTAGGCGACGGCAATACAGTCACAGTAACCGGAAATGAATTACCACGGCAACTACCAAACACAGGAGTTACGGTATATATTGCCGTTGCAACCTGTGTGGAATGATTGGTCAGCGTCTGGCTAATCAACGGTTGGGCAGAATTCTGAGCCGAACCTCCGGTAATGGTTCCGGCAGGATTGATAGCAGGAGCTGTCCAGGTGTAAAGCGTTCCTTCCGGGATGAGATTATCACTGCTACTCATCGGTACCACCGTAAACTTACTTCCACTACAAATCGAAACCTTCTGCGAAGAGATAACCGATGGTATCGGATTAACGGTAATGGTAAATGTTTTGGTAGATCCGTCGCAATTCATGCCCCCGTTACTATAGACAGGAGTAACCGTAACGGTAGCTTTTACCGGAATATTTCCTGAATTCTGAACGGTAAACTGACCGATATTGCCTACACCGTTTGGAGCCAGTCCTATCGTCGTATTATCATTGGTCCAGAAATAAGTTGTGGTACCTCCGTTGTTTATCGTACTAAAATCAACAGACAACACATCGTTATTACAAACCACATCATTATCGGGCTGATTAACCTGAGCAGAAGGATTAATAATCACCTTAAAGGTCTTTGATGCCCCGGGGCATCCGCTGTTACCATTCGTGAAAGTAGGTGTAACGGTGACGTATGATGATATAGGCGCAGTTCCCGGATTTCGAGCAGTAAATGACAAATTCCCGCTTCCCGAAGATGGTAATCCAATGTTCGTATTGGTGTTGGTCCAGGAATAGGTTGTTGCTCCGCCGGTATTTACTGTAATAAAATCAAACAGCGTCTCCTGACCGTTGCAGGACACCACATTTTCGGGCTGATTAACCTGAGCTGTTGGGTTCACGGTTATTTTGAAAGAGACCTCATCTCCCGTGCAGCTTACGCCTCCGTTACTGAATGTCGGTGTAACAATGATATTGGCTGTAAGGGGACGTGTCCCTGTATTTTTAGCCAGGAAAGAGATGTTACCACTTCCATTTGCTGAAAGACCGATAGCAGGATTATCATTTTTCCAGGAATAGGTAGTAGTTCCTCCGGTATTTTGGGTGGAGAAATTCACTCCGGCAGACTGGTTATTGCAAACCAGAACATCCAATGGCTGATTGATCTGCGCTGTAGGATTGACGGTAATCTTAAACGATTGGGCAACTCCGGTACAGGTTGTTCCTCCGTTTGTATAAGTCGGGGTTACCATAACCACAGCTGTGGCCGGAGAAGTTCCGGTATTACGTCCGATAAATGAAATATCACCTGTTCCTGAAGCATCCAATCCGATTGCCGGATTATCATTCGTCCAGAAATAAGAAGTAGTACCTCCGGTATTCTGAGTAGAAAATCCGATAGAAACAGGTTCCTCATTACAAATCACCCGGTTTTCAGGTTGATTCACCTGCGCTTTGAGTGGATTGACGGTAATGGTAAATGATTTCGCCTCTCCGGTACAACTTGTTCCACCGTTGTTGAAAGCAGGTATAACGGTAATTGTTGCCGTAAGCGGAACCGTTCCCGTGTTTTTAGTTACAAAAGACAACTTACCCGAACCGGTAGCTGATAATCCGATAGCTGTGTTATCATTGGTCCAGGTATAGGTCGTTATTCCACCGGTATTGGTTGTTGAGAAATCAATCACTGTCGGTTCTTCGTTGCAGAGCAGGTGATTCTCCGGTTGGTTGACCTGTGCCACCGGATTTACCGTAATGGTAAAGGTTTTAGCCGATCCGGAACAGATTTCACCGCCATTAATAAAGACAGGAGTTACTGTAATGGTTGCTTTAACCGGTGCTTTCGTATTATTGCGGGCTATAAATGACAAATTATCACTACCCGTTGCGGTTAATCCGATTGCAGAATTATCATTGGTCCAAGAATAAGAAGTAACCCCTCCTGTATTTGCCGTAGAGAAATTCACATTAACCGGTTGTCCGTCGCACACGACCTGTTCCGCCGTCTGGTTGACCTGAGCCACCGGATTGACCGTAATGGTGAAGGTTTCTGCAATACCGGGGCAAGAGGCGCTTCCATTGGTAAATGTCGGGGTCACCGTAATGGTTGCCGTTACCGGTTTTGTACCGCTATTTTGGGTCGTGAATGAAATGTTACCACTGCCCGATGCGGACAACCCGATTTCGGTGTTACTGTTTGTCCAGGAGTATGAAGTGGTTCCGGCAGTATTGAGCGTAGAAAAATCCACAGCCGCCGTTTGATTGGTACACATAACGATGTTGGACGGTTTATTGATCTGTCCGGTAGGATTTACCGTAATGCTAAACGTTTTTGCCACTCCGGGACAAAGGTTGCTCCCTGTGCCGAAAGATGGCGTAACCGTAATGTGAGCCGTTATTGGTTTTGTTCCGGTGTTCAATGCGGTAAAAGTCAGACCGCCATTACCCGATGTCGGTAATCCGATATTCGGATTATCATTGGTCCACGAATAGATGGTTGCTCCGCCTGCATTCGTGGAAGAAAACTCAACCGCAGTGGTTTGTCCGTTACAAATAACCTTGTCCGTCACGTCATTAACCTGCGCCACCGGATTTACTGTTATCCTGAAAGATTTAGCAACTCCGGTACAGGTTGCATCACCGTTTTTGTAAACCGGCGTAACCATTACGGTGGCAGTCACCGGTGCTATTCCGTAATTTCTTGCCGTAAATGAAATATTTCCGGATCCTGAAGCCGCTAATCCGATAACGGATTTATCATTGGTCCAGATATAGGATGTTTCACCGCCGCTATTTACAGTAGTAAAATCGACCACTCCGGCCTGATTGTCACACAATACCAAATCTGCCGGTTGATTAACCTGTGCGGTCACCGGATTAACGGTAATGGTAAATGTTCTGGGGGTACCAGAGCAATTGATTCCTCCATTGGTATAGGTTGGGGTTACCACAATAGTCGCCGTTGCCGGTGCCGTACCGGTATTACTTGTCATGAAGGACAAATTACCGGTACCTGATGCCGGAAGACCAATCGCGGTATTATTGTTTGTCCAGCTATAGGTAGTCGTTCCGCCGGTATTCATCGTGGTAAAATCAACCGTAGTCGGCTCCTCGTTACAATAGGTTCGGTTTGCAGGTTGGTCCATTTGCGGCGCCGGATTTATGGTGAGCGTAAATGTTTTGGAATCGCCGCTGCACGAACTTCCTCCATTTATAAAAGTCGGCGTTACTGTAATAGTTGCCTTCAACGGGGAAGAACCCGTATTGTGCGCAGTGAAGGATTTGATACTTCCCGAGCCTGAACCCGCAAGGCCAATACCAGGTGTATCATTGGTCCAGCTGTAAGTCGTGGTGCCGCCAGAGTTAATGGTCTCAAAATTGATATCGCTCAACTGATCGTTGCAGACTACCATATCCACCGGTTGGTTCACCTGTGCAACCGGATTGACGGTGATGGTGAAGGTTTCCGGGTAACCGGCACAAGAGGTTATGCCGTTATTAAAGGTTGGTGTGACGGTGATGGTAGAGGTAATCGGTTTGGCACTGCTATTTTGTGACGTAAAGACGATCTCCCCACTTCCGGATGCCGCCAGGCCGATTTCGGTATTACTGTTGGTCCACGAATAGGTAGTCGTTCCTCCGCTGTTCTGCGTGCTGAAGCTGATGGCTTTGCGCTCGCTACTACACATCACAAGATCTGCTGGTTTGAAGACCTGACCCACCGGATTTACCATGATTGTAAAGGTCTGCGCAGTGCCGCTGCAATTATTGCCGCCATTACTGTAAGTCGGAACCACCCGGATATTGGCAGTCATGGGTTTGGTCGTACCATTCACTGCCGTAAATGACAGGTTGCCGCTTCCGGAGGCCGATAAGCCGATCTGGGGATTGTCATTAGACCAGCTATAGGTCGTCGTGCCACCCGTATTGGTAGTGAAAAAGCTGACCTGTGCCATTTCCCCCGAGCAGACGATCTTATCACCCGGCTGGTTGACCTGGGCTACCGGATTCACCGTGATTCTAAAGGATTTGGCAACGCCGGTACACACCGCGTCACCGTTTTTGTAGATTGGCGTGACCATTACGGTGGCAATTTCCGGAGCGGAACCGTTATTCTGTGCCACAAAAGAGATGTTACCCGTTCCCGAAGCTGCAAGGCCAATGCCCGGTTTGTCATTGGTCCAGCTGTAGGTCGTCTCTCCCCCACTGTTGATGGTTCCGAATTCTACTACGCCGGACTGGTTATTGCAAAGAACTAAATCGCCAGGCTGGTTAACCTGGGCGGATAGCGGGTTTATAGTAATCGTAAATTCTTTCGGGTCACCGGTACAACTCGTGCCGCCATTGCTGAAGGTCGGCGTCACCACAACCTTTGCCGTCAGAGGAGTCGTACCGCTATTACGGGTCATAAAGGATAAATTGCCGCTTCCCGATGCCGGAAGGCCAATCGCTAAGTTATCGTTGATCCAGCTGTAGGTCGTCGTACCACCGGTATTGGACGAGGTAAAGGTAATGGTGGTCGGCTCTTCGTTACAAAGTATCTTATTGGATGGTTGATCTACCTGGGCTGACGGATTTACCGTGATAGTAAAGGTTTTGGAATCGCCGCTACAGGAACTTCCTCCGTTAATATAAGTCGGTGTAACTGTGATGGTGGCCTTCAAAGGGGAAGTGCCCATATTGCGTGCCGTGAAAGACTTGATACTTCCCGAGCCGGAACCCGCAAGGCCAATACCAGGTGTATCATTGGTCCAGCTGTAAGTCGTGGTACCGCCAGAGTTAATGGTCTCAAAATTGATATCGCTCAACTGATCGTTGCAGACTACCATATCCACCGGTTGGTTCACCTGTGCAACCGGATTGACGGTGATGGTGAAGGTTTCCGGGTAACCGGCACAAGAGGTTACACCGTTATTAAAGGTTGGAGTGACGGTGATGGTAGAGGTAATCGGTTTGGCACTGGCATTTTGTGATGTAAAGACGATTTCCCCACTTCCGGATGCCGCCAGACCAATTTCGGTATTACTGTTGGTCCACGAATAGGTAGTCGCTCCGCCGCTATTCTGCGTGCTGAAGCTGATGGCTTTGCGCTCGCTACTGCACATCACTAGATCTGCTGGTTTGAAAACCTGACCCACCGGATTTACTGTGATTGTAAAGGTTTGTGCAATACCGCTGCAATTATTGCCTCCATTGCTGTAAGTCGGAACCACACGAATATTGGCGGTCATGGGTTTGGTAGTGCCATTCACTGCCGTAAATGACAGATTGCCGCTTCCGGAGGCCGACAAGCCGATTTGGGGATTATCATTTGACCAGCTATAGGTCGTCGTTCCTCCCGTATTGGTAGTGGCAAAGCTTACCTGTGCCGTTTCCCCCGAGCAGACGATCTTATCGCCCGGCTGATTGACCTGGGCTACCGGATTCACCGTAATCTTAAAAGATTTGGCAACGCCGGTACACATAGCATCCCCATTTTTGTAGATTGGCGTGACCATTACGGTGGCAATTTCCGGAGCGGAACCGTTATTCTGTGCCACAAAAGAGATGTTACCCATTCCCGAAGCTGCAAGGCCAATGCCCGGTTTGTCATTGGTCCAGCTGTAAGTCGTCTCTCCCCCACTGTTGATGGTTCCGAATTCTACTACGCCGGACTGGTTACTGCAAAGAACCAGATCGCCCGGCTGGTTAACCTGGGCGGATACCGGATTTATAGTAATCGTAAATTCTTTCGGGTCACCGGTACAACTAACTCCACCGTTACTGAAGGTAGGCGTCACCACAACCTTTGCCGTCAGAGGGGTCGTACCGCTATTGCGGGTCATGAAGGACAAATTGCCGCTTCCCGATGCCGGAAGACCAATCGCAATGTTATCGTTGGTCCAGCTGTAGGTCGTCGTGCCACCCGTATTAGAAGACGTAAAGGCAATGGTGGTCGGTTCTTCGTTACAAAGGATTTTATTGGATGGCTGATCTACCTGGGCTGGCGGATTTACCGTAATAGTAAATGTTTTGGAAGACCCGCTACAGGAACTTCCTCCGTTAATATAAGTCGGTGTAACTGTGATGGTGGCCTTCAACGGGGAAGTGCCCGTATTGCGTGCCGTGAAGGATTTTATATTTCCCGAGCCAGAACCCGCAAGGCCGATACCAGGAGTATCATTCGTCCAGGTGTAAGTCGTGGTGCCGCCGGTGTTGATCGTTTCAAAATTGATATCGCTCAACTGATCGTTGCAGACTACCATATCCACCGGTTGGTTCACCTGTGCAACCGGATTGACGGTGATGGTGAAGGTTTCCGGGTAACCGGCACAAGAGGTTATTCCGTTATTAAAGGTTGGTGTAACGGTGATGGTAGAGGTAATCGGTTTAGCACTGCTATTTTGTGACGTAAAGACGATTTCCCCACTTCCGAATGCCGCCAGACCGATTTCGGTATTACTGTTAGTCCACGAATAGGTCGTCGGTCCACCACTATTCTGCGTGCTGAAGCTAATGGCTTTGCGCTCGTTACTGCACGTCACAAGATCTGCGGGTTTGAAAACCTGACCTACCGGATTTACTGTGATTGTAAAGGTCTGTGCAGGACCGCTGCAATTATTACTTCCATTACTGTAAGTCGGAACCACCCGGATATTGGCGGTCATGGGTTTGGTAGTGCCATTCACTGCCGTAAATGACAGGTTGCCGCTTCCGGATGCCGACAAGCCGATTTGGGGATTATCATTTGACCAGCTATAGGTCGTCGTTCCTCCCGTATTGATAGTGGCAAAGCTGACCTGTGCCGTTCCACCCGAGCAGACGATCTTATCACCCGGCTGATTGACCTGGGCTACCGGATTCACCGTAATCTTAAAGGATTTGGCAACGCCGGTACACACTGCGTCTCCGTTTTTGTAGATGGGCGTGACCATTACAGTGGCAACATCCGGAGCGGAACCGCTATTCTGTGCCACAAAAGAGATATTACCCGTTCCCGAAGCTGCAAGGCCAATGCCGGGTTTATCATTGGTCCAGCTGTAAGTCGTCTCTCCCCCACTATTGATGGTTCCGAATTCTACTATGCCGGACTGGTTATTGCAAAGTACCAAATCGCCCGGCTGGTTAACCTGCGCAGATACCGGATTTATCGTGATGGTAAATTCTTTCGACTCACCGGTACAGCTTGTGCCGCCATTGTTGAAGGTCGGCGTCACCACAACCTTTGCCGTCAGAGGAGTAGTACCGCTATTACGGGTCATAAAGGATAAATTGCCGCTTCCCGATGCCGGAAGACCAATCGCAATGTTATCGTTGGTCCAGCTGTAGGTCGTCGCGCCACCGGTATTAGAAGACGTAAAGCCAATGGTAGTCGGCTCTTCATTACAAAGGATTTTATTGGACGGCTGATCTACCTGGGCTGACGGATTTATCGTGATGGAAAAGGTTTTGGACGGGCCGGAGCAAGAACTACCGCCGTTAATATAAGTCGGCGTTACCGTGATGGTGGCCTTCAACGGGGAAGTACCCGTATTGCGTGCAGTAAAGGATTTGATGCTTCCCGAGCCCGAACCTGCCAGACCGATACCGGGGGTATCGTTGGTCCAGGTGTAAGTCGTGGTACCGCCAGAGTTAATGGTCTCAAAATTGATATCGCTCAACTGATCGTTGCAGACGACCATATCCACCGGTTGGTTCACCTGTGCAATCGGATTGACGGTGATGGTGAAGGTTTCCGGGTAACCGGCACAAGAGGTTATTCCGTTATTAAAGGTTGGTGTGACAGTGATGGTAGAGGTAATCGGTTTGGCACTGCTATTTTGTGACGTAAAGACGATTTCCCCGTTTCCGGATGCCGCCAGGCCAATTTCGGTATTACTGTTAGTCCATGAATAGGTAGTCGTTCCACCACTATTCTGCGTGCTGAAGCTGATGGCTTTGCGTTCGTTACTGCACATCACAAGATCTGCTGGTTTGAAGACCTGACCCACCGGATTTACCGTGATTGTAAAGGTCTGCGCCGGACCGCTGCAATTATTGCCTCCATTGCTGTAAGTCGGAACCACACGGATATTGGCGATCATGGGTTTGGTCGTACCATTGACTGCCGTAAATAACAGGTTGCCGCTTCCGGAGGCCGACAAGCCGATTTGGGGATTGTCATTCGACCAGCTATAGGTCGTTGTCCCTCCTGTATTGGAAGTCGTAAAGCTGACCTGTGCCGTTTCCCCCGAGCAGACGATTTTATCGCCCGGCTGATTGACCTGGGCTACCGGATTTACCGTAATCTTAAAGGATTTGGCAACGCCGGTACACACAGCATCCCCATTTTTATAGATTGGAGTGACCAATACGGTAGCAAATACTGGATCCAAACCGTTATTCTGTGCTACAAAAGCAATGTTACCCGTGCCAGAAGCTGCAAGTCCGATACCGGGTTTGTCGTTGGTCCAGCTATATGTAGTCTCCCCGCCGCTGTTGATGGTTCTAAATTCAACCACACCGGATTCATTATTGCAAAGAACTATATCAGCGGGCTGATCAACCTGGGCGGATACTGGATTTATCGTGATGGTAAATGCTTTCGGATTACCCGTACAACTAACTCCACCATTACTGAAGGTTGGAGTGACCACTATGTTAGCAGTAAGGGGTGTAGTGCCACTATTGCGGGTCATGAAGGACAAATTGCCGCTTCCGGTGGCTGGCAGACCAATCGCTAAGTTATCGTTGGTCCAGCTGTAGGTCGTCGTTCCTCCCGCATTGGATGTAGTAAAGGTGATGGTGGTCGGCTCCTCGTTACAAAGGATCTTGTTAGCCGGCTGATCGACCTGCGCTGACGGATCCACAGTAATGGTAAAGGTTTTAGACGGACCACTGCAGGAACTTCCGCCATTGATATAAGTCGGCGTTACCGTGATGGTGGCCTTCAACGGGGAAGTGCCCGTATTGCGGGCTGTGAAGGACTTGATATTACCCGAGCCTGATCCGGTAAGTCCGATGCCTGGTGTATCGTTGGTCCAGGTATAGGTGGTGGTGCCGCCGGTGTTGATCGTTTCGAAGTTTACATCACACGCTTGCTCATTGCAGACAACCATATTGGATGGTTGATTTACCTGTGCTGACGGATTAATGGTGATGGTAAATGTTTTGGATAATCCCTGGCATCCTGCCCCACCGTTATTAAATGACGGAATAACAGTAATCTTAGCTGTAAGCGGTGTAAAGCCTGTATTTTTTGCTAAAAATGACAGATTGCCTGTTCCTGAAGCATCCAGACCGATTTCCGGGTTATCGTTAGTCCAGGTATATGAGGTCATCCCACCGGTATTCATTGATGAAAAGTCAACGGCGGTTACCTGATTGTTGCAGGACACAATACTATTAGGTTGGATCATTTGTCCGGTAGGATTAACGACAATCTTAAAAGTCTTCGATGAACCTGAACAACTCGTTTCTCCATTTTTATATGTAGGTGTAACGGTTATATTTGCCGTAATCGGTGCCGTGCCGCTGTTAAATGCAGTAAATGAATAAATATCACCCGTTCCACTTGAAGAGAGACCGATAGCCGGATTATCGTTTGTCCAGCTATAAGTTGTTGTCCCTGTGGCATTCACCGTATTAAATGCGACAGAGGCTGTCTGGTTATTGCATACTGATACATCTGCCGGTTGGTTAACCTGTGCAGTTGGATTTACCGTTATTTTAAATGTTTTGGTTACACCCATACAGGTTATTCCACCATTAGTATAACTCGGCGTCACCATAATGGTTGCTATCAATGGAATTGATCCGGTATTTTGCGCCGTAAATGTTATATTTCCATCTCCGGAAGCTGCGAGTCCGATACCTGGTTTATCGTTGGTCCAGGTATAAGTAGTAATACCTCCCGTATTCAGAGTTGAAAAGTTGACCGAAGTAAACTGATTGTTACACACCACCAAATCGGACGGTTGATTGACTTGTGCCGACTGGGGGTTTACCGTAATGGTAAAAGTCTTCGATTCACCGGTGCAACTTGCTCCCCCATTAGTAAAGATCGGCGTCACGGTGATGGTGCCCGTTTGAGGCATTGTCCCGGTATTTTTTGTAATAAAGGAGAGATTTCCTGTTCCCGATACTGCAAGTCCAATGGCCGGATTATCATTTTTCCAGCTATAAGTGGTAGTTCCTCCCATATTATCAGTCCCGAAGTCAATATAAAGGGGTTGTTCGTTGCAAACCACCTCATTTTCAGGCTGCTTCACCTGAGCTGCAGGGTTAACCGTTATCTTAAAGCTTTTTTCGAGACCGGTACAAATCTGCCCTCCGCTATTATATGTGGGTACAACGGTAATTTGTGCCGTGATAGGCGCTGTTGTCGAATTGCGGGCTACAAAAGAGTTGATATTTCCGGTACCACTTGATGCCAGACCGATGCTGATGTTGTTATTTGACCAGGTGTAAGAAGTCGTACCGTTACTATTCTCCGTTTCAAAATCCACACCGGTAATCTGATTATTACAAACCACCATATCGGCCGGTTGATTAACCTGTGCCCCCGGATTGACTATAACCGTAAATGTTTTCGATGCCCCTGTACAACTTATTCCCCCATTGGTAATTGTCGGGGTGACGGTTATGAGAGCGGTGACCGGTGCGGTCGATGTATTTGTAGAAATAAATGAGATGTCACCGTTACCTGTTGACGGAAGGCCAATGGAGGGATTATTGTTAGTCCAGGTATAAGTCGTGCTACCACCGGTATTTAAGGTTGTAAAATTGACCGAAGTAACCTGCTCACTACACACCCTGATATCTTCCGGCTTATTCACCTGGGCAACGGGATTGACCGTGATCGTAAATGTTTTGGATTGCCCGGTACAACTTACCCCGCCGTTTTCATAAACCGGTGTTACGGTAATCGTTGCTTTCATCGGAGATGTGCTCTGATTTTGAGCGGTAAATTCAACACTCCCGCTTCCCGATGCTGACAATCCGATAGCCGTATTGTTGTTTGACCAGTTGTAGGTGGTGGTTCCGTTTTTTTTATCGGTATCAAAATTCACCGTCGTAAACTGTCCGTTACACACGGTTACATCTTTGGGCTGATTGACTTGTCCCGAGGGATTGACCGTGATCGTAAAAGTTTTAGCAGCTCCGGTACAGCTTTTACCATCGTTGTAATAAGTGGGCGTAACCACAATAGTCGCTGTAACCGGTGTGGTTCCATTATTGATGGCATTAAACGAAAAGTCACCACTTCCTGAGATCGGCAGACCGATAGTTGAATTCGTATTTTCCCAATAATAAGTAGTCGTTCCGCCTGTATTCACAGTTGAGAATTTGACTGACACCGGTTCGTTATTGCAAATAGTCTGGTTTGCAGGTTGATTGACCTGCGAAGTCGGATTTGCTGTAATTTTGAATAATTTGGATACCCCCGGACATCCTTCATCATTGTAAGGAGTGACAGTGATATTAGCGATCAAAGGTTTGGTATCTGCGTTTTTGGTAATAAAGAAAATATTACCGCTACCGGACGATCCCAATCCTATATTAGTGTTATCATTAGTCCACGAATAAGTGGTTGTACCGGTGATAACGGGAGTCGTGAAATCGACACTGGCAAACTGATCATTACAGGAAACAACATCTAAAGGTTGATCCATATCCTCAGAAGGATTAACCGTAATATTGAATGAAGTGGATGAGCCCGGGCAATTAGCCTGGTTCAGGGATGAAACCGTTACGGTAGCAGATACAGGAGCATTGGTGTTATTAACCGCAGTAAATGCAGGAATACTACCAACTCCGCTAGGTGAAAGCCCCAATCCTATCCCGGGATTGCTAATCGTCCAGGAAAATAAAGTCCCTTCCTGCGGACTTGTAAATTCAATTTTAGGTTGAGTCTGATTATTGCAGGTGACAATGTCGCCTATTGTATTTACTAATGGTTTGGGATAAACATAAATGCTAAAACTGGTATAAAAAGTCCCATTCTGATAAACAGAGATTATTCCCCGGGCAATGGTATTGCCTATATTTTTAACGACATAACTATTAGGAATGGTTCCGGCCCCGGAAGCCGGGCCTGTCCATATGGTCGCGTTATCAATAGTCCACGTAGGATTGCTTAAACCAGAAAAATTAACCGTGGTAATCTTATCACCATCACATTTATATTGGTCGGAAATGACCGCTGCAGCTGAAGTTTTATTTACCCCACCAGACTGCCCGTCCACTACCGTAAAAGACTGACTTGCAGGAAACGTCAAAGCATTCTCACCATATACAGAAAAATGAATACCACAACAAATAAAAATCACCAAGCACAAAAATCGAAGGCAAAATCGTTTCATAATAAAATATCAAGAGTTCGGGTTAACCAAAGATAATCCTAAAAAGTCTCAAAAAAAACACATCTCACGAGAAGTATTGAATCACAAATTTACTTGAATATTTGAGGTATATCTCATTTGCACCTATATTTAATAATACATTTCAGGCTTTTATTAAAAGTAGAATCATTGTTGACTATAAGAATTTATAGCACCTGAATTCTAAACAACGCCCAACCGTATCGGCCATGCATACCCCAACTACAATCCCCAATCAGATATTTCCTCAGCTTTCGTTCATCCAAAATTCACTACGATAACACAATAGTCATTTAAAAGCGAGCCAATCAATTCAGTTGTGGTTAAAAAAGCATTTTGACGGGAATCAACATTTGACAATTAATTTATCTTTGACCTATCTTATTTTTCTGGTTTTCAATGGTTACAATGGTATTTAATTCTCTCATTCGCTCTTTATTTCAAAGAGTATCTATTCAACGCATCTGTGCGGTCCATGCTGATAAAAAGCTGGACGTAACCGAAACGTGGCAAAAAGACCTGCTTCAGGATTACGCCACTCAGTTGGATTGTCCCGACGAGTATAAATTACAGATGCTTGCTGCACTCTCATATTATCCGGAACTGAGGAATACCCCTATCAAGGTGAAGTATTCCAATCTGGAAACGACAGCAACCTGCCGCCCTGCCATACCGTCCATCTTTACTATCCGTAAAAGCAAATCCCATGCCCGTCGTAAATACATTATCCGTATCAATAAAAAGGAGAATTTCAGCGGCGTACTGATGAAAGATGTACCTCTTAACGCCCAGATTGGCGTACTGGCGCACGAGATTGCCCACATTGTGGATTACGAACGCAGAAGTCATGTCGGTCTATTGAAACGGGCATTAGATTATCTGGAAGAAAATCGCAAGAAGCGTTTTGAATACCAGATTGACAAGCTCACTATCGAGCACGGACTTGGCTGGCAGCTTTACGATTGGGCAGACTATGCGATGCACAAGTCTAAGGCTTCAGAGAAATACAAAGCGTTCAAGAAACGTATTTACATGGGACCGGCTGATATTGAAATGCACATTCAGTCTTTAGCGGTTCAGGGATAAAGATTATATGACAGCGCCCGGCTTTCTGATTTGAAGGTCGGGCGTTGTCGTTTCACTGAACCTCTAGTAATTAAACTCCTTCGTATTCTCATCTACATATTCAAGTATACCTCCAAAGCAATTATTTTCTCCGGTTAAAACACCTCTGTTGAATAAAGCATGTGCGTATAAAAGCATCATCTTATCATCTGATATTTGCTTAGACCAACTCTTTCTTCTTTTTATTTCTACAGCCAGTGAATCAAAGTTTACGTTCTGCTCAAGTTGATGTAATTCATCCATCGAATACTCCCAGGATCCACCAATATTCCAGATAGCACTATCGTTCTTAAATGTAAAATACCTCGCTTTATTTTCTAAAGCCAACAACTTTACTTTTCGTATGCTTAAATCATCATACCCAAGATGATATTCCCGATGTAGAGCCCCCTTTATGAAGTCTCCTTTTGTGCAATATTCCCTAACCTGTCCTGTATTGACATTTTTTGCTTTGACTACTACGAAATATTGAAATGTACTTTCGTTATTTATAGCGGCAACATAATTCAGATATAACATATCCGTTGTTTGTCCCGAAGAAGCATTTGCTATTAAAATGGCTATAAGAAAAGCACCAACCAACCCAACTAATCGCCTCATTTTCGAATCATTTTGCAATTCAACTTATAAAAACATCGTATCTCTCACTCACCCCACCTCCAACACCTTACCGCAACCCGCATATTTCTCCTGCATCGGTTGTCCGGTCGGACCCAAGGAAGCAAACTCAATCCCGACACAAAGAATGAGCGTATCGTGATCAGTCAGCTGGCTGGCATATTCGCTCAGATCAAGTTCCAGTACCTGTTCGGAGAATGAAGCCTTAGCAGAGGTCCATTCGGTGGTCGATTCCCGTAACCAGAATCCATTGCTGCAGCCCACTGGCGAATAATCGACCCACTTAGCGTTATACCCTTTCATATCGGGCACGACACCCAGTGATGCGGCAAGACGGAAGAGGGGGAGTTTGGTAAAATTATTGAGCGACACCACGCCACTGAATGCGGGAATGGTCACCGTTGCCTTCATCGCCTGTCGGTCAAGAGCCCAATGCGGAGCCACCTTCATCACTGAGTCAAACGGGTGGTATTTATTAAAGTTGAAGCCCGAAATCACCGCCTTGTATTTCGACAGGTAGATGCCCCGGCTCCCCAACGCTGCCGATTCGTCCAGTTTCTGTATCTGTTTCATCAGGGCATTCATCGGTCCGGAAGTATTGTAGTCTGCCAGTCGCTTGCCCGTATAGCAAGCCGTCCGCACAGCACTTCCCATCTTGGTGCAGCCCACCCATTCGGCATTGTTCAAGCGCACCATTGCACAACTGGCCGAACGTTTTATCTTGGATTTACTCGGGCCCCCTTTTGCACGGGCGATAACCCCATCATGTCCCTTCATCGTGTACATCGTGATACCGCCAATGGTGCCGGTCATCAGGTTTACTCCTTTTACTTTTGCCATAATCGTCAGTTTTTGAGATAACATTCATTTTAAATGAAACAGAGAATCACACAGTCGCCCATCATCGGAGACACTATGTGACATGAAAGGCGGGTATTCCTATACGATTGTAAGTATCTTGCTATACTCTATACAAGATTTACAAATTTAGCAAAAACTGAGTAATTCCATATATATACCAGAGATATTTCAGTTTATAATTAAACAGAAACATCACAGGGATATTACTGGGATAACACTGAGATATCTCTGGGAAAACATCCTATCAGGAGTATATAAAGAGTACAACAACAGTAGAGCAAGGGTATTTCTGAGTAGTAAAAAAGATAACAAAAACAGCATTTGGGGGGTAAAAATAGAAAAGGCGGAAACTATTGCTCCGCCTCATAATTCAGACTGATTGCTTATTGGCTAATTTGCCATAGCAACTCCGGTGTTCAGATTTATCGTTATGTTGTTATCAGCCGGGGGGAGGTCTGTCCATATACTTTGAGTCACAAATGCAAGGGTTGGTACCACTCCGGCAACCGTCTGAATGTCGCTATTATCAACAACTGTAGGTGATTCATCACCGGCATAGTGAGCCATCAAAGCATTCGCTAATATCCGGTCAAGTCCGTAATAACTAATGGTAGTCTGTGACAGATTATGGGGTGAACCGGTCAACATATTACCGGCAAGCGTTTTCATACCGACACTCAGGTAATCTTTGGCATATTGCTGAAAAGAGGTTCCCGCGGGAATTGTACTGAAAGTAACATTATCAATGTATCTTGACTCGATTTTCAAGGTATTATCGACGGTATTTAGAGTAACTATGCGATAAGGGCACGGCGAAGTAACCGTACTTCCGGTTTCCACATCATAGATAAAACCTGCCGCGCCACTCTTCTTAACAATATCCTGAGCATGGAAATGCCCGGTAAAAACGACATTCATCCCCATATCGGCCAGGGAGGTAGAGATATTCGCCCAATCGGAAATCAGATAATCGGGAAAAAGACTCCCCTCTCCGGCAAAATGCTCCACCATACCATGATGCATCATGGTCAACAAAATCTTATTTTGCACTTTGGCCTGAGCAATGACGGATTTTACCCAGGAGAGTGTATGCTCCGAAATACTTCCAGCAGACTCACGAAGGGGAAAATAATGACAAGCATCAATTCCTAATACCCACACTCCATTGACAGGTTCGGACAGATAACTCAACGAGGCGGTATCCCGTTCAATCGCATTGGCATAACCACAATTGGCATAAATAGAGGCAAAATCAACAGCTGATATATTGGCGACCGATGTCTGTGAAGAACCCACAAAACCGGAGGCTGCCGGATTATCTATATCGTGATTTCCCGGAACGACCAGCACCTGAATACCTTTATCTGTCAACGTCTTGAAAAGAGTGGCTACCGCCTGATGGTCAACCTTCTCCCCGTCTTTAGTCAAATCGCCCGTTACAAGCAGAAAGTCGGGTTTCTCGACCAATACATCTGCCAATACATTTTGTAGAATCGCTCTACTTTCCAATAGTAATTTGCGGTCAGCTGTCAAAAGGGATTGCAAATTGGCATTTGCCGGAAGGCTAAACAGAGAAGGGGCAAAATAATGAATATCGGAAATGACCATAAACTTAACCGTTCTGGGGACATTATTATTCCCGTCTTCCTTATTACACCCAATCAACAATACTAGAAATAACGCTATGACATAGTTGCAGAAATTTTGTTTCTTCATGGTTTTGTAATTGTACAGAATTTTAAACTTGATGGCTTATAGATAGAAAGGGTATGATTTTTCAAACGCTGCAAATATAGAGCAAATTGGGAAATCACCAATTATCATTCTGTTCCTGCCCGCTCAATTCTTAAATCAAAAACAGCAAGATTGGAAAAGTATTCCGAGGAAACCTGTTGTACCTTTGTTTTTATCAAAATAAACAAGATGAATCCGAAACCCGACACCCGTATCGAATATGTCCGGCGCATCGACCGCCTGACCGAATACATCAACGAACATCTGGAGGATGAACTGGACCTCAACAGGCTGGCGCAAATGTGCAATCTGTCACCCTATCACTTCCATCGCATCGTAAAAGCATTCCTGAGGGAGCCGCTTGGCGCTTACATCGGACGACTCAGGGTGGAAAAGGCGGCTCGCTCACTGCGCTATACCGACTTGCCGGTGCAGGAAATTGCCTTCAGTGTAGGGTACGATTCTCCCTCTTCCCTTACCAAAGTGTTTAATCAGTATTACGGTATCTCACCTACCGAATTTCGAAACAATAAAAACTTTATCATTATGAAACCGGCAATCATTAACACCGAATTGAACCTGAAAGCTCCCAAGATTAAAGAACTGGAAGAAAAGACAGCGCTCTACATCCGTCAAACGGGAGAGTATTCGTCGCTTGATTTCGAAAGTGCTTATACCAAACTATGGGGATGTGTAAAGGAACAAAAACTCTTCAGCGCAGGCATTGAGCATATCTGCGTCTATCACGACGACCCGAAGGTGACCGAAAGCGATAAGTTGCGTACCGACATCTGTCTGATCATTAAGAAAACAGCCACACCATCGGGTGAAGTCGGCATCAAAACCATCAGCGGCGGCAAGTATGCGATTTTCCTCTATCAGGGCAGCTACAACAATTTGGGTGCGGTGTACGACACCATCTTCGGCCACTGGCTTCCGGGTAGCGGCTGCACGTTGCGCGATGCTCCCTGCTTCGAAAAATACATCAGTAACCCCAAAGTTACCGCTCCGGAGAAACTAAAAACAGAAATTTATGTGCCGATTGAATAGAAAACACGAATACAATGTTTATGGCTCTGAAAAAAAAATCACCTGAAATGAAAAACTTTTCACTTCAATAAACCAATGATAATCAAGACAACAAGACACAAAACCCTTTATCCATCGCATTTCAAATGAAAAAATAATTTGCAGGTTTGAAAAATAGCGCTACCTTTGCAACGCAATTCCGAAGCGGATGTGGCGTAATTGGTAGCCGCGCCAGACTTAGGATCTGGTGCCGTGAGGCGTGGGGGTTCGAGTCCCTTCATCCGCACAAAAAGAGGTTTTCCGTTGGATTACCTCTTTTTTTGTTTTTAATCCGTTTGTTTCCAAACCTCCAAGGTTTTTAAAAACCTTGGAGGTTTAGCAATCTATACATTATGAAACACCCACTGCATCAATTCAAGCACTGCCCCAAGTGCGGCTCTTCCACTTTCCACGAACACAATTTCAAAGCCTATAAGTGCGACGATTGCGAATTTATCTATTACTTCAATCCCTCATCGGCTACCGTAGCCTTTATCCTGAACGAAAAGGGTGAACTGTTGGTTTGCCGTCGGGCACACGATCCGGCCAAAGGGACGCTGGATCTTCCCGGTGGATTTGTAGATATGGACGAAACCGGCGAAGAGGCTATCATGCGCGAGGTCGAAGAAGAGACCGGCCTTAAGACAAAAGCGCTGCAATACCAATTTTCACTCCCCAACCGGTATGTTTACTCCGACTTTGAGGTGCATACATTAGATATGTTTTTCGCCATTCAGGTAGAAGATGCGACTAAGCTGCAAGCCAATGACGATGTGGAAGAATCGTTCTTTGCTCCATTAGATAAAATCAACCCGGCTGAATTCGGATTAGTTTCCGTTCGCAAGGGGTTGGAACGCTTCCTTGCCGAAAGATTAAAATAAACTACTCCGGAATTTGTACTTTCCGGCCTTCTTCTTCGTTTATTCCTTTAAATGTAACTGAAAAAGCAGAGGTTATGCGACCCGTTGCCTCAACTTTTTCAGCTACATTTGCAATCAGACCACCTGTTGGCCTCCCTCATTAACACGCAAGTATTTATTCAACAAAGAAATAAATCCTCATGAAGAAAATATTGATTGCCGCATCACTTACCATGTCCGTAGGATTATCTTCTGCACAGCATCCGGCTGCGTACGGAATGACAGGTAAAGAAGCCTTATTTTATCAGGGAAAAGAGATGTTTGCAAACGGAAACTTTGCCGGTTGTATAGAGCAACTGCAAAAATACCGTTCATCAGCTGTTCAGACAAACTTGTTAAGTGAAACCGACTATATGTTGGCCGCTGCTACTTTCCAGACCGGAGAAGAAACAGCCAGGAACCAACTCGAAACCTTTTTACGTAAACATCCGGATTCACGTCATGTGGACCGGGTTAAGTTTCTGC
Organism: Parabacteroides sp. FAFU027; assembly: GCF_022808675.1. Taxonomy (NCBI): domain Bacteria; kingdom Pseudomonadati; phylum Bacteroidota; class Bacteroidia; order Bacteroidales; family Tannerellaceae; genus Parabacteroides; species Parabacteroides sp. FAFU027. The sequence continues at coordinate 172,575 of NZ_JAKZKV010000007.1, forward strand.
TGGGGACGCTTTCATTTTACAAAAACGAGATTGAAGAGACCATAAGTACGCTTCGTGAGGTGAAGACCGAATTTCTGGATAAAGAGGAAAAAGCCGACTGTCAGTATCGCCTGGCTTATGCCTATATAGCCGAAAAAAAAGAACAGGAGGCTCTAAAGCTGATGCGTGAATTGCAACACAACAGCCCTAAATACGCTGAAGCTGCCACCTATTATCTGGCGTGGTTTGATTATCGGGACAAACAGTTCGACCAGGCGGTAAGCGGTTTTGAAGCAGTGAAGAATAATCCTGAATTCAGTGAAAACGCCCGCTTCTACCTGACTCAGATTTACTTTGTCAAACACAATTTCGACGCGGCAATTTCTGCGGGTGAAGGCCTGATTACTCAAACTCAGGACAACTACCGTTTAAGCGAATTGTATCGCATCGTCGGTGAAAGCTATTACTACCAACACAATACCAACAAAGCAGTAACCTATCTCACCTCGTATGCAGAGAAGGATAAAACTCCGCTGCAAGCCAGCATGCTGATTCTCGGAACAGCCATTTACCAGAATGGAGATTACGGAAAAGCCATCAACTACCTGAAACTGGCGACCGGTAAAGAAGAGACGCTAAACCAATCAGCATTCTACTACCTGGGCAACTGCTACCTGAAAACCGGCAATAAAAAAAGTGCACTAATGGCGTTTGAGTCGGCTTCCAAATCAACGGCAAACATGCAGGTGAAAGAGGTGGCACTCTACAATTATGCCATGCTCGTTCATGAAACTGCCTATTCACCATTTGATGAATCGGTATCGTCGTTTGAGCAATTCCTCAACGAATTTCCGGAATCCATTTATGCCGACAAAGTCAGCAGTAGTTTATCTGAAGTTTATCTGACTTCGAAAAACTATCCGTTGGCTTTGGAGAAAATCAATAAAATCAAACAACCAAACTCCAAAATCCTGGCTGCCAAACAACGCATCCTTTACCAGCTTGGTGCGCAGATGCTCATCAACGGGCAACCCGATGAAGCCATTGCTAAACTGAACAGTGCCATCGATATGGGCAAACTGGATAGTGAAGCATTCGCCGAAGCCTACTTCTGGCGCGGTGAAGCATATTATCGTCAGAACCAAATAAACAAAGCCGGCAACGATTATCAGGTTTACCTCAGCAATACAACCGGCGCCAACAAGCAAAACCAGGCATTGGCCTACTACAACCTCGGCTATACCGAATACAAACAACAAGAAACTGGCAAAGCGCAAAAATCATTTGAGCAGTTCCTCAATCTGGAGAAAAGCAACAATGACCTGATTGCCGATGCGACCAACCGAATCGGTGATTGCCGTTACCTACAGCGCGATTATGCTGCTGCTGAAAGCAATTATGCAAAAGCGGGGCGCATTTCCCCTCAGGCTGCTGACTATTCCATGTTCCAACAGGCTCAGATGCTCGGCATTCAGAAGCAATACAATGCTAAAATCAGCCTGCTGGATAAAATCATCAAAAACGAGCAATCGGAATATGCCGATGATGCGCTTTATGAAAAGGCCAAAGCTTACGAACTCTCCGACCGCAACAGCCAGGCACTACAAACCTATCAGCTGTTGACGGAAAAATATCCTCAAAGTCCGCTTACCCGTGATGCCGGCGTGCAAATGGCGATGCTCTACTTCGGTATGGGCAATACGGAGAAATCAATCGAATGGTATAAGAAAACTATCTCTTCATTTCCGGGCAGCGATGAAGCCAATGTGGCTAATGAGGATTTGAAACGAATCTACAAAGACCAAAACCGTATCGACGAATATGCCGATTTCCTCAAAACGTTGGGTGGAAATGTCAACTTCTCCGCAACAGAGCAGGATTCGCTGATGTATTTCGGAGCTGAAAAGGTCTATATGAAAGGCAATAAAACTTCTGCCCAGACCAGCTTCACTAAATATCTAAAGAGCTTTCCGGATGGAGCCTTCTCACTCAATGCCAACTACTATATGGCCAATATGGCAATTGAAAACAAGAAATACGACGATGCCCTCCCCTATCTGGAAAGCATTTTGAGTCGTCCGGACAATAAATTTACCGAAGGCGCATTGCGTTCTGCGGCAGAAATCAGCTTCAACAAAGCCGATTATGCCAAGGCTGACACACTATACCAGCAACTGGAGCAAAAAGCCATTGCACAAAAGACAAAAACAGACGCCCGTGTTGCCCGTTTGCGTTGTGCATGGTTGACCAATAAATATGCAGACGCTTCTGCTCTGGCTACGAAGCTTCTTGCTGACCCTGCCACCAAAGGAGAATTGAAAACGGAATGCATTTACTATCGTGCCAAATCAAATCTGGCTTTAAACCAAAACCAGACTGTCGTTGCTGATTTGACTACCCTGGCTAAAGATACCCGCAGCGCCTTCGGGGCAGAATCGAAATACCTGCTGGCGGAATATTACTTCAACATCGGTAGCCTGCCTAAAGCTGAATCGGAAATTACCGATTTCATCAACAAAGGAACACCTCAACAACACTGGCTGGCGAAGAGCTTTATCCTGTTGGTGGACATTTACATCAAAAATGACGACCTCTTCCAGGCGAAACAGTATCTCCTGAGTTTGAAAAACAACTACAAGGAGAAAGACGAAGAGATTGCCAAAATGATTGAAGAGCGACTGCCGAAAGTGGAACAGGCAGCAGAATAGGTTATACGTAATACATTTTAAGTGATACGTAAAGTCAAACGTCAGAACAAAGATAAAAGTAACAGCAATGAACAAGAAAGTAATATATATAGCCTGCATGGCTCTGGCTGCTTCGGTAACTCTTCAGGCACAAAAGAAAGCGGCTGCAAAAGACTCAACCCTTAACCGTCAAATGGTACTGGAGCGGGAATTTAAGCCGGTATTCAAGGATGCATCGCGTATCGACCAGTTGCCACAGGTGACAGAAGCCAAAGCAACCAAGTCTCCCGTGCAATACCAGTTCAACGCACTGGATTTGGCCTACCCGACCCAGTGGAAGACCATTCAACCGGAAAAAAAGATGGGACGCCCTGACTTTTCGGAGCAGAAAGGCTACCTCAACCTCGGTGCCGGTGCACAAACTAACACCTACGGCAACGGTGGAATCCTGTTGGTCAATGATGCGGCCAATAAACTTTCGCTGACATTTGACCACCGGCTTATCAACGACACCCGTAAGATCAAACAAACCGGAGATGAAAACACTGTATTCTCTACTGACAATGCTTTGCAGGGAAATTACGGTCATGAATTCGAAAAATCAGCCCTTGAAATATCCGGTGGTTACAAACATTCGGCATTTAACTACTTCGGACAGCCATCTCTTGTCCGTTACACCCTGTTACATGTCCCTATTTACAACGATCATCAAATCCATAACCGTCTGTTTTTGCAAGGAGAAATGCATTCTCTGGAAGACAGCGTTCTGGAATACAAAGCAATGGTCAAATACGGATTTCTCGGTAAAAAATTAAGTGCTATAGACAGCCTTAGCGGCAACCGGGAGCATCACATCTTGATTGAAGGTGAAATCTCCGGCAGATTCATGGAAAACTCCCGCATAGGACTGGATTTTGGATTGAATAATTTCGTTTACCAAACTGACAAAGCGCTGGAAGTGGAGGAAATATACAAACCGGAGAATTATGGGTTGTTTGAATTCACTCCACACATCGACTTCGAAGGTGAAAAATACAACGTGCGCTTAGGTTTGAAATCAGAATTTGAATTCGCTAAAAAGAATGTAATCCACTTAGCCCCCAGCATTTCCGGTAAATGGGAGTTTGCCGACCGTTTTTTCCTGATCGGTGAGTTTGGCGGAGGTTCTAAGATTTATTCATTCGAACAAACCGATGCTGAATACCGCTATCTCAATCCTGCCATGCGCCTGAAAGATACTTTCACTCCGCTTGATGCAACTATCAGCTTCCGCACCAATGCTGTACCGGGTTTCGGATTTGAATTATTGACCGGATACAAATCCGGTGAGGACTATTTCATGACCTCGGAGCAAACCGGCAACAGAATAAACGTGCTGACTCCGCATCAGACTGTGATCAAACAGACCAAAATCGGATTATTGGCTGAATATAAATATGATAAAATCGCCGACCTGACATTCAAACTAATGAAATACAGCTATAAAGCAGATCCGGAAGAAACAATCACTGCTAAAACCAAAGCCTGGGGAAAACCGGACCTCGAATTATCTCTTGACGGCGATTTTCATTTAACTGAAAAGGTTTCAGCGCAAATGAATTACTATCTGGCATCGGGCAGATACGCTTTGGTGAATGACGAAACCGTATCTATGAAGCCCATCAGCAGCCTGAACATCGGCAGCCGGTATGCGTTCAATAAAAAAGTCTCTGCCTTTGCTCAATTGAACAACCTTTTGTTTCAAAAATATGACCTTTGGTATGGAATGCCCGCCCAAAGTTTCAATTTTATAGCAGGTATCGGACTTACCTTTTAATTTTTAGTTACTTTTGTGCGCTTTCCAATGAAAAGGAAAGCCTTGGGCGTGATTTTCGTGACAGAAAAGAGCGCTCATTCATTATCTGAAAACAGCAGAACCAGACCTATGGTAAAAAACTTAGTCATTGTTGAGTCCCCGGCAAAAGCCAAAACGATTGAGAAGTTTCTTGGAAAAGATTTCAAAGTTTTATCCAGCTACGGACATATTCGCGATTTAAAAAAGAAGGATTTCAGTATCGATATCCCCAATCACTACACTCCTATTTACGAAATTCCCAAGGAAAAGAAGAAGCTGGTGGATGAATTACGCGACTTATCAAAGGAGGCAGAGACCGTATGGTTGGCTTCCGATGAGGACCGCGAGGGAGAAGCCATTGCATGGCACTTGTATGAGGTACTGGAATTGAGTCCGGAGAAGACAAAACGTATTGTATTCCACGAGATTACTAAAAATGCCATTCTGCATGCGATTGAAAATCCGCGCGGCATCAACTTTGACCTGGTAAATGCGCAACAGGCGCGTCGCGTGCTTGACCGTATCGTAGGTTTTGAGCTTTCACCGATCCTTTGGAGAAAAGTGAAGCCCGCTCTTTCTGCCGGACGCGTGCAATCCGTTGCCGTGCGCCTGATCGTAGAGCGCGAACGCGACATTCAGAAGTTTACTCCCGAAGCAGCCTATCGTGTCATCGCTCTCTTTTTGATTCAAAATGAAAAGGGTGATACTACAGAGCTAAAAGCAGAACTTAACCAACGTCTGCAAACGAAAGAAGAGGCGCTTGCATTCCTTGAATATTGTAAAAATTCCAATTTCCTCATTGAGGATATTACCACACGCCCGACGCGCAAATCGCCGGCGGCACCTTTTACCACCTCAACCCTGCAACAGGAAGCTGCGCGCAAGCTGAGCTTCTCTGTATCGCAAACGATGATGGTGGCACAGAAGCTTTACGAATCGGGACACATTACTTATATGCGTACCGACTCGGTAAACCTCTCTGACCTGGCGCTCAATGCAGCTAAAGCGGAAATCCTCAATACAATGGGCGAGAAATACGTCAATACACGCCAGTACAACACCAAATCAAAAGGTGCTCAAGAGGCGCATGAGGCCATCCGTCCGACCTATATGGACAAACCGACCATTGAAGGAACGGCTCAGGAGAAAAAACTTTATGACCTGATCTGGAAACGCACTTTAGCTTCGCAAATGAGCGATGCAGAGCTTGAAAAAACCACTGTAACCATCGGCGTTAATGAGCACAAACTGAAATTTGTGGCAACCGGTGAGGTGATTAAGTTCGACGGATTCCTGCGCGTCTATCTCGAATCAAACGATGACGAAAATGAGAAAGACGATGACAGCAGCTTGTTGCCTCCAATGGCTGTGGGCGAACTGTTGAGTCTGAAAGAGATCAACGCAACCGAGCGTTTCACCCAGCGTCCGGCCCGTTTCTCTGAGGCAAGCCTCGTTCGCAAACTGGAAGAGCTCGGTATCGGCCGTCCTTCTACCTATGCGCCGACCATCTCTACCATCCAGAACCGCGAATATGTGGAAAAAGGAGATAAAGAGGGAGTGGAACGTTCGTTCAATGCTCTCAAGCTGAAAAATAATAAGATTACCGACACTACCAAGACCGAAACTACCGGTAACGATAAAGGAAAACTTTTCCCAACCAACATCGGTGTGGTGGTAAATGACTTCCTGACCGAATATTTCCCCGACATCCTCGACTTTAACTTCACCGCAAGTGTGGAGAAGGAGTTCGATAATATTGCGGATGGCGATATGGAGTGGACAGAAGCCATCGACACCTTCTATAAATCGTTCCATCCTGTAGTAGAAGCTACTGCGGCGGTGAAAACAGAACGTAAGGTGGGTGAACGTATCATCGGAACCGATCCTAAGACCGGTCGTCAGGTTTCAGTGAAGATCAGCCGTTTTGGTCCCGTGGTTCAAATCGGAACAGCGGACGAAGAGGAGAAGCCAATCTTTGCTTCGCTTAAGAAAACCGAGTCGATGGAGACCATTACCCTCGAAGCGGCATTGAAACACTTCGAACTGCCACGCACATTGGGTGACTTCGAAGAAAAAACTATTACCGTGGCCAGCGGACGTTTCGGTCCGTATGTGAAGCACGACAATAAATATGTTTCAATCCCGAAAGGCGGCGATCCAATGACTATCACACTTGAGGAAGCCGTTGAATTGATTAAGGAAAAACGCATCAAAGAGAGCCAGAAGCACATCAAGGCCTTCGAACAGGATGCTGACCTGCAAATCCTCAACGGACGATGGGGTCCATACATCGCTTACAAAAAGAAAAACTTCAAAATCCCGAAAGATAAAGTTCCGGCAGATCTCACCTTCGAGGAGTGTATGGAGATTATCAACAAAAAATAATGGAAAAGGCGGACGCAGGTTCGCCTTTTTTTATGTCTGCTTCATTCCCCCTGCGACTCTAAGTCGCGGGGGGAATAATTTGATCCATTTACCTCCCCTCTTTATCCATTTAGGCGCACTTTCTTCCATTTTATGCCTATTATGGATTGATTTATCCACTCTAAGAATTGATTTATGTCCAAATGTAAATGGTTTATATCCATTTGAAAACCATTTATGTCCATTTGAAAATCATTTATCTCCATTTCATTTTAATATATTCACATTATGAAATGATTTATCTCATCTCGGGAATGATATGAGCCAAATTCGTTCTGATACATTCACAATCCATTATAATTTATTCAGGCTTCGAACTCATTTGTAGCATCTTGGAAATGATTTATCCGCTCTTCTGATTGATTTATTCATACTTTTCATCCATAAATACATATTCTGATGCAAAATGCGCCATCTCAAAAATGATTTAAACTCATTTTCTCTACTAAAATCCGCATTTTAGAATAAAAAACTAACCATTTTGTTAATGTAATATTGTTTCATATAAAATATATCCCTATATTAGCTGCGTAAACCATAAAACTTAACACAATGAATAGTATTCAAATGGATCAGGAAAAGATGTATGGTCTCTCCATCAAACATCTGGAGAGTAATTCTACCATCTTTGCAGAAAACAAACCACTCAATGATGCGCTCAATGTCGCAAAAGCGAAACATAAGCTGATTAGCGATAATTCGCAGAAACAGTCGATTATCAAAAAGGGGATTGTTACCGACAAAAGGAACCAGATACAGGTTGCCGCAAAGAGTGCATTTAAAGTATGTAACCTGCTCGTGGCTTTTGCCGTCTCTCAAAACAATCAAACCCTCAAGGAGCAAGCCGACTACAACTTTTCAGAACTGACTACCGGTCGTGAAAATGAATGTATCAAACGTTTCAGGCTTATCCTCAAATTTGCCAAAGACAATAAGGAAGCCTTATTGGAATATGGTCTGACCGAAGATAAGATTTCTTCTTTCGAGCAAAAAATCGAGGATGCAGATTCTTCTCTGAGTCTTCCTCGTCAGGCTACAACGGCCAGCTCGACAGCGACAAAAACCATAGCGACACTCTATTCGGAGATGTACACGCTGTTTAAGGACACTATCGACCGCCTGGTGATGCAATATGATGAATCACACCCTGATTTCTATTACGAATATCAGAAGGCCCGCACCATTATCTCGGGATCCGGTGGCCGAACTTCAAAAGGCGACAACAACACCCCTCCTGCCCAATAATAAATGGACAATAAACTCCGGCCGGACATCTGGTTCAGCCGGAGTTTATTCATTTATAATCATTATTCTATCACTTATCCTCAACAAAGTCTCTACTAAAAACAGATATAACACAACTCTTAAACATTTACCGTTATGAAAAAGCTACTTCTTTCTATCGCAATTTGCTCAATCGCTGCTTTATCCACTCAAGCCCAGACCAAACATGACCGTGTCGTCAAACTCATCCATCTGATGCAGGCTGATGAAATGATCAACAAATCTTTCGAAGGCATTTCTGCCACCGTCATCCAACAAGCTCAATCCGAAGCCAAAGATTCGATGGCTAAGGAAAAAGTAAAAGTGATGATGGAGACCGTCATGAGTGCTGCTAAAGATATGGCCAAGAAGCTGATCAATGAAGATATGGTGACGCTATACGAAAAGTACTTTAACGCAGCCGATATCGAGAGCTATATCCGTTTTTACGAAAGCCCCGCCGGAAAAAAAATGGTCGCCGTGCAGCCCGAAATGCAAAAGGACCTGATGAACGTCATGTTTAGCAAATATATCCCTGATTTTAAGGCTAAAATCGAAGCGAAAGCGAAGGAAATGAAGGAGGGGGAAAAGAAATAAGACAATCAATTAATAACAAATATAAACAACGAATTATTGTTATATATAATATGAGACAAATTCCAACCAGTAATGGCCCCGTAGAGATCGAAGGCCATCCTAATCATTGTCCTTTTTGCCATCAAGTAATTACACCTAATTATCTTTATGGACATTTAAATTACGATACACTAGAAGTAATATTAATTTGCCCAAACAATGTGTGCAATAAAAGCTTTATTGGTTATTACGATGAAATAAACATTCCATATAATAGATATTACCAATACAATAACCAAACATCTTTGGGTAATTTAAAGGAGAAAGAATTTAGTGAAACTATAAACTCAATTTCTACCAATTTCACCTTGATATATAATCAATCATTAGCTGCAGAGCAATATCAATTAATAGAAATCTGTGGAGTAGGTTATAGAAAAGCACTTGAATTTCTAATAAAAGAGTATCTCATTCAAAAGAACAAATCCGAACAAGAAAAGATTGAAAAAAAACTTTTAGGATCTTGTATTAATGAATATGTAGACGATGTAAGAATTAAAAAAGTAGCCAAGCGGGCTGTATGGCTTGGAAATGACGAAACCCATTATATTCGAAAATGGGAAGGTAAAGACTTAAGTGATCTAAAAAAACTAATAGACCTTACTGTACATTGGATTGAAATGGAAGCTTTAACCAAGAGTTTTGAAATAGAAATGCCTGAATAAAAGTCATTAACGCGACAAGCGGCTTTGAGCCGCTGTTCGCTTGCTGCAGAAAGATTCGAAGCGTATACCGGGCAGCGGCTTCAAGCCGCTTGCCGGGTTTTACCATCTTAATCAGATATTCTCATATAAAATAACTGCTTGATTATAATCTAAAATAGAGATGTATGTTTTTCGAGGACGGTGCTACATATCACGTTTATAACCGAAGCAATGAAACATTGTTTCATAACCGGGAAAATTACCTCTTCTTTCTTCGGAAAATCCGAAAGCACATACTTCCTTATGCAGATATATTGGCTTATTGCCTCATGCCAAATCATTTCCACATAATCCTGGTCGTAAAAGCGGAGGGTGTAGTTTACTCAACAGTCAAAAAGCATGAAGACATGCAACAAATGGCTCAGGCATTTGGCACAATGCTAAGTTCATACACACAGGCATTAAACAATCAGACCCAAAGACGAGGAAATCTGTTTGCTCATCATACTAAATCCCGGAAAATCAATGGTAGTGGAAATAATTATGGTATTAACTGCTTCATGTATGTACATCAAAATCCCCTACTCGCCGGATTAGTCGAACGAATGGAAGATTGGGAATACTCTTCATTTCCGGATTACATCGGCAAAAGAAGCGGAACCTTAATCAACAAACAATTAGGTCTGGATATTTTCCAGTTGGAGCCGGCGCAAATTTATTTTGCCTCATATCAACTACTCATAGATAAAAGTGATGAGGATTTTCTGTAGTCTTGGGTTATCTTTAAACGCGACAAGCGACTTTGAGCCGCTGTTCGCTTGCCGCAGAAAGAGTCGAAGCGCACACCGGGCAGCGGCTTCAAGCCGCTTGCCGGGTTTTCCACATCTAAAAAAAGGAACACAGAAATGAACAATGATAAGTTGCTTTTTCCTTGAGGCATTATCAATAACGCGACAAGCGGCCTGAAGCCGCAGTTCGCTTGCTAAGAAACACAAAACCGGCTTCAGTCCCTCTCAGACTGAAGCCGGTTTTCGTTATATCACAGTTCAAAACTATTTCTTTGCTTCTAAACCCAATTGGGCAGCCGTCTCGTACATAAATTGCAGGGCAGCCTCCCGCTCATTGGGGATAATGCCATCGAGAATGGCATCTTTGATCGCAGTTTTAATCGTTCCCACCTGGCGACACGGTGCAAGTCCGAAGATTTCCATGATCTCCTCCCCCGTTACCGGCGGCTGCATGTTGCGGATGCGGTCTTTCTCCTCCAGCTCCTTCATCTTCTGACGCACCAGCTCAAAATTTTTGAGGTGACGCTTTACCTTTTCGGGATTTTTGGAAGTAATGTCCGCTTCACACAGCAACATCAGATCATCCACGTCATCTCCCGCATCAAAAATCAGGCGACGTACCGCAGAGTCCGTCACTTCATCCTCCGAAAGCACGATCGGGCGCATGTGAAGGCCTACCAGCTTCTGCACATACTTCATCTTCTCGTTCATCGGCAGCTTCATATTGCGGAAAAGGCGCGGCACCATCTTCTCACCGATGAAGTTGTGGTTATGGAAGGTCCAACCGAGTTGGTTATCCCAACGTTTGGTCACCGGTTTGGCAATGTCATGCAGCAAAGCCGCCCAAAGCAACCAAAGATTATCGGTTTTGGCAGCCGTATTGTCAAGCACCTTCAGTGTATGGTAGAAATTATCCTTATGACCGCGTCCTTCCTTACTTTCAACGCCTTTCAGCGCTACCAATTCCGGCATGATAATTGGTAAAAGACCACATTTATCCAGCAAAAGAAAGCCGATGGAGGGTTTATGCGAAAGCATGATCTTATTGAGTTCATCAGCAATTCGCTCTTTTGAAATGATGTTGATTCGTTCCTTATTGCGGGCAATTGCATCGAAAATATCCTCCTGTATATGGAAATGCAGCTGCGTGGCAAAACGGATAGCGCGCATCATACGCAGGGGATCGTCGCTGAAAGTAATATCGGGATCGAGCGGAGTGCGGATAATTTTATTCTGCATATCCTCCAATCCGCCAAAAGGATCGACCAACTCGCCGAAACGTCCTTTATTCAGACAAATGGCGAGGGCATTGATGGTAAAATCGCGACGGTTCTGATCATCTTCGAGGGTTCCGTTTTCCACAATCGGCTTTCGGGAATCACGATTATACGACTCTTTGCGCGCACCCACAAATTCGATTTCAATATCCTTGTATTTCACCTGTGCGGTGCCGAAGTTTTTGTAAACAGCGAGCGAAGCACCACGGCCAATCCGTTTCGCAACGGTTTCGGCCAAAGCAATACCGCTCCCAACCGTCACCACATCGATATCTTTCGAGGGGCGGTTCAGAAAAATATCGCGTACATATCCGCCAATCACGTAACATTCCGTCTGCAACTCATCAGCCGCTTCCGAAACGAGGTGAAAAGCCTTTTTATCTAAGTATTTCTGTAATTGTTCTGTTGATTTAATCATTTCTGATTCCATTTGTGAGGTGCAAAAGTACAACATTTCCACCGGACAATGCCGGCAGGGTTGGAAATAGTTGTAATTTTGCCCCGGTGTATGAACGCTAAGATGCTAAGACGCAAAGGGAAATGAATATCTCTATAACCGCCCCTAAATCCCCTAAAGGGGACTTAATGAGTGCTGAATATCAACATTTCTGCAAAGGTCTAAGCTCTATTAGCGTAATAAAATTCAGGTTACAACTGCTGCAAAAGTCCCCTTTAGGGGATTTCGGGGCAGAGAATTAAAAATCACAATGCTAAAAACCCAATTTATCCCCTATCAACTCATCTTTAAAAAGCCCAGCGGCACTTCACGCGGAGTATTAACGACCAAGGAGACCTGGTTTGTAAAGATATGGAACGAAGAAACGCCCGAATTGTTCGGTTTGGGCGAATGTGCACTCTTCCGGGGACTCGGTTGCGATGACCAGCCCGACTATGAGACCGTTTTACAAAGCCTCTCGCCCGATTTACCGCCGCTGGAAGAACTTCAAACCCGATTAAAAGATTTCCCATCCATCCTTTTCGGCATTGAAACCGCTCTTTGGGATCTGCAAAACGGAGGTAACAGAATCATACACCCATCCGCATTCAGCGAAGGAGAAGATTACATCCGCATCAACGGACTCATCTGGATGGGAACGAAAGAAGAGATGCGCGCACAAATCATCGAGAAGCTTGAAAAGGGATTTTCCTGCATCAAACTCAAGATCGGTGCCATTGATTTCGAAGCGGAGATGGATTTATTGCAATCTATCCGCAAAGAGTTCTCTGCCGACCGTATCGAATTGCGGGTAGATGCCAACGGAGCCTTCTCACCGGAGGATGCACTGCATAAGCTGGAGCGCTTATCGAAGCTTAATCTCCACTCCATCGAGCAGCCCATCAAGGCCGAACAATGGGAAGCCATGGCACACCTCTGCGAACAGACGCCTCTCCCTATCGCACTGGATGAAGAGCTGATTGGGATAAACAATCCGGAACGCAAAGCGCTTTTACTGGATACAATCAAGCCGCAATACATTATATTAAAGCCCAGCCTGCATGGAGCTTTCATCGGCAGCAGCGAATGGATTGATTTAGCCAATGAGCGCGGAATCAACTGGTGGATTACCTCTGCATTAGAGTCTAATGTCGGTCTGAATGCCATCGCGCAATGGTGTTATACCTTACAAAATCCAATGCCACAGGGGTTGGGTACGGGATTGCTTTATACCAATAACTTCCCCTCCCCTCTTACGCTGGAAGGCGAACAGTTATTTTACAAGAAAGAGAATCTGTGGGATCTTTCATTGTTGACGGCACACAAATAATAAGGATTATTTATTGATTTAGAAAATTCGTCGAAAGTAAAACCTAACAGGTTTTGAAAACCTGTTAGGTTTACTCTCAATATATCATTCTACAATTTATTGAAGAATAAATGCAACTGACCATAAACCAAACAACATATTCCCGGGAGCAATTCCCCGCTCTGATTGAAGAGAAAAAGCAGCAGCAACTCCCCGAATGGGAAGCAGCATTCTTCGCTTTTCTCGAGAAATGGATGGATAACAACGATACCGTCCCCGGACAAACATCCGGTTCTACAGGCACGCCCAAAAATATCGCGCTTTCGAAACAAAGTATGATGGCTTCGGCTCGTTTAACCAACGACTATTTCAAATTAAAAGAGGGTGACACTATTTCAATGTCGCTTTCTGCCAATTATATCGCTGGTAAAATGATGATAGTGCGTGCCTGGATTTCCAATCTTCATCTCATTGTCTGCGAACCCGCCTCAATGCCTGAAATACCTCAACGGGTAAAGTTTGGAGCTATGGTCCCCATGCAAGTAGAGAAACTGATGAGCAGCGAATCGGGTCGGGAAGCGTTGGAACAAATCGAAATCCTGATTATCGGTGGTAGCGCCATTCCATACGCGCTTGAGCAACGTCTAAAGGAAATCTCGACCGTCTGCTATTGCACTTATGGGATGACGGAAACTGTTTCACACATCGCACTGCGCCGCATAAACGGATCAGAGGCAAGCGAAGAATATTTTGCCTTAGGAAATGTCCGCTTCGAACTGGATGAACGGGGATGCCTGGTCATCTTTGCCCCGCATTTGCAGGCTGAACCTTTCGTGACGAATGATTTGGTGGAATTATCTTCGCCTTACCGCTTTCGCTGGATGGGACGCTTCGACAATGTTATCAATTCGGGCGGCATCAAGCTCTTCCCCGAAACGATTGAGCAGAAACTTTCGCCCGCAATCCCTCAACGCTTTTTCCTGACTGCCTTATCTGACGAAATATTGGGACAAAAGTTGGCATTGGTCATTGAAGGGGAATTATATACCGAAGCTGAGACTCTTATATTGCAGGAATACATTTCAAATTATCTCTCTAAATACGAAAAGCCCCGCCAAATCATTTTCAAAAAACGATTTAACGAGACTTCTACCGGGAAAGTGAAACGGGAAATATAGTTTTTTACCACAAAGACACTAAGTTCACTTAACAACACTAAGACTTAGTGATTCTATGTGTTCTTAGTGCCTTAGTGGTTAATGCTTTCATACAAATCCGCACTCCTCAATATCTTTAAATCCATTGAGGAAATCCGTCACATTCATCCGTTTCTTTCCGGCCAATTGCAACGAAAGAATACGAACGAAGCCTTCATTGACCGCAACCTCCAGTGTATGCTTGCCATCGGTACGAACCGAACCGTTATCAAGGTCATGCTCTTCAAAAACCTTTTCCGTCTCGAATATTTTCACCGCATGAATAGTGCCATCGGCAGCTACCAGTTCACTCCACGCTGCTGGATAAGGAGAAAGTCCGCGTACAAAGTTGAAAACCGAAGTCACATCCTTATTCCAGTCGATGCGACAAGTCTCTTTGAAGATTTTTGGTGCCGGACGGAGTTCTTTGACGTTCTTCGCCATTTCTTCCTGCGGAATCGGAGTCAGGTTACCTTCAATTACGGCATCCACTGTTTGACAAACCAGTTTTGCGCCTGTCATCATCAACGCATCATGCACTGTTCCGGCATTGTCATTTTCAGAAATAGCAACTTTCTCCTGGAAAATCACGTTTCCGGTATCGATTTCGTGCGTCAGGAAGAATGTAGTGATTCCGGTCTCTTTATCTCCGTTAATCACAGCCCAGTTAATCGGAGCCGCACCGCGGTATTGCGGCAATAACGAAGCGTGCAAATTGAACGTGCCCAATCGCGGCATATTCCACACCACCTCAGGCAACATGCGGAAAGCTACAACAATTTGCAGGTCTGCATTCCACGCCTTCAACGCCTCCAAAAACTCAGGGTCTTTCAGTTTTTCGGGCTGAAGCAGTGGTAAATTCTGTTCCAGCGCATATTGTTTCACCGGAGAGAACTGAATCTTGTGTCCGCGACCAGCGGGTTTGTCTGGCATTGTAATTACACCCACGACATTGTATCCACCTTCGACCAATGCTTTCAGACTTTCCACAGCAAAGTCGGGCGTACCCATATATACGATTCTAAGATCTTGTTTTGTCATTGCTATACCTATATTATTAGTATTCATCCTCAAATTTTCAAATCCGCTAATTCTCAAATTATCCTAATCTTCCGAATAATGCACCAGCACTTTCCGGTAAGAATTGAATATTTTCGATTTGGAGACGAAACCGACGTAATGTCCCTCTTCATCCACCACCGGGAGGTTCCAGGCTTGCGTTGCATCAAAGAGCTTCATTACCTTTTCCATCGGCATACCTATGCGGACTTTGGCCATTGGCGTTACCATCAGCTTACGCACCGTAAATCGCTCATACAATTCCGGACGGAACATAATATTGCGGATATCATCGAGCAGTACCATTCCCAACATCATGTTGTCTTTATCCACCACCGGATAAATATTCCGGGAAGAACGGGAAATAACCTTGACCAAATCCGATAATAACATCTCCGGCTCAACCGCTTCAAAGTCTTTTTCAATCACGGCATCCATCTTCAGCAAAGTCAAGACAGTTTTATCCTTGTGGTGGGTTAGCAACTCACCTTTTTGAGCCAGACGCATCGCGTAGATATTATTTGGTTCAAATAATTTGATGGTTGCAAATGCCGAAGCCGAAACAATCATCAGCGGAAGGAAGAGGTTGTATCCTCCGGTCAGCTCTGCAATCAGGAAGATACCGGTCAACGGTGCGTGCATAACAGCCGACATAATCCCAGCCATCCCCATCAGCGCAAAATTCTTTTCCGGTAAATAAACTGACTTTCCAAAAAAGTTGATGACGTGAGAAAATCCGAATCCGGTCATTGCTCCCAGGAAAAGACTAGGAGCAAAAATACCCCCTACTCCACCACCTCCGTTGGTTGCAGCGCTAGCAAATACTTTACACAAGATGATCAGGGTAATATACCCCATGAATATCCAGAAATTGTCGCGGTAATTATAAAAGAAACTACCATCGGCCAGTTTATCAATCTGGTTATTCAGTAGAGCGGTAATGGTTTCATATCCTTCACCGTAGAGCGGTGGTAAAAGGAAAATCAGCAAACTCAGCAAGATTGCCCCGAAAGCAAACTTCTTGTAGGGATGATCCAGTTTTCGGAAAACGCCCTCTATCCGGTTCATTGCTTTGGTAAAATAGAGGGAAACAAGTCCACACGCTATACCTAAAAGTAAAACATAGGGTATTCGCTCAATCCGAAAGGTTTCGGTTTGCATAAACTGGAACATCGCATCCGTTCCGTTGAATGCATACGAGACAGTTACCGCTGTTACCGAAGAAATCAAGAGAGGTAAAATGGATGTGGTAGTCAGGTCAAGCATTAAGACTTCCAGCGTAAATACCATTCCCGCAATCGGAGACTTAAAGATGCCGGAAATAGCAGCCGCAGCTCCGCACCCCAGCAACAACATCAATGTACGTGGCTCAACTTTGAAGAAACGTCCCAGGTTAGAGCCAATTGCTGCTCCGGTATATACAATCGGTGCCTCCGCTCCTACAGACCCACCGAAACCGATGGTAATCGCACTGGTGAAAATCGACGAGTAAGTATTATGCAGTTTAATACGGCTGTTCCGTTTTGCAAATGCGTAAAGAATACGCGTTACCCCGTGACTGATATCGTCTTTCACGATGTTACGCACCACCCAACCGGTAATAAAAATCCCCAGAGCAGGAAATACCAGATAAATGAAGTTGGCATTCCGGATGTCCGTTCTGTCAATAATCAATGAATGGATTTCGTGAATCAGAAACTTTAGAAATACTCCGGACAACGCAGCAAAAACGCCAATCAGAAAACTGATAATCAGGATAAATGTCCGCTCACTGATATGTTTTTGTCTCCAAAGGAGAAAATGTAGGTACCAATCTTTTGTAACCATAATCAACTAAATTCCTCTCCCTGTGAAAACCGTGCGAATCGTGTAAATCAGGATTTTCAAATCAATAAAAAGGGAGATATTTTCTATATAAATAATGTCATATTCAAGACGTTTAATCATCTCATCAACAGTTGTAGCATATCCATATTTCACCATACCCCAAGAGGTAATACCTGGCTTTACCTTGTGAAGAAGATAATAGAAAGGAGCCTTTTGTACAATCTGATCAATGAAATATTTCCGTTCAGGTCTCGGCCCAACGATCGACATATCGCCCTTCAGTACGTTCCAGAACTGAGGCAATTCATCGAACCGATACTTTCGCATGAATTTTCCGAAAGGCGTGATCCGGTCATCATCACTACTGGATAATCGCGGTACAGATTCCTCGGCATGTTGGAACATCGAACGAAACTTGTAAATCATAAAGGGTTTGCCCAGATAACCGATACGCTCCTGTTTGTAAATTACCGGGCCTTTGGATTCCATCTTAATCCGTATAGCCAGAAAAATGAATAAGGGACTTAACAGAATTAGCAATATGAAAGAAAAAAACATATCCATCGTCTGCTTACAATTTTTCTCCCACTCCTTAAAGTTGCTGGAAGTTACATCTACTAAAGGAGTTGCATAAATGGTATCCATCTTTACCTTTCCCGAAAGCAGGTCATATTTTCCGGCAACAGCCTTCACCGGCAAATTATATTTGTATAAAGGATAAACCGTATTGAGTACCGACTCACTGTCCTGTGCATCAATCGCTACGATGATTTCCTCTATATTTTTTTCCAATATGATTTTATCCAAATCATTGAGACTACCCAACAGCAATTCATTATCCACTCTGGCTCTTTTCTGATCAACAGCCACACAGCCCAGGATGTGATAACCGATAGAACGAGGCATGGCATTAAGTTCCTTAATAATACTAGCCGCGCGCTCACCCGTACCAACGACAATCGTATTAAATCCCCATTTCCGATGATGGATATTTTCCGTCAATGACTGAGTAATAATCAGACGAAAAATATAGGTAAACAAAAACAACAACAGAAACAATGCAGACAAAAGGAGATAATAAACCGTATAATCCGTTGGCAAATCGTTGATTATAAAGATAAAGAAGAGCAGAAATGTAGCTAGAACCGAAGAATTGAACGTTATAACCAATTCTGACAAGCGGGATTTATGGAACGGTTGATTATAATATCCCGAATGATAAAAAAGGATCAAACAAAAAATGGCAGAGAATGCCTGCCCTTTTAGTACAGTTGAGTAAGTCAGAAAATCGGATAACGAATCAAATTCAACGTTGATATCTATATGAAAGCGCAAGACATTAAAAGCCAACCATGCCAATGAAACAGAGACAAAGTCGGCTAATAGATATTTCAATATTTGTTTGCGCTTCTTCACCCGTTTATTCTCTGATGATATTAATCAGACCACCTTTCCCGAGTTTGATAATGCTCGAAGGTTTGGGTTTGGACATATCGTCCTGACGGTATTTTACCACATAATCGACAGCTTCAATAATTTCAGGACTGATTTCTGAGAAGTTGGAAGGCGAAGGTGTGCCGCTAATGTTCGCAGACGTAGATACGATAGCTTTGCGGAACCGTTCACAAAGCTTTTTGGAAAATGACTCATTGGTCACCCGTATCCCCACACTACCGTCTTCAGCCAGTAAGTTTTTGGCAAGATTACGAGCACCGGAATAGATAATTGTCAACGGCTTATCAGCCAGATCAATCAAATCCCAGGCGATTTCGGGGACATCATTGACGTAGAAATCGACTTTTACCGAAGTATCCACCAGGACCAGGAGTGCTTTGCTGTCCACTCGTTTTTTGATTTCATAGACGCGTTTAACGGCTTCTTCATTGGTAGCGTCACATCCTATTCCCCAAATGGTATCGGTCGGATAGAGAATGACTCCACCCTGTTGCATTATTCGGCATGCCTCTTTGATATCTTCCTGCATATCTTCCTGTGCTTTGTTTATGCAAAAATAATACTTTAAGCCGTCTTTCCTGTAAAATTCAGAATGAACTCTAAACAAAAATGCCGGAGACTGGGAAATCTCCGGCATTCAAATATCGTTTGCTGATTCTTATTTCGCTTCTTCAGCCGCTTTTTTCAGCTTAGCCTCTTCTTTTGCCTTTTTAGCTGCAGCTTTTTTAGCAGCTTTTGCAGCGGCTTTATCGGTTGCAGTTGCTGCTTGGGTAGCATCAGCTTTTACTTCGGCTGCCTTTTCTTTCACCTCTCCCTGAGCTTTTTGATCCGCGCCTCTGGGTCCCATTCCACCTCTTGGACCCATATTTCTATTCATCTCGGTAAATTTGGCATATTGTTCAGGTGTAAGGATTGCTTTCATTTTGGCATCCTGCTCTGTTCTCATTTTTTCAAAGTTGGCACGCATTGCTTCACGATCGCCTCCGGATTGTTGTTCACGAAGCTTGCTCATCTGTGCATCCTGATCTTTATACAAAGCTTCTACTTTTGCTTTTTGCTCATCGGTCAGATTCAATTGACTGAGTCTTTCCATACGCATTTTCAGGCGTTGTTCTGGGTTTGCAGGACCGCGGTTTCCTCTTTGTTGTTGGTCTTGTGCCATTGCGCTACCAATGAATAACATCATTGCGATAGCTAAAAACATGATTTTTCTCATCGTGGAAGATTTTAAATGTTAGTTTGATAAATAAAAAACACGATTATATGACCGCTAACTTTTGGGAAGGTTTAACGGGAAAAGAAAAAATATGGAATCACTTCAACGAACAGCTGTCATTCTCCTACGAACAGATATCGTGATTCAACGAACGTTTGTCCCGGATTTGCATATCCCAGGTTTTAATTGCCTCAATAAAAAACAAAAAGGGACGTAAAGTAAAAACTCTGCGTCCCCATACTATGATTTCGGTTTTAAAACCCGATGATCTCTTTTGCTATAGAATCTACATCCAGATGACAAAGCTGATTCAACTCAGCCACCGTCCCATGTTCGACAAAATGGTCAGGCAACCCGATCCGTTTGACTTTGGGTGCATATCCGTTATCGGCAAAGAATTCAAGCACCGCCGAACCAAAACCGCCTTTGAGCATGCCGGTTTCCACGGTGATTACTTTGGTGAATTTCCTCGCAATCTCATGAAGCAGCTCTTCATCAAGCGGCTTGACAAAGACCATATCGTAATGAGCGACAGACAAGCCTTTATTCGAAGCCTGTTCAATCGCATTCTCGACATCATTGCCAATATGCCCCAATGAAAGCACCGCGACATCATTTCCCTCTTTCAACTTACGGCCTTTTCCTATAGTAATTTCCTCCATTGTATTTTCCCAATCGGCTAAGACTCCTTTTCCACGCGGGTAACGGATAACAAACGGACCCTTGTCCGGCAACTGGGCGGAGTACATCAGGTTTCGAAGCTGATGTTCATTCATTGGCGCTGCAATGGTCAGGTTGGGAATGCAACGCATGTAAGCGATATCAAACACACCGTGGTGAGTGGCTCCGTCCTCTCCGACTAATCCGGCACGATCCAGGCACATCACAACATTCAGATTCTGTAGTGCAACATCGTGAATCACCTGGTCATATCCACGCTGCATAAATGAAGAGTAGATATTGCAAAATGGGAGTAAGCCCTCTTTTGCCAATCCTGCCGAGAAAGTCACCGCATGACCTTCGGCAATCCCCACATCGAATGCTCTGCGCGGCATTTTCTCCATCATATAATTCATGGAGCAACCGGACGGCATGGCCGGTGTAATGCCAACGATTTTCTCATTCTTTTCAGCCAACTCTACAAGGGTTCTTCCAAACACCTCCTGATACAAGGGGGGCTCATGCCCTGTTTTTTTAACCAAACGTTCGCCGGTCTCTTTATTAAATACCCCCGGAGCATGCCAAACCGTTGCCGATTTCTCAGCCGGCTCAAAACCTTTACCTTTGGTCGTAATCAGGTGAATCAGCTTCGGTCCGTTCAGGTCTTTAATATCATTCAGCACCTTGATTACCTGATTGACATCATGTCCGTCAATCGGGCCAAAGTAACGTATATTGAGGCCTTCAAATATATTGTGCTGCCCAGTCAACAATGACTTGAGGCTATTATTAAAGCGAATGATGGAATCCTTGCGATCGGTATCTATGATTTTAGCCCGGCGCAGGAAGCGGTACAAATCGTAACGAATCTTATTGTAGGTCTGTGACGTGGTGAGATTTACCAGATATTCGCTTAAACCGCCCACATTCTGGTCAATCGCCATGTGATTATCATTGAGGATGATTATCAGCTTATTGGGATTGATAGAAGCATTATTTAGCCCTTCATAAGCCAATCCTCCGGTCATGGAGCCGTCACCGATGACAGCTACCACATGACGGTCGTTTTCCTCCTTCAGATCGGCAGCTACGGCCATACCCAGAGCCGCAGAAATAGAGGTTGAAGCATGTCCGGCAATGAAAGAATCATATTCGCTCTCAGCCGGATTGGGGAATCCGCTTATTCCGTGAAATTTCCGGTTGGTATGGAAAACATCCCTCCGTCCGCAGAGAATCTTGTGACCGTAAGCCTGGTGTCCGACATCCCACACAATCCGGTCGTAAGGTGTTTTGAATACATAATGCAGTGCCACGGTCATTTCCACCACGCCCAGACTGGCTGCAAAATGGCCGGGATTATTACAAAGGACATCAATGATAAAATTCCGCAACTCACCGCATACCTGCGTCAGATCTTCCTGTTTTAGTTGTCGTAAATCAGCCGGTGAGTTTATATTTTTTAGAAAACGATAAGGCATAAGTCTGATTTGTGTTGATGAAAAATGAAATAACAGTTCCCTCCTCTGGATCTGTTACTTCACAAACTGAACGGCAACCCAACGGTTTTTCTCCCAATGCGTAATAAAGGTCAACCCGTTTTTCTCTGCTTCTTCTTTAATCATCGGGATATCTTCAACATAAAATCCACTCATATAAAGTTGTGAACCGTCAGTCATGCAGGCGGCATAATGCTGAATGTCCTGCAAAAGGATATTCCGGTTAATGTTGGCTAGTATCACTTCGTACTTTTCTGCCCCAAGAAGTTCAGCGCCGCCTAACTTAACAGTAATATCCGAGACTTGGTTCAATCGGATATTCTCCAGGGAGTTTTCGTATGCCCATTCGTCAATATCAATAGCAACGACAGGCGAAGCCCCTTTCATGCGGGCAAGGATGGCCAAAACAGCCGTACCACATCCCATATCGAGAAAGGATTTTCCGGTAACATCCGCATCAATTAAAGCAGCCAGCATAAGACTGGTCGTTTCATGATGTCCGGTACCGAATGACATTTTAGGATCAATCAGGATATCATATTTTGCCTTTGGGGTATCCTGATGAAAAGAGCTGTGAATCACACACTGGTCTCCAATAACGATAGGCTGAAAGTAATTCTTCTCCCACTCCTCATTCCAATTTTTCGTTTCAACGGTCTGATAATTATATGAAATGCCAACCTCCATCGGGAATTCAGCTTTAGCTTCTTCCAGTAATGCTTCTGAAAAAACGGATTCAAGTACATAAGCCTTCATTTCATCCTCTGTATAGGTAAAACTTTCAAATCCTTTTTCACCTAAAATCGATGCCATAATATCAGCATATATCTCTTCTGAAGGTGTAAACTTAATGTTTACCTCAATATAATTATTCATATTTCCGTGGTTTTAGTCTCTGTATATCTTAAAAACCTGTGAAGCCGGCTTTCAATAATAGTTTGTTCGTATAAATAAAGATAAAAGCATGTTTCAGCTCTATCGGATTTGTATTTTGAATCTATCTTTGTTCAAAATAATTCACTGATCCATGCAGCAAAAAAATGACGGTTTGCATCTACTCTTTGTTCAGGCTTATTACCGACACAGCCTGCAAAAGTAAGCATTTTATTGCGAACCTTAAACTTTTTGTAAATCGGAATGTCATATAAATATAAACACTAAAACTATAGGAGATTAATCCATGAAAACTATGAAATTCTGCTCCTGGATTTTCGCTTTGATGTTTCCTGTCGCTTTAATGGGACAAAGCAATTTAATCCCTGAAGATGATATCTATTACAAACAGGGTGACGAGAATCCTATTGTTCAAAAGAAACATAAGGAGGTTACGAAACAAAATAGTAATCGCAAGACGTTAATCGTCACAGGTGTTAAAAAGGTCACCATATCCGAAGGCAGGGATATTGACGAATATAATGGCAGAAGCACCCCTGAAGAAGTTAATCCTGTGTATCAGGACTCCCTGAACCCTGTCCCTTACAACGAAGAACAAGGAGAGGAAATGGGCAACTACAATCAGGATAGCACCTACCAATATTCTGATCGTATCCGGAGATTCCATAATCCGAAGCTGAGCATCGAGATTGACAATCCTGAAAACACCAATATCTATCTGATCAACAGCAATGATTGGGACAGATGGTATTCTAATTACCAGTGGAACTATCCTTACTACGGCGGCTACAGTCCGTATTGGAATTACGGATGGCATTCTCCTTACTGGGGATATGGATACGGCTGGTACAATAGCTGGTATGACCCGTGGTATTGTGGATGGTATGATCCGTGGTATTATGGCGGTGGGTACGGCTATTGGGGATCACCTTACTGTTATGGTGGATATTATGGTGGATATTATGGCGGTGGCTATGGATACTGGTATGGAGGCTCCAAAGGTGTACGTTACGACAATGGCAGAAGACCGACATCCAGCGTTTCCGGTACAAGAGATAGCCGTTATGGCAGAGGCAGTGCCGGTACCAATGCGATCCGCTCAACAGAGACCGGCAGATACAGCACTTCCGGTTACAGCAATACCGGTAGAAGTAGCCGATACACAACTGTACCCACTTCACGCAACGCTTCCGATGTGTATAATAACAATGGTGGACGCACCAGCCGTTACACTACACCAACCAACAACAACAGTGTAAGATCAACTTACAATAGCGGTTCTGGCTCAACCTATAACAGTGGCGGCAGAAGCGTACGGTCATCGGGTAACAATACCTATACACCGGCTCCGGCAAACCGCACTAATTATTCAACCGGTTCGTCCAGCAGTCCGAGCAATAACTCCGGTTACTCAAGCGGAAGATCATCCAGCTATAGCACGGGAGGAACGACAAGAAGTTCATCTTACAGCACGCCATCCTACAGTTCACCGAGCTACAGTGCTCCGTCATCCAGCGGAAGCTACAGCAGTGGAGGACGTTCATCGTCATCTGGTTCATCCGGCTCTTCAAGCGGTGGCTCTTCATCAGGAAGCAGTGGCGGCGGACGCTCTTCATCCGGTGGCAGAAGATAACAACACAGAATACATTACGGGTTAGTCAGTAACCCGTAATCATTTAAATACTTCACACTTAATCGTAATAAAACAACATATTATGAAAAGACTCGGCTTACTGAGTGTTTGCCTGATGGCAACTCTCTCTTCAATATTCGCACAGTCAGAAATTGATGCGTTGAAATATTCTAAAACCGACCTTAACGGGACTGCCCGTTATATGTCTATGGGTGGCGCTTTCGGCGCATTAGGCGGAGATATTTCCTCACTGACTAACAACCCTGCGGGGATTGGTGTATATCGCACCTCTGAATTTGCCGGAACCATGAACCTGAATTTCCAGAATACAAATTCTAACTGGAATGGCACTAACAATACAGGGAATAATGCAAAGTTCAACTTCAACAACATTGCTTATATCGGTACTTTCAAATCAAATGCTGAAGGATTTGTAAATTTCAATTTTGGAATCGGGTATAACCGTCAGAAAGATTTTTACCGAAACTATGAAATGCATAATACTGCTCTGAACTACTCCTTATCCGACTACATTGCTGAAACAACCAACCGCTATAATAATAATAGTGGGATATTGGCTCCAAACCTTGATGACACACAGAGTTATTCCGGTTACGATTATCACTACCCCTGGATTAGCGTACTCGGATGGAATGGTTATTTGATAGACCCTAAGAATTCATCTGACATTGCCAACAACTACAAATACTCAGCCATTGGCTCAGGTATTGCACCTGCGGCAAATCTAAAAATCTCCGAAAGAGGCTATATGGATGAGTATAATATCTCATTCGGGGGTAATGTCTATGATGTGCTCTATTTTGGAGCCACAGTTGGTATCACGGATTTGTACTATAAGATGTCTGCCAGATATGATGAAGATTTTAGTAATATGGGAGGATTTACATTAAATAACTTTCTGGAAACAAAAGGCTCAGGAATCAACTTCAAAGCAGGTGTAATCCTTCGCCCGACTGACAACCTGAGATTCGGATTAGCCGTTCACACACCAACGTATTACAAATTGACCGATTATTTTGATGCTAACGTAATCAACGACTACGCCGATGGTTCGTCTGAACACCCTTATAATGCAAGCCCGGCACATGCATTCGTCCCAGCTAATGCCTATTCCGAATACAGCCTTCAAACACCGATGAAATTACAAGCGAGCGCTGCTTACATTGCAGGAAAGAAAGGCATCCTGAGTTTTGAATACGAATACGTTGATTACCGAAACATGTCGATGAAAGACCAGGACGGTTATGGATGGGATGCCAACACCTATATTAAAGATGACATGAGAGCTGGTAACAATATTAAAATCGGGGCTGAATACCGTGTTACCCCACAGTTTAGCCTGCGTGCCGGTTATGCCAACCAATCTTCTCCGTTGAACTCCAATCTGATCAATGGGAATTATGAAATGTCAACATTTGGTGCAACATTGCCGCACTACACGTTGGACAGAGGAACAAACTATTATACCGGAGGTTTTGGTTATCGTTTCGGAAGTGTTTACACCGACTTAGCTTTTGTTTCGAGAGTTAATAAGGAAGATGTTTATGCCTTCTCTCCTATTGGTCCTTCCGACAACTGGATGGTACCTCAAAAAGCAACTCTGAAAACAACCAACAATCAACTCTTATTCACGCTGGGATATAAGTTCTGATTCTGAATCATATTACAAAAATCGCCCGAAGTAATGCACTTCGGGCGATTTTGTTTTATATCTGAAAGCTTAACAAGGGACTTCAAACATGAATGAATTTACCTTTTATCTAAACGAGTTTACCTTTTGGATGAACAAGGGTACTTCAGAGGTAAACGAGTTTACCTTTTACCTGAATTAATTTACCTCCGTAGTGAACTAGTTTACTTCGGAAATGAATGAGTTTACCTTCGAAGTAAACTAGTTCAGGTTTGAGGTGAGGGCTACCTCAGAGGTAAATTAGTTTACTTCTGAGGTGAATGAGGTTACCTTTGAGGTGAATGAATTCAGGTTTGAGGTAGGAGGGGGTACCTCGAGGGTACCCCCTCCTACCCTCGAGGTACCCTGATTACCGGTTATTGGAATTATATCTCTATTTCCAGTCCATCGTATGAAAGGAATACATTTTCAGGTAACTCCTTTACAATATCGTCATGAAGACCTAAATGGTGGCTTGAGTGAATCAGGAAAGATCGCTTCGGTTGTATCCGCGCTATCTGCGCCAACGCCTCTTCCAGATTCTGATGGGCGATGTGCTTCTTCTTTCGCAAAGCGACAATAATCAACACCTCCACATCTTTCAACTTATCGTATTCACTCTCCGGTATTTCACTCAAATCTGTCAGAAAGGCTACATCTCCAATACGGAACCCCATAATCGGCAATTTGCCATGCAACAAGCGAACAGGGGTCACCGTAACTCCTTCCACTTCAAAAGGCACAAGGTCAATATCGCAAAGCTGCAAATTAGGTGTACCCGGTAAATGAACCTCTCTGAAGCAATAGGGCATTCGGGTACGAAGCTTCTGTGTAACATCCGGTTCGGCATATACACGCACGGGATGCTCTTTACAAAAAGGACGAAGATCATCAAGTCCGGCTGTATGGTCGTAATGCTCATGGGTGATCACTACACCATCGATGCGTTTATTCCCCGAACGCAGCATCTGATAGCGAAAGTCAGGTCCACAATCGATAAGAATATGCTTCCCTTCGTGTATAACCAGTATGGAGGTTCGTAAGCGCTTATCTTTCCTGTTTTCCGAGGTACAGACTTCACACCCACAACCCACCTCTGGTACTCCGGTCGAAGTCCCGGTGCCTAAGAAAATTACCTTAGTCATATATAAATCACTTCGGGGGTTATGTCAATGTCAAACTTCTCTTTTACGGATGTCTGAATATTGGCTGCGAGATCTACAATATCGGAAGCCAGAGCTCCTCCGCGGTTAACCAAAACCAGGCATTGCTTGTCATGAACAC
Organism: Parabacteroides sp. FAFU027; assembly: GCF_022808675.1. NCBI lineage: Bacteria > Pseudomonadati > Bacteroidota > Bacteroidia > Bacteroidales > Tannerellaceae > Parabacteroides > Parabacteroides sp. FAFU027. The sequence goes on from NZ_JAKZKV010000007.1 coordinate 200,262, forward strand.
CGGCACCGCCCCATTCCCGACCTTTCCAGCCGCATTGCTCGATCAGCCATGCTGCCGGCACTTTGACCAGATCATCCGATACCGGATAGTGCGGCATCTGCGGATATTCCTGCTTGAGATTCAGATATTTCGGCAAGGCGACATAAGGATTCATGAAAAAGCTACCGGCATTGCCTAATTTGTCTGTATCCGGCAATTTACTTTCGCGGATTGCGATAATGGTTTGACGTACATTCGTCAATGTCACGGTGTCATATTTCGCCAATTCAGACTGGATATTTCCATATTCCAGGTGAAACTGCTGTTTCTTTTGCAGTCGGAGAACTACGTGCGTTATGATGTACTGGTCTTTCAGCTCTTTCTTGAAAATACTTTCGCGATAGGCATATTCACATTCGGCATTATTGAAAATCCGGATTTTCCCTGTACTCCTTTCGACAGCTTCTACCGAATCGACAATATCTTTCAACTCGATGCCATAAGCGCCAATATTCTGGACTGCCGCTGCTCCCGTTTCGCCGGGAATAAGTGACAAATTTTCTGCGCCGTACCATCCGGCCTCAACCGTAAAAGCTACCACATCGTCCCAAACCTCACCTGAACCGACTTTTACCAGGACCGATTCTTCATCTTCTCCAATCTTCTCCATCCCTTTTACAGACGAATGAAGGATGACTCCCTTATAATCACCTTTAAATAAGAGATTACTACCACCGCCAATATGGAAAACCGGATATTCTTTTATCCAGGGTAAAGCCAATACTTCAACCAATTCTCCAACGGAGTTGTACTCAATAAAAAACCGGGCATTAGCCTGCAAATGAAAGGTATTATGAGGGAGTAACGAGTAGTTTTCTTCTATCTTAATCATGAGCTTCTCTTTTTTGCAAACTTACTTGTTTTTAGGCAGAGCGGCAAACGTGTAGTAATGAATTTGGCAAATGACTATCTTTGCCAAATTGAAATGGCAATAATCGTTTTCTTATTGCGTTTTCAGTAAACCAAACCTTAATCTGATTCAATGTCAAAAAAGATAATTAAAGTAGTTGTCACTAACGATCTCCATACCGACCAACGGGTTCACAAAGTATGCTTTTCTCTCCTGAAACATGGTTTCGAACCGCAACTAACCGGTATTTTCCGCCCCTTTAGCCAACCGATTAAACGAACTTATCATACTGAGCGTTTTGAAATGCGATTTCAAAAAACCGCTTTGTTTTATGCAGAATACAATATCAAACTATTCTTCAAGCTTTTGTTTGGGAAGTTTGATATCATCCTGTCAAATGATACTGACACATTACCCGCAGCTTTCCTGGCAGCCCGACTCAAAAAAAAGCCTATTGTTTTTGATGCCCACGAGCTGTTCACTGAAGTGCCCGAATTGGTGCATCGCCCTGTAATCAAACGTGTCTGGAAATCGTTTGAAGACGTCATTCTGCCTAAAATAAAATATGCCTATACCGTATGTCAACCTATCGCTGACATTTACAATAAACGTTACGGACTTAAAATGGGGGTTGTGCGTAATGCACCCCTAACCCGAAATTCCGCAGTTAAAACACCTAAACGGTTTACTTTTGAAGGGAAAAAAATGCTGCTCTACCAGGGAGCAGTAAATGTGGGGAGAGGATTGGAATGGGTCATTGATGCAATGCCTTATCTGGATAATGTCGTTTTCTGCATCGCCGGGGACGGTGATATTACGCAGGAAATTACCGACCGCATCCTTCGCCTGGGGCTTCAGGACAAGGTACTCATGATGGGCAAAATACCGTTTGAAGAGTTATACAATTACACCATTTCAGCCGATTTGGGTATCAGCCTGCTTGAAAACAGAGGATTGAACTATTACTATTCTTTACCCAACCGTATTTTCGATTTTGTACAGGCACAAGTACCGGTGCTTGCCACTGATTTTCCGGAAATCCGGAATGTGGTAGAGGCTTATCAGATAGGCACATTAATTGACCATTATGAACCGCAATATCTGGCCGGAGTGATTCAGAACATGCTTTCTGAATGGGAAAATAAACCGGATAAAAAGGCTATTTTCGAAAAGGCTCAAGCCGATTTATGCTGGGAAAAAGACGAAGAAACGCTGATTGGAATCTTCAATTCAATCCAATAAATGCAAAAGGACAAGCACATACATATCGTCTCGTTTGATAACCCCTACCCACCGGATTACGGAGGCGCTATTGATGTGCTCTTTAAGCTGAAGGCTTTCCAGGAGGCGGGAATTGATGTTACGCTGCATATTTTCGAATACAAAAGATGCAACCGGGGAGAACTGGAGAAATATTGCACAAAGGTAAATTACTACCACAGGCCGACCAGTCTATGGTACCAGTTTTCCGCTTTACCGTTTATTGTAAATACCCGTAAAAGCAAATCTCTTTTAGATAATCTACTAAGGGATAATGATCCGATTCTTTTTGAAGGGCTTCACACGACACTTTTCCTGAATCATCCGGCATTGGCCAAACGTACTAAAATCGTACGGACACACAATATCGAGCACGAATATTACACCCTGCTAGCTCATAGAGAAAAGAATTGGCTCAAGAAAATCTATTTCAGAATAGAAGCGTTCAAACTGAAACGCTACGAACCCAACCTTGCCTTTGCCTCCGGTATCGCGGCAATCTCCCAGACCGACTGCGAATATTTCCGGATATTAAACTCAAACACCCGATGTGTAGGGGCTTTTCATCCATTTTCCGGAATAGATTGTCAAAAAGGGACAGGTGAATACATATTGTATCATGGTAATCTGGAAGTGGCGGAGAATCAGGAAGCGGCAGCATACATCCTTAATAATCTGACGGCTGAAATGGAGCTTCCCTTAATCATTGCGGGAAAAAATCCGCCGGATAAACTGCTTCAACAATGTCAGAGATTCAGCAATGTCAAAATAATCGGCAATCCGTCGGATAAAGAAATGGCCGGTTTGATTACCAATGCGCAGATTCACTTATTGCCTACTTTCCAACCCACCGGAGTGAAGTTGAAGCTGCTATATGCCCTTTTCTCCGGTCGGCATGTGTTGGTTACACCGGAAATGGTGATAGGTTCTGATTTGCAAAACATATGCGTTGTTTGCCATTCTCCGGTTGAGTTCAAACAACAGATTCGAAGGCTGTACAAACAACCATTTGATGAACAGATGTTATCTAACCGGCAAAGTGCATTGACGGAACATTATAACAATCAACAGAATATTGCTAAGTTACAGGATCTGTTATTCAGCTAAAAAGGCAGCCCGGAAATCCGGACTGCCTTTTTATATTCTTTATAAAACCGGGAATCAATGCCCCAGTTCGCTTAAATAACGCTCTGCATCGATAGCTGCTTTACAGCCTGAACCTGCGGCAGTAATCGCCTGACGGTAAACAGGGTCAGCCACATCACCGGCTGCAAATACTCCAGGAACATTTGTTTTGGAAGTACCATTCTCAGTAATGATATAGCCTACCTCATCCAGTTTCAGGTATGGTTTGAAAATATCGGTATTGGGTTTATGACCGATGGCCAGGAAGAAACCGTCGATTGCGATATCCACTTTCTCTTCATCGGCCTGCCCGCGACGTTTTACCAGGTGAGCACCTTCAACGCCATTATCACCAAACAGACCCTCTGTTTCATGTTCGAAGAGCACTTCAATCTTCGGATTGGTCATCACCCGCTCCTGCATAATCTTAGAAGCACGAAGGAATGGTTTGCGCACAATCAGATAAACCTTGCTAGCAAGATTGGCCAGGTAAATAGCCTCTTCACAAGCGGTATCTCCACCGCCGACAACGGCAACCGTTTTCTTGCGGTAGAAGAATCCGTCACAGGTAGCACAGGCTGAAACGCCCATTCCGGCATATTTTTGCTCATCGGCCAGTCCCAGGTATTTTGCACTGGCTCCGGTCGAAATAATCACAGTTTCGGTCTCAATCACTTTTTCACCATCAATGGTCACTTTATAGGGAGCTGCTGAAAAATCAACCGCAGTTGCAATTCCCCCACGAACATCTGCGCCGAAACGTTCTGACTGTTTCTTTAGGTCCTCCATCATTTCTACTCCGGTCGTACCACTCGGATAGCCGGGAAAGTTCTCGATTTCGGTAGTGGTGGTAAGCTGACCACCCGGTTGAATTCCTTCATACAAAACCGGAGAGAGGTTAGCTCTTCCGGCATAGATAGCCGCCGTAAATCCGGCTGGTCCTGATCCAATGATCAGGCATTTCACTTTTTCGCTCATATTTATTGTCTCTGATTATCTTAAATCAATTACTTCAGCTTTAGGGTACTGTTTTTTATTGAAAACAAACAGGTTGTCAGCATGATTCAAGCCGCTTTTGTAGTTTTTAATCGTAATCAGCTGGCTGCTCTGATTTTTATTCTGGATAAAGATAGAAGTCAGTGTGTGTTGGTTTTTATCAATCTGGACAGTGATTTTTTCAATCTCCTTTTTGGTATTCGCAGGAATCAGGTCAACTACATCTACCGATTTTCCACCCACCTTCTTCTCGCCTGAATATTTACAGGTATATCCTCTTTTATAAATCTGGAACAGGACTGTTGGATTAATCGCATCCAATTCAGCAGGAGTCGGGGTAGAAAGATTGACTTCGTCACTTTCTTTATTAAGCACCCACTGGTTCTTTCCGTCAAACCACATCTCCACATCCTCGGAGGTATATTTGAATTTATTACCTTTCATAATCACCTTACCACTGTAAGACTCGTTTTGTTTCGCCTTTTTGTTGGTTACTTTTACTGTAAAATCCGCCGAAACCCCTCCCGCCTTTTCATAAGTGGCATGAGCTTCATCCAATACGGCCACTGCTTTCGGATTTTGTTGAGCTGATAACGAAAAAATAGAGATAATAAATCCCAATACTAAAACTACCTGTTTTTTCATAATTGACTGTGTGATTTCAAATTAAAAATTCAGATTATCGGACAAACAATCATCCTATCGGGGATGTTTGTCTGATGTAAATCTTTTCAGTTAAAATGGCATTTCCTGACACTTTTTCAGGGAATGCCATTTATCGTATTAAAGCATATTCTTTAAATGGTTCTCCAGTTGGACTTCATCGGTCAATAACACCTGACGGGCTTTGCTTCCTTCAAACGGACCAACCACTCCGGCTGCTTCCAATTGGTCCATGATACGGCCTGCACGGTTATAACCCAATGACATTTTACGCTGAATGAGAGAGGTTGACCCCTGCTGATGAATGACGATCAAACGGGCTGCCTCTTCAAACATCGGATCCCGGTCATTCAAATCAATACCTGCTGCATTGCTACTGCTCTCTTCGCCCACATATTCCGGCAGGTAATACGCATTCGGATAACCGCGTTGATTCCCAATATAATCGGCAATCCCTTCCACTTCCGGCGTATCGACAAAAGCACATTGCACGCGAATCAAATCGCTACCCTGAGAGAAAAGCAAGTCACCACGACCGATCAACTGGTTAGCTCCCGGACAATCCAGAATAGTACGTGAGTCAATCATGGACGATACCCGGAAGGCAACACGCGCCGGGAAATTCGCCTTGATGGTACCGGTAATGATGTTGGTAGATGGACGCTGTGTCGCGATAATCATGTGAATGCCTACCGCACGTGCCAGCTGGGCAATACGGGCAATCGGCAATTCCACCTCTTTACCGGCGGTCATAATCAGGTCACCAAACTCGTCGATAATCACCACGATATACGGCATATAGCGGTGCCCTTTTTCCGGATTCAGCTTGCGGTTGATGAATTTATCGTTGTATTCCTTGATGTTACGCACATGAGCCTTTTGCAACAAATCATAGCGGCTATCCATCTCAATCGTAATCGACTTGAGAGTATTCACCACTTTGGTTACATCGGTAATAATGGCATCCTCCCCGTCGGGCAGTTTAGCCAGGAAGTGACGCTCGATATTTGAGTAGATATTAAACTCTACCTTTTTCGGGTCAACCAGCACAAACTTCAGTTGTGACGGGTGTTTCTTATAGAGCAACGAAGTAATAATCGCATTCAGACCGACTGATTTACCCTGACCGGTTGCCCCTGCCACTAGCACGTGAGGCATTTTGCAAAGGTCAACCATAAAGATTTCGTTGGTAATGGTTTTCCCCAACGCAATAGGCAAATCAAACTTCGTCTCCTGGAATTTGCGGGAGGCAATGATAGACTGCATCGAAACCATTTGCGGATCCTTATTCGGTACCTCGATACCAATGGTTCCTTTACCCGGAATCGGAGCAATGATACGGATTCCCAATGCAGCAAGACTCAAAGCAATATCATCCTCCAGGTTTCGGATTTTGGAAATACGGACACCCGGTTCGGGTACAATCTCATAAAGCGTGATGGTAGGGCCAACGGTCGCTTTGATGGAGCTGATTTTAATGCCGTAGTTTTCCAGCGTTTCGATAATGCGGTTTTTATTGGCCGACTGTTCTTCCATATTGATGGGCAGATCAGCATTATCGTAACGTCTCAGCAACTCAACGGACGGGTATTTGTAGTTGGACAAATCCAGAGTCGGGTCATAGGTTCCCAACGAATCGCCATCCCACACATCATCGTCGGTCGCATTGCGCTCAACAATAAAATCAGGATCCTCCTCTCCTGCCTGTGGCAAAACAGTCTCTTCCTGAAAAGGAGCTTCCACCACGAAGTCATCCACCTGCCCCTGGGAAATCCAGGGTTCTGCCATTTCGTCCTCATCCTGCAAATCGGGTTTCGGAATATATGCAGGAGGCTGAACGACAGAAGCCGGAGCTGCTTTTTCCTCCGCAACCGGTTGTGAAAACACAGATTCTGAAGCTGCAGCTTCCTGTGGTGCCTCTTTTTTATCTCTTTTGGGAATAAAAGAGAGCCCAAAAATCTTACGGAGGAAGGGTATGGTATCGGCATTTACCACGATTAACGCCAAAAGGAAAGTAAAAACAATGATCAGACAGGTTCCAATCCAGCCCACATTCGCCTGAAGCAATTCGCTCATATAAAATCCATGAGAACCGCCAAGATACAGGAACGAACTGTCCGTGGTATCCACAAAAAAGAAACCGAAAAACAGAGAGCCCCAAATCAGTCCGACCGTACTAAATGCAAAATGCCTGAAGAGGCGAAACTGTTGGGCTTTCATCAGATTTAGCGACGTGAGCGCCAGAAAATATACTAAAAAGAAAGAAGAAACGCCGAAAGTCCGGTTCAGGAAAAAATTAGACAGGAATGCGCCACTGGAACCCGCCCAGTTTTCAATGCCGTTTTTCACTTTTATCAATTCAAACAACGTCTTATTTTCCAGTTTACTTTGGTCAGCAGCACCGGTATAGAAGAAGGAGATGAATGACACTATTAACAGTACATCAAACACGAACAGCAATAAGCCTATCACAAAATGTGTAATCTCACTGTTGCATAACTGTTTAATCTTATCGACAAGCGGTGGTACCTGAGCTGTAACCGCTTTTTTTTCGGGTTTCTTTTTGGCCATAATAATCCTTAATTAACCTCACAAAGGTAAAAAAAACAACGAAATACCAACTATCGCGCCCCCGATTTATCTGTTAAAAATCGGAGGATAGAAATTGGTTGTATTCCGCAGGTCGGGTTGGTTTAGAGACAGAAAAACGGGAATGTCTTGTTTTCAAGAACATCCCCGTTTTATTGTCTTGTATGATCGGTATATTACAACGTCCTGGTCAGATATTCATGCATACTGGCAGCAGCCCTGCGACCGTCGCCCATAGCAAGAATCACGGTTGCACCTCCACGCACGATATCTCCTCCGGCAAACAGATCTTTCACATCCGACTGCATGGTCTCCTGGTTTACGATGACCGTGCCCCATTTGCTCACCTGCAAGCCTTCGATAGAACTTGGGATCAACGGGTTCGGAGAAACCCCGACACTCACAATCACCAAATCCACTTCGATCTCTTCCTGCGCTCCCGGAACCTCTACCGGACTTCTGCGACCGGAAGCATCCGGTTCGCCCAGTTCCATTTTCTGAAGAATCATCGTTTTCACTCGACCTTTCTCATCGCCCAGATAAGCGACAGGGTTGTTCAGCGTCAGGAATTCGACACCCTCTTCTTTGGCGTGTTTTACCTCCTCCAGACGAGCCGGCATCTCCTCTTCCGAACGACGGTAAACAATCATCGCACGCTCAGCGCCTAGGCGTCTTGCAGTACGAACCGAGTCCATCGCGGTATTTCCACCTCCGATGATAGCCACTTTTTTTCCGAAGAAAACAGGGGTATCAGAATTCGGATTGGCAGCATTCATCAGGTTCACGCGGGTCAGGTATTCATTCGAAGACATCACTCCGTTCAGGTTTTCACCCGGAATACCCATGAAGCGGGGCAATCCGGCTCCACTTCCCACGAAGATTCCCTTAAAGCCCATATCGTGAATATCGTCGTAGCTCAAAGTCTTTCCGATGATGCAGTCGGTGATGAACTCTACGCCCATTTCGCGCAGGATATTTACCTCTACATCTACGATTTTATTTGGCAGGCGGAACTCAGGAATACCGTATTTCAATACGCCGCCCACTTCGTGAAGCGCTTCGAATACGGTAATCGAGTAACCCAGCTTTGTCATATCACCGGCAAATGCCAGTCCGGCAGGACCTGAACCGACAACGGCAATCTTAATACCGTTTTTCGGTGCGGTTTCCGGTACAGACATCTGACCGCTTTCGCGTTCATAGTCAGCAGCAAAACGCTCCAGATAACCAATGGCTACCGCCTCTTTATTCATTTTCTTCGTGTACACGCAGTTTGCCTCACACTGTTTTTCCTGCGGACAAACACGACCACACACTGCCGGAAGAGCGCTGGTCTCTTTCAACGTGCGGGCTGCGCTGAGAAAGTCGCCTTTCTCAATATATTTTACAAACGTAGGGATATTAATGCTTACCGGGCAACCCTGCATACAGGTAGGATCTGCACAGTCAAGGCAGCGTTTTGCTTCACACATCGCCTGCTCGGGTGTCAGGCCCAGGTTTACCTCTTCGTTATTGTGGCTACGGTATTCCGCATCCAGTTCGTTCATGTGAACACGGGCAAGAGCAGCACGATCTTTGGCTTTCATGCCTTTGCGCAACTCATCTCTCCACGCCTCGTTTCTTCTCTCTGCTATGATTGATTGTTCTGACATTGCTGTTATTCGTTTTGTTAAATGTACTTTCCGTGAATTACTCCACATCTTTGTATGAGCCCAGACGCATCAGCATTTCATCGAAATCTACCTGATGAGCGTCAAATTCGGGACCATCCACACATACGAATTTTGTTTTTCCTCCCACAGAAATACGACAAGCGCCGCACATTCCGGTTCCGTCCACCATGATAGTGTTGAGTGATGCCACTGTTGGCAATTCATATTTCTTAGTCAGCAACGAGACAAATTTCATCATCACTGCAGGACCGATGGTTACACAGAGGTCAACCTTCTCACGCAGAATCACCTCTTCCACGCCCTGGGTAATCAATCCTTTTTTGCCATAAGAACCATCATCGGTCATCACGATAACCTCGTCAGAATTCTGTTTCATCTGCTCTTCGAGGATCACCAGATCTTTGGTACGCGCAGCCAACACGGTAATCACGCGGTTTCCTGCTGCTTTGAAAGCTTCCACGATCGGCAACAGCGGAGCAACGCCCACACCTCCACCGGCACAAACTACGGTGCCTACCTTTTCGATGTGTGTCGCCTTACCCAGCGGACCTACCACATTGGTAATATATTCACCTTCATTCAGCGCGCAAATCTTGGCTGATGAACGTCCTACGTTTTGGATAACAAGCGTAATGGTGCCTTTTTCTTTATCGGCAGCCGCAATAGTCAGGGGTATACGCTCTCCCAGCTCCCCCACTCTTACAATCACAAAGTGTCCTGCTTTGCGGGAACGGGCAATCAAAGGAGCTTCAATCTCCAGCTTTACCACCTTCTCCGAGAAGTACTCTTTACTGACAATTTTGTTCATTATGTGTAGTGATTTTACGGAAAAATAGTTTCTAAAAAAGAACGCGCAAAGATAGAGCTTTTATATTTAGGTGCAAAAGAAATAATTACAGGGAAATCTTTCAGGAGAAATTTAAAATGGGAATAAATTCCGTAGTGGCTTACGTTCGGAATACAACTCTGGGGAGTACTCCGAATTGTAGATTTAATTAAGCGGTTGTTTTATTTTCATTGTGATACTTTCCTATATCAAACCCTGGGCTTATTTTTATTTTTTTTCAGATTTAGCAGATTCAACAACGAGTAGAGGTAAATCTCAGAACACTGTCTTTATACCCTACCAAAACCACACCAAAAGCATACTATAAATGCCTTTTAAAGTAAGATTTCACAGTGATATCACAGTATTGTCACAGTGGTAACACAGTATTATTGCAGTTTTATATAGGACTGTGATATCTCTGTGTTACTACTGTAACTTGAATTTAATGAATACGCTAGTAATAAGCTTAAACCTATAAGAAACTGCGCTAATTGTATAGTAGGACCCGGGACAAGAAGCGCACCCGGAACGGACAAAAGCTACAGGAGTCAAAATCAGGAGTCATTCACGATAAACTTTTCTACTCTAAAGCAATCATGAAATTCGAGATATTCATGATCGCCCTTTCACTCTCTACCCCATTCCACCCAACTAAATCCTTTCATTTATCCCATCCGGTCTATCCATCATCCGCTTATTCAACCAACGACTTTCCTCCTATGCCCGTTGCAAATACGCCCCATTTTCCAGCAACTCATCCCTTTAACACTCAATTTCATCCTCATTCTCTTTAGAATCAAAAAGATTTTCAATATATTTGGGAAAGAACCTAAGAAGACTGACCATGATACAGATTGAATTTCAGGTTAATTACCGGACAAAAGGAGATGAAAAAGTTTATCTGACCGGCTCTATCCCCGAATTGGGTAACGGCGATAAACAGCACGCAGTGCTTATGCACTACAGTGGAAACGGAAACTGGTCCTATGATATTGAAACCCGCAAAGCCGACCTATCCTTCACCTACGGATATATTATTAAGGCTGGCCAGAAGATCATCAGGGAAGAATGGGGTAAACAACGCCACTTTCTGGTCAACGAAACCAACGAATATTACCGGCTATGCGACCATTGGCAGGCTATTCCTCCCAACAATCCTTTTTTCTCATCCGCATTTACCCAACATTTGTTTGCCAGAGGAAAGAACAATAACGCTTCAGGTGAACCTAAAATCTATAGAAAAAGCCTTACCTTAAAAGTTTATGCACCCACGGTTCAGCCTCAATACAAGCTGGCCATTTTGGGGAATGATCCTGTATTGGGTAACTGGAAACCAGACAAAGCCATCATGCTAAATGATGCTTCATTTCCGGAATGGGAAATCTGCATCGATATGGCTAATTGCAAGACTAATTATCTCGAATATAAATTTGTACTGATAGATTCAGAAACCCAACAACTTGTTGCCTGGGAATCTGGAGCGAACCGACATTTCAACACAGAAATAATTTATCTGCGTGAAGCAATCATTGTCAGTGGCCTCCTGTTTGAAAATCCGCTAGCCGGCTGGAAAGGAGCCGGTGTGGCGATTCCTGTATTTTCATTACGCACCAATGATAGTTTCGGAATCGGAGAATTCGATGATCTCAGAAAACTTGCTGACTGGGCAACCCTCACCGGACAGAAAATCATTCAGATCTTACCGATCAATGATACGACAATGCTGCATACCTGGGAAGACTCCTACCCCTACAATGCCAATTCAATTTTTGCACTGCATCCGATTTACCTCAATCCGGAGAAAATCGGTATCCTTAAGAATAAAAAGAAAATGGCCTATTTCAGTCAAAAGCGAAGTAACCTAAACCAACTGAAGGAAATTGACTACGAAGCGGTCAGCAAGACGAAATGGGAATATTTTCGGGAAATATTTAAACAAGAGGGAGATAAAACGCTTAAATCGGAAGACTTCCTGAATTTCTTCAACGATAACAAAGAGTGGCTGATACCTTATGGAGCATTTTGCTATCTGAGGGACAAGAACGGCACACCAGACTTTACCCAATGGCACAACTATGCCTACTTCAATCCTCGTAACATCACCAATCTGACCTGCTGCCAGTCAGTGGCATATCCCGCGATTGCATTGCACTATTTCCTGCAATATCATTTGCACTTACAACTGACTGAAGCCGTACAATATGTGCATGACAAAGGATTAGTGCTGAAAGGTGATATCCCCATCGGAATCAGCCGCAACAGCGTAGAAGCCTGGAAAGAATCTCATTACTTCAACATGAATGGCCAGACAGGTGCGCCTCCCGATGATTTTGCAGTAAATGGCCAAAACTGGGGCTTCCCGACATACAACTGGGAAGCAATGGAAAAAGACAACTTTCAATGGTGGCGCCGCCGGTTTGGAAAAATGGCAGACTATTTTGATGCGTACAGGATCGACCATGTACTGGGATTCTTCCGTATCTGGGAAGTTCCCGCCGAGGCCGTTCATGGACTACTCGGCCATTTCAGCCCTGCCCTGCCATTGAGTGCTGATGAAATTAAACACTACGGTCTCCACTTTCATGAGTGGATGACCAGACCATACATCCACGATCATGTCATCCGCGGCATCTTCGGTGAATACACGAATGAGGTAATGTCACTCTATCTCGATCATAAAAGCCACGACAAATGGGCGTTAAAACCGGAATTTGCCACTCAGAAGAAGGTTGAAAACCGTTTTAAAGGTATCAAAGACGAAAATAGCCTCTTTATACGAGACGGATTATACGCTTTGATCAGTGAAATCCTGTTTGTTTACGATCCGAAAGAGCCTGACAAAGTGCACCCCCGCATATCCGCTCAATTCACCTATGCGTATCAGGCACTGAATGATCACGAAAAATGGTGTTTTAATCGCTTATATGACGACTTCTACTATCACCGGCACAATGAGTTCTGGCACAACCAGGCGATGCAGAAACTGCCGGCATTGATCTCCTCGACTGCCATGCTGGTTTGCGCAGAAGATCTCGGTATGATACCTTCGTGTGTACCACAGGTACTGGAGGAGCTTCAGATTCTGAGTCTGGAGATACAACGTATGCCCAAAGATCATCGTTTTGAATTTGGTAACACCAACCAGTACCCTTATCGTTCGGTAGCGACAACTTCCACGCACGATATGACAACTATCCGGGGTTGGTGGGAAGAAGATTATGCCAAAACGCAACAGTACTACAACGCTATATTAGGGAAACACGGGCAAGCACCACATCATGCCGATCCATATATCTGTGAAAATATCATCGAAAACCACTTATGGTCACCGGCTATGCTTGTTATCCTCCCATTTCAGGACTGGTTATCAATAGATGAAAAATTACGACGTGCTGACGCAAATGAAGAACGCATTAATATACCGGCCAATCCAAGGCATTATTGGCGATACCGAATGCACTTGACTCTGGAGGAATTGATCAATAGCCATCATTTGAATCAACATATTTTACGCCTAATCCTCCAAAGTGGCAGATAAAAAAATCCCCGGTTGCGAAACACAACCGGGGATTTTTATACCTATTCGTCCTGAGAATTTACATTTTCAGCTCTTTCTCGATTTCATCAATCTGCGAGCGTAAATTTTTATCTATCTCTATCAGGTTTTTAATCGTTTTACAAGCATGTAACACTGTAGCATGATCTTTTTTACCGATCAACTCTCCAATGCGGGAGAACGACTGATCAGTATGCTTTTTAGCCAGATACATAGAAATCTGACGCGCCTGTGCATATTCACGTTTGCGTGATTTAGAATTAACCATCTTCTGGTCAAGGCTAAAGTATTCACACACTTTATCCAGAATCTGTTCAGTTGAAATCTCTTTCTTCTCAAATTTCACACACTTGCTCAATACCCGTTCAGCCAGATCAATATCCACATCACGGTTATATACCATCGAGTGAGCCATCAACGAGACTATAACACCTTCCATGTCACGAACATTCTCAGTAACATTATTAGCAATGTACTCAAGCACATCGTCGTTAATGCTCAATCCGTCATGACGAACCTTATTACGAAGAATGGTTTTGCGCAACAGGTAATCGGGTTTTTCCAGTTCGGCAGTCAAACCCCATTTAAAACGGGTCAACAGACGTTGCTCCAATCCATGCAATGAAACGGGAGGACGGTCAGAGGTCATCACCAATTGCTTATTATTTTGATGCAAATGGTTGAAGATATGGAAGAAGGTATTTTGCGTTGCTATTTTCCCGCCCAATTCCTGGATATCATCAATCAATAACAAGTCAATGCTTTGGTAAAAGTTGATAAAGTCATTAACCGAATTATTGCGAACGGCATCAGTGTATTGAATCTGAAACAGGTGTGTCGAAACATACAAGACACGCTTACTCTGATGCAAGTGTTTAGTCATCGAACCGATTGCATTCAGCAAGTGCGTTTTGCCGACACCTGATTCTCCGTGTATAAATAACGGGTTAAATGCTGTTTTACCCGGATTACGTGCAATAGTTTCTCCGGCAGTACGGGTAAGCTTGTTACTCATACCGGCAAAGAAGTTTTCAAAAGTATAGTTGAAGTTCAACTGCGGATCCAGATCCTGATAAACACGTTGAGCAAAGGGATCTGGCACACGTTTAAGCTCATTGACCGGTGCCTGTTTCTTTTTTTCGGAAAATGAAGGCGCACCCTCCCAATCAGAGGTCGATTTTGTCTCATTTTCCACCAAAACACGATACATAAGCTTAGTCTGACGGCCAGCTACCCTATGTATGGTATTTTGGAGCAGATCAATGAATTTCTCCTCCAGATATTCATAGAAAAAGGGACTTGGCACCTGGATCAACAGCTCGTGATTGTGATATTGAAGAGGCACAATAGGTACAAACCATGTATTATAGGCCGCTTCACTCACATTATCGCTAATGATCCGGAGACACTTGTCCCAGATTTCATTGTGAGTTAACTTCATATTCAATTTCAATTTTTCTTTTCCAATTTCGAGATACAAATTTCAGACTTATTTCTGACAAAAAAAACCGGATTATTATTTGATTTTTCCCCTTATAGAATATCCAATTTATTCTCAGGTAGTTACGAAATAAAATTTAAGATTTCATCCCATCAAATAACAATCTATCACCTCATTGTATTTCAGACACTTACATTATTTTACATTTTAGAATGTCCTAAAACATAGTCTGACACAGGAAGCTCAATCCCTTATTTTCAGGACTATTATTTACCAGAATCAGGCCTCAGACAAAAAAACAAACAATATAGAACCAATCTAAATAAGCAATTTATTTCCGACCAAACACAGAGAAGTGAACATATCGTTTTGGATTTTCCTTTAAATCCACCATTAAACGATTAGCATTGGCTGTTGTTGCTGACAGATTGTCATAAAAAGTGCGATCATTAACCAATAAGCCCAATGAATTATCCTTACGGTTTAACTGTGTACTTAAAGATTTCAAGTTCGTCAAAGTCGTATCCATAGTACTCATAGTATGTGCAAAATCAATGCGTTTAAGATTTCCGCTTACAGTTGAGAAGTCATTGCTCATGGTTTTAAGGTTTCCGACAACGACAGGAACTTCGTTTGACATGATTTTATTTAAAGAAGCAGAGGTCTTGCTAAGCTCGGCTGTAGTTGTTTCAATATTTACCAGAGACTTGTTCAATGCAGGATTACTAACCACTGTCTGAAGACCTGCCAGTACGGTATCCATGCGGGATAATATCTGAGAAAGTTTAGGCAGCATATCTTTTTCAACCTTTTTCATTAAACCGGAAGCTTCCTGGGCCGGAATAGTATCTCCGGGAACAAGATACTGATGACTCTCAAGATTAAGGGAAAGAGTAACGGCTGCTGTACCTAGCAGTTCAGATTTATATTCGGCTACAGTCCCCTTTGACACCCGAAGCTCTTTATCCATTGCCAGTTCGACAATGATGTGTCCGGGATGTTCATAATCATATTCGAAAGATCTGACCAAACCAGCCTTATATCCATTGATGTAAACAGGACTGGAAACGGTCAACCCACTGACATCCTGAAATACAACATAATAATAATTTGCAGGTTTCATTAAATTAATTCCCTTCAGGTAATTTATCCCGTAATAAAGCAACAACAAGCTAATTATGGCGGCAAAACCGATTTTAACCTCTTTGGTAAGTTTTTTCATTGTCTGTTCTTATTAATCATTTCGTGGTTGCGATACTGAGACCAAATTATCCCTGTATCATTTATTCTGAATTGTATATTGATAAATCCAACAAAATCAACAATCATAAAGATCTCATTTATTGGAAAGATCATCTTTATTTTACGATGAATTTCTCTCCGTTGCAGTAACCGATTACAAAACAATCCTTGAATTTACGTGATAATTCACTTCTCAGTCGATTGATTTCCTTAAGATCGGATGTATTACCGATAGTATATTTGTAGAGTCCCTTTTCCTTATAAAAATCAATATTCTTTTCGCCTTTAAATTCAGAAGAATTGGCTTTAAGTTGAAATGGAGATGCAAGAATCTGAACTTTATAAATAACCTCTTCCTGATTTTTGGAGGTCACTACACGGGTAGATTCCCGCTCTGCTGTATCTTTCTTTTCGGTTATCTGAGGGCGTTGTTCAATTGAAAGTGTCCCCTGACGTTTATCGTAGTTACGTTTAAACTGGACAAATGCATTATAGATTGCATTGGCCACCTTCTGCTGTCCTGATTTTGAATTCAGAAAGTTCTCATCATTGCGATTGGAAATATAGCCCACCTCAACCAGGACACTGGGCATCCCTGTATTTCGCAAAACCAGAAAAACATCCTGACGCACCCCACGGTCTGTGATATCATTTCCCCTAAACTCTTTTTGGATGTTGGTAGCCATAGAGATACTCTGATCCATAAACCTGTCATGCAGGGTTTCAAACATAATGTAAGATTCAGATGAGTTGGGATCAAAACCCTCGTATTTTACTTTATAATTATCTTCCAGTAGAATTACGGCATTTTCCCGTCTTGCAACCGCGAGGTTTTCATTCGAACGGCGCAATCCCATTGTGTATGTTTCGGCACCATACGATGCACTGCTGGTAGATGAATTCGTATGAACTGAAATAAACAATTGTGCTTTAGATCGGTTCGCTATATTTGCCCGTTCCTGAAGTTCCACAAAATAATCACCATCACGGGTATAAATAACCTTCACGTTGGGATTTCTTGTTTTAATCATCTCTCCCACCTGCAATGCTATAGCAAGGTTTATGTCTTTCTCCTTTGAAAAGCTACCTATCGCCCCGGGATCCTTTCCACCGTGCCCTGCATCAATAATTACCTTAAAATCACCGGCATTAGCATTTACAGAAATAAAAACCAGCGTAAAAAGCAGGAATATCCTGACCAAATGATATGATTGATTCTTGATATACATAGCAAAGTTTTGCGCAAAGTTAATTTTTTCCGGCCAAATTCAACTATCGGCACCTACAATTCTAATAACGCTCAAGACTCTATCTGATTGTTATTTACAGCATACACTCTTAAGGATCCCCAACTATATCCTCAGTATCAGACATCATCGAAGTTGCATCAAAAACAGGCGGAATATTCCTTAAAAATATGTATGTTTGCATTACAGTCCCACAATATTTACTGGCGAACTCTGTTTTACTAATAAAATCAGATCAAATTGAAAAAGGTCAACTACACCATATATGCAGCTTTATGTTCGTTACTACTTATCTCAGGAAGCTGCTCTACAGAAAAAAACACAGCTATTTCCCGGTTTTACCAGGGACTGACTACCCGTTACAATGTCTATTATAACGGTAATCAGAACTTTATCAAAGCATCTCAGAATCAGCTACAAAATTCAGCAGATGACTATACCCTGTTTTTACCTTTACACCCGGTAAGCTTATTAAACGGAAGACTAAACAACGAATACGACCGGACCATCGAGAAGTGTCAAAAAGCGATTAAAACGCACTCTATCAAGACAAAGCCTGATTTCAATGGTTATAGAAATACTAAAAAGTACAAACAGTGGCAGTTGACAGAAGAATACAACCCGTTCCTGCACAACGCCTGGCTTTTGATGGCAAGAGCTCAATTCTTTAAAGGGGATTTCGAAGCCTCTTCTTCAACATTCAGCTACATTATCCGCCATTTCCGCAATTTACCCAACGTGGTCATGGAGGCACAAATATGGAATGCCCGCTGCAGTGCAGAACAAAAAGATCTGTATGAGGCCGAGGACATTTTAGGCAAGATAAAAAAAGACGCATTAGCACCCGGATTAAAATACGAATATAATGTAGCTCAGGCTGATTTGCTGCTAAAGCAGAAACTTTACCCGCATGCAGCAGATGCTATTCAGGAAGTATTAAAAGCAGAAAAAGATAAAACACAGAAATGGAGACTCAACTTCCTGCTGGGACAAATCTACCAAAGTACCGGAAATAGTCTGGCGGCATATTATGCTTACAACAAAGTAATCAGGCTTTCACCACCCTACGACGCTCAGTTTGCAGCACGCATCCGTCTTACCGAATGTGCTGCTTCAGAGAATACCACCGGTATCCTCCGAACTCTTACATCCTTGACTAAAAGAGTAAAAAACAGAGAGTACCTGGATCAGCTTTATTATGCTATTGGTAATATCTACCTGGGCAAAAAAGACACTTCAAATGCCGTTCGGAATTATGTTTTGTCTGTTGAGAAAAATAAGAAAAATGTAAGTCAGAAAGCTTTGGCACAACTAAAACTCGGGGATATTTATTTTGCAAAAAGGATGTATGCCCCGGCTCAACCCTGCTATGCGGGTGCAATCGCATCCCTTCCCAAAGATTTTGACGGTATTGATTTGGTTAAAAGACGCTCTGATGCACTGGATGAACTGATTGTGCATTACCAGAATGTCCACTTACAGGACAGTCTGTTGACTTTAGCCTCAATGAATGAAGCTGATCGTTTAATAGCGATCGGAAGAGTAATCGCAGAAATTAACCGCAAAGAAAAAGAAGAAAAAGAGAAGCTGGAAAAAGAAAAGCAGGAAGACATCGCACTGCAGCGTAAAGCCCAGATGGAAGCTGAATTCGGAGTTCCGAATGCGATTAAGACCAACACTTTCACACCAACAGCCAACACTGACAACTCATGGTATTTTTACAATACTCAAAGTGTAACAAAAGGTAAAACTGAGTTTCAAAGCCGCTGGGGAAGCCGCAAACTTGAAGACAACTGGCGCCGTCGAAACAAAAGCGATTATGTGTTTGCTGATCTGGAAAAAGGAGAATCCAAATCAACCGAAGTGACTGGAGAAGCAATAAAATCGGATTCCATAACGGCTAATCCGAAAGAAAAATCGAATGACCCTAAAAACCCCAAATACTATTTAAGCCAAATCCCTTCTACTCCGGAAGAGATTAAAAACGCAAACGATATTGTCAGTGAAGGACTATTCAACATGGCTTACGTTTACCAAACCAGACTCGAAGACTATCCGTTAAGTGTTTCTACTTACAACACACTATTGAAACGCTATCCGGATACCAAAAATAAGATTGAAGCCTATTTCAATCTATACCAAATTGCCCGCACTCAAAACGATATAAAACAGGCCGACTATTACAAAGATAAAATCATATCAGAATTTCCTCAAAGTAGATATGCGGCGATTCTCTCAAACCCCAATTATCTGGCTGCTTTAAATCAGAAAAGTCACGTAATTGATAGTTTGTACGCTCAGTCCTACAATGCTTACCTGAAGAATGACCTGTCATTTGTTCGCTCCGCATACGAAAAGGTTCAGAAAGAGGCTCCGATGTCGGTATTGATGCCGAAATTCATGATGCTGAATGCTTTGACCTTCATTTCGGAAAAGAAAAATGATGAATTCAAAAAGCAGCTTAAAGAGCTGCTCGACAGATACCCCAACGCTGATGTAAGCCCGCTGGCCGGAGCCATGATGGCAAATGCAGTGCAGGGCCGCATGGTTACAGGTGAAAAGATATCAACCGATATCTGGAGTAAACAGATCAAGGCCAGCGAATCTGAAGCAATGGCTTCTACTGATAAGAATACCCAATTTACGATTGACCCGATCAGCCCGCACCTTATGCTTTTTGTATTCCCGGCAGATTCGACTTATAATAACAAGTTGATTTATGAAGTAGCAGGGTTCAATTTTGCTAACTTTGCGGTACGTGATTTCGACATGGACATGCTTCCCTTACAGGGAATCGGACTACTCAGGGTAAAAGGCTTCAACACATTTGATGAAGCGTTTATTTACCGCCAGAGATTATTCGGGCCAAAAGGAATTGCCAATCGCTTACCGTCACAACTCAAAACGGTGCTAATCTCAGAGAAGAACTTCGACAGTTTATTGATGGGACGAACATTTGACGAATATTTCAAGTTCTATGAAAAGAATTTCGGTGGGAAGAAGTAGCGATTCCGATCTATCAGATTCTACTAAACCATAATCAGAATTATCAAATATAAAATATGAAGAAAGACCGCCTACTCTGGGCTGATGACGAAATAGATTTGCTCAAACCCTACGTTTTTTTTCTGGAAGAAAAAGGGTATGAAGTAGTAACGGCTTCTAACGGTCGCGATGCCATAGACCTTTGCAGGGAGGAGAACTTTGATATGATTTTCCTCGATGAAAACATGCCCGGCCTGAGCGGTCTGGAAACACTGGCCCGTATCAAAGAGATCAATCCCTCGGTACCCATCGTGATGATTACCAAAAGCGAAGAGGAAAACATCATGAATCAGGCTATCGGTAGTAAAATAGCCGATTATCTGATCAAACCGGTCAATCCGAATCAAATCCTGATGAGTATCAAAAAATACGTACACAAAAAGGAGATTATTTCGGAAACCACCACCCACAGCTACCAACAGGAATTTAACAAAATAGGAATGCAAATTAACGACTCATTCACCTATTTTGACTGGATGATGGTGTATAAAAAACTGGTTTATTGGGAACTGGAGCTTGAACAGGCGCAAAACAACATGGATGACCTGCTCAAAATGCAGAAAAAAGAGGCCAATTCGGCTTTTGCCAAGTTTATCAAAAACAACTACGAATCGTGGATTCTCAATCCGGATACCCGTCCGATGATGAGTCCTGACCTCTTCAAACGCCGAGTTTTCCCAATCCTCGACGAAGGTGAAAAACTATTTTTCATTCTGATTGATAACTTTCGTCTAGACCAGTGGAATGTAATTAAAGGTCACCTGGCTGAATACTTCAACTTTGAAGAAGAGCTGTATTATAGCATTTTACCAACTGCAACCCAATATGCCCGTAACGCAATTTTTTCAGGATTGATGCCTTTGCAAATTCAAAAGATGTTCCCTGAGCTTTGGGTGGATGAGGAGGAAGAAGAGGGTAAGAACCTGAATGAATCACCGTTGATTCAGACCCAAATTGAGCGTTTCCGTAAAAAATATACTTTCTCTTATCACAAAGTCAATGACTCCCAGTTTGGCGAACGGATGCTACAAAACTTATCCGAACTGGAAAAAAGTCAATTGAATGTTGTAGTGCTCAACTTTATAGATATGCTATCCCATGCCCGCACAGAATCAAAAATGATCCGTGAATTGGCAGCATCTGAAGCGGCATATCGTTCTCTGACTGAGTCTTGGTTCAAACATTCTTTTGCCTCAGATATGTTCCGCATTCTGGCAGAAAAAGGATATAAGGTGATCATCACCACTGACCACGGAACCATTCGGGTAGAAAACCCGATAAAAGTTGTGGGTGACAGAAACACTAACACAAACCTGCGTTACAAAGTAGGTAAGAACTTGAACTATAACTACAAACAGGTATATGAAATCAAGAATCCGGAAAAACTGGGGCTACCGGCTCCAAATGTAAGTTCGACCTACATCTATGCGATGAACGACGATTTCTTTGCCTACCCCAACAATTACAACTATTACGCAGGATATTACAAAAACACGTTCCAGCACGGAGGAATCTCAATGGAAGAGATGTTGATTCCATTTATCACATTAGAACCTAAAAAATAGACGATGCAAATTAAAATTTCAGACCTCGGCCAGATACACGAAGCGGCGCGCACCTTCATCGAAAATATGGGCGATGATACTGTCTTTGCCTTTTATGGCGATATGGGGGCAGGAAAAACAACCTTCATCAAAGCCATCTGCGAAGAGCTGAATGTGGATGATGTAATCAACTCCCCTACTTTTGCGATTATCAACGAATACCGCTCGGGAACAGGAGAACTGATTTACCATTTCGATTTCTACCGCATAAACAAGATTGAGGAAGCATACGATTTGGGTTACGATGATTATTTCTATAGCGGAGCCCTCTGTTTTATCGAATGGCCCGAAAAGGTGGAAGAATTATTACCCGGAGATTGTGTTCCGGTGACTATAAAGGTCAATGAAAACGGAAGCCGTACCGTTCAGGTCGGTGAAAAATAAAAAAAGTGCCAATGATCGGTTCAAACGACATTGGCACTTTTCTTTTCATTACCATTTATTTCTGAAATACATCATTTCCGAAGTCAGGACTTTCTCTGTATAATCGGCTGCCCCACAGATTGAGGGCGCATAAACCCCTTCTCCAAAGCGAATATCCGCCACCTCCACCTGAGCCTCATCCCACAGATTGGCATTGATAAATGCCTGTAGCAATTGCCGGCCGCCTTCCACCAACACCGATTGTATCTTGCGGTCATAAAGCGACTGAATAATCTGCTGTAACATCTCTTTTTCAAAGTCTATCCTTACATATTCACAACCGGACTTCGATGGATGCTCTTTTTCTGTAAATACAACGGTCAAAATCTTACCATCAAATAAATGATAATCGGATGGAATCCGGAGTTGACGATCAAGGACCAGTCTCACAGGATGGTTTCCGGTCCAGAAACGAACCGTAAGCGATGGATTATCATTAATCGCCGTATTGGTTCCGACAAGGATCGACTGCACCTCAGAACGTAATTTATGTACGTGCATTCGCGTCAACTCGTTCGATATCGGAGTCGGACATACGGCATCCTGCTCGCATCTTTTTTTATCAATAAAAGCATCGCGGGTTTGCGCCCATTTCAAAACAATGTAAGGGCGTTTTTTCTCAAGAAAGCAGAAGAAAGCTTTATTCAATTCTCGGCATTCGTCTTCTAACACACCGACATGCACTACGACGCCTGCATCCTGAAGCATCTTTACACCCCGTCCTGAAACTGCCGGAAACGGATCATAAGTACCAATAATAACCCGTGGAATTTTTTTCTCAATAATCAACTTAGCACAAGGTGGAGTTTTCCCAAAATGTGAGCAGGGCTCCAGACTTACATACATGGTCGATTCTTTCAGCAACTCTTCATTTTTCACACTACGAACAGCTTCCACTTCGGCATGGGCACAACCACAAAGAGTATGATAACCTTCACCGATGACTTTTCCATTATGAACAATAACTGCTCCCACCATAGGGTTTGGTGCGGCCGTTGCCACGGCATTTGCAGCCAGTTGAAGGCAACGTTTCATATATTTTTCTTCGATTTGCATTTCGTTTCCTGTTTAGTCTTTTCCGTTATCAAAAATATTCACGCGCTTTATTTTGTATCTTTGCCAAGCTTACAACAATTATTTCGATGAAACAGATTTTCGAACAAGCCCGCATTTTACTACACGATATTTATCCTGAAAAAGAGATTGAAGCATTGGTCAAACAACTTCTGCAGAAGGTATGCAACCAAAGCCGCACCAATATTCTGATATACAAAAATAGGGATTTATTGTTGGAAAATAGAGAGGATGTAATGCAAATGCTAAGCCGCCTCAAAACCGGAGAACCCATCCAATACATTCTGGGAGAAACGGAGTTTTATGGTTCTATGTTTAAAGTAGCCCCCGGAGTATTGATTCCTCGTCCTGAAACAGAAGAACTTGTCGAGCTTATTATCCGGGAAAATAAGGCCGCAGGGCTTGCTGTTCTGGATATTGGCACCGGTAGCGGCTGCATTGCGATTTCCCTGGCAAAGAATATGAACCAGGCAAGTGTAGAAGCCTGGGATATTTCCGAAGATGCTTTAGCCATTGCATCAGGGAATAACCAATTAAGCAGAACCAACGTTACATTCCGCCAGGTAGATGTACTCAATCTGACCGTTGAGCAGATGTCTGCAAAATTCGACATCATTGTCAGTAATCCTCCTTATGTTTGCGAAGAAGAAGCTGAAGCCATGCACGTCAATGTGATGGAGTTTGAACCCCACATAGCGCTTTTTGTACCCGATAAAAATCCGCTTTTATTTTACAGGAAAATTGCAGAGTCAGGTCTTTCCCTGTTGAATCCGAGAGGAAAAATATACTTTGAAATAAATGAGCGTTTCGGATCAATGACGGCCAATATGTTAGCGGAACTGAGTTATTCAAATGCAGAAGTCATCAAAGATATCTTCGGGAAAGACCGAATCGTGATGGCTCAGATTAATCTGCCGGCTCATCAATGATTGAAGCCCTTGCCTCTCTCTTATCAAGAAAATCCTGAAGAGTAAATGAGTGAAAATAATCGGCAATCATATCATTCAGATTTCCCCAGAAGAGCTTCACATCACAGATCGCGTCATTCTTGCAGTCGAAATCCTTTGCACAACAATCTACAACGCAAATTTCATCATCAAAAGCTTGATAGACATCCATCATCGTAATTTCCTGCGGAGGCCGGGTCAGGATATACCCACTCTTCTTTCCTTTAACATTGCAAATCAGGTTAGCTTTTTTCAAAGCATGGATAATAGCATCCAGATATTTCACAGAAATAAGCTGGTTTCTGGCAATATCCTTTTGTAATACTCCTTGCCCAGAATCACCCATCGATATCTCCAACATTGTCCGGATACCGTAACGGATACGTGTATTAAACTTCATCAATTCTATTTTTAATATCTCTTGCAAAGATACTGAAATGTAACCGATTAACTCTCACAATCAGCCGCTCCTTTTTCAAACATATTTGCTTAGTTCCTAAAATCATAATCAAAAAAGCATACAGGAATTTTAGGTAAAATCAGATTATAAGAAAACCGCCTCCGAAAAGAATTCGAAAGCGGCTCCTATAAATATTACACCAAATAATTTTTTATCCTAAATAGCCTTTCAGCAATTTACTGCGTGAGCTTTGGCGCAAACGACGAATCGCTTTTTCTTTAATCTGACGCACACGCTCACGGGTCAAACCAAATTTATCACCAATCTCTTCCAATGTCATCTCCTGCATACCGATACCGAAGAACATCTTGATTATATCACTTTCACGTTCGGTCAGAGTAGAAAGGGCACGGTCAATCTCTTTTGCTAACGATTCGTTAATCAGAGAACGGTCAGCGATAGGAGAATCATCATTTACCAATACATCAAGCAGACTGTTATCTTCACCTTCAACGAAAGGAGCATCTACCGAAATATGACGACCGGAAACCTTCATGGTATCCGAAATTTTATCCACAGGGATATCCAATTCATCAGCAAGCTCTTCCGGTGATGGTTTACGCTCGTTTTCCTGCTCGAATTTAGAAAATGCCTTGCTGATTTTATTCAAAGAACCGACCTGATTCAATGGCAGACGAACAATACGTGACTGCTCAGCCAATGCCTGAAGGATAGACTGACGAATCCACCATACAGCATATGAGATAAATTTAAAACCTCTGGTTTCATCAAATTTTTCAGCAGCTTTAATCAAGCCTAAGTTACCTTCATTAATCAAGTCTGGCAAACTTAACCCCTGATTTTGATACTGTTTTGCTACAGATACTACAAAGCGAAGGTTTGCCCGTGTCAACTTTTCCAAAGCGACGCGGTCGCCTTTTTTGATGCGTTGAGCAAGTTCTACCTCTTCTTCTACAGTAATCAGGTCTTCGCGTCCAATCTCCTGGAGATATTTATCCAAAGAGGCACTTTCCCTGTTCGTAATTGACTTTGTGATCTTAAGCTGTCTCATTATCCTAAAAATTTTTAGCGTGCAAAGATAGTCATTTTCGACTAATTACGCGCATATAAGTTTTAAAAAAGGAAGCATCACGTTTCCGTTAGCTTCCTTTCAATCAATAACCTTACTACTAAACAGTATAAACAACCTTTTGTTTACCTTTAAAACTAAATTTAATACCTGTCTGTCTGAAATTACAAACTGCTATAAATCAGACGACGATTAATTGTTTTCACTGCATGGCTCAAACGGTTTATTCGGACAAATCAATGGCATAATAGGTAGTTTTTCCATTCGGATAAACACCGACGATGAAAAGCGCCTGTTCACCGCTGTTTCCGCTCATTACACGCGAAGCAACTTTATCCACATCTTCCTTACTTTCAATTTTGGTATCATTAATTTTGAGAATCACGAATCCTCTTCTGATTCCAGCCTCCTGAAATTTACCTTTCGACAAATCAGATACCTGAACTCCGGAATTTATGCCCAGTTGCTTTTTCAATTCAGCAGAAAGCGGTTTAAATGCAGCACCCAGGACTTCTGTTCCGGCTTCTTTTACAACAGCCGTATTTCCCTGTTTATTACGTAGTGTCACGGAGAAATCTTTTTCGTCCTTACCCCGCATTACGGTAATCTTCACTTTATCACCCGGACGATAACGGCTGATTTGTTCCTGCAGTTCAGAACCGCTCTTAATCTTAGTGTTATTTACCGCAACAATTACGTCTTTCTCTTTGATTCCGGCCTCCATAGCTGCGCTTCGTTCTGTAACTTTAGAAACAAAAGCTCCTTCGTTGACATGCAGGTCGTATTTTTTTACGACTTCATCGGTTACGGTTCCCATTTCCACACCCAGTAAAGCACGCTGTACGGTTCCATACTGTTTAATATCAGCAACGACCTTACTTACAATAGTCACAGGGACAGCAAAAGAGTAGCCAGCATAATTACCGGTTTGTGACGCAATTGCAGTGTTGATACCCACTAGCTCACCCTTCGTATTTACAAGAGCGCCACCACTGTTTCCAGGATTTACCGCAGCATCGGTCTGGATAAAGGATTCAATCTTCATACTACCATTGGAAGGCATGATTCCTTGTCTGGCTTTTGCGCTGACAATACCTGCCGTCACCGTGGAAGTCAGATTAAAGGGATTACCTACAGCAAGCACCCATTCTCCGACTTTCAGATTCTCTGAATCGCCAAACGGAATCGTTGGCAAATCTTTTTCATCAATCTTTATCAGGGCAATATCTGTAGCCGGATCAGTTCCGATCAGCTTCGCTTTATACGAACGGTTGTTGTTCAACGTGACATCAAGTTCATCGGAACCCTCTACCACGTGATTGTTGGTCACAATATAACCATCAGATGAAATAATCACGCCGGAGCCAAATCCGACCTGTGGTTGTGGTTGCACCTGCTGCTGTCCTCTTTCGCCAAAAAAGAAATCAAAGAAAGGATCTGAAGGCATCGTATATCCCTTCTTCATCGCTGTTGCCTTGATGTGAACAACGGCATGTACGGAATTTTCGGCTGCTACCGTAAAATCGGTAGGTACAGCCGGAGCGGCATTCATGGAAGCTAAGCTTACCGGCAAGGAGTACCCTTCGCTGTTGAAAGCTCGTTCCTTTTTCATCATGTAAGAGTATGCACCCAATGTTACTCCCGAACTGAGGAGGGCCACTGAAACTATGCCCAACCAGTGTTTTGCATTCTGTCTCATTTTCTAAGTCATTTAATTGTTAATCCTAAACGTTAATTTAACGGTTCAACTGTTAGTTTTGTTGCAAACACCATTCTGAAAATTGCGTTTTCGACTCATTTTAAGCACATTTAACCGGTACGATTTATTCTGCAAATGGATTTAACAGATAAAAGGCTGTTTTTGACTCCCTATTGAGTAAAAATGACATGCTATAGAACTCATTTCTGACAAAATGTACTTACTAGCTATTTTCTGACAAAATTGCAGAGGTGGCTTTAAAAAGCTTTCCGAAAACATTTTCGTACATTTGCTTTCTCAATAAACCAGTTTAAGACGAAATCGTCTTATTCAACCTATATCATTAAAACAATGGCGAATTACTTTGTTCATGAAACTGCAATCATTGATGCCGGTTGTCAAATCGGCCCCGAGAGCCGTATCTGGCATTTTTCCCATATCATGAGTGATGCTATCATCGGAAAAAGATGCAACATCGGCCAAAATGTCTTTATCGCGTCCGGGGTGAAAATCGGGAATGGCGTGAAGATCCAGAATAACGTGTCACTCTATTCCGGAGTGATTTGCGAAGATGATGTGTTTCTGGGACCTTCGTGCGTCTTTACCAACGTAACGAATCCGAGGAGTTTCATCAACCGGAAAGAAGAATTTCGCACCACGTACATTGAAAAAGGAGCTACCATCGGTGCCAATGCAACAATCGTTTGCGGTAACCGCATCGGAGCCTATGCGTTAATCGGGGCTGGAAGTGTGGTCACGAAAGATATTCCGCCATACTCACTCTGGACTGGTAATCCGG
The DNA here is from genome assembly GCF_022808675.1 of Parabacteroides sp. FAFU027. NCBI lineage: Bacteria > Pseudomonadati > Bacteroidota > Bacteroidia > Bacteroidales > Tannerellaceae > Parabacteroides > Parabacteroides sp. FAFU027. The sequence continues at coordinate 228,853 of NZ_JAKZKV010000007.1, forward strand.
CCCGACAATGCGGCTGGGTAAGCAAAAACGGACACAAACTTGAATTTGACGCGAAAGGAATTGCCTTTTGCCCGGAAACGCAGGAAAAATATTTATTGAAGAACCATCAGGTGAGTCCGGTTGAATAACCTCTCACTGCACTCAAATCTATTGTCACTGATTATGTTTGGAATTTTCAAAAGTAAAAAGCAAACCGCATTACAACCTATCGGATTCAAAACCGATGTGCATGCTCATATCCTGCCCGGCATTGACGATGGAGCCGATAACCTGGAAGAATCTCTGGAGCTCATCCGCAGCCTGAAGACGCTGGGCATAGAACGCGTCATTGCCACTCCGCATATCACAGAGGAGGTTTTTCCCAACGAGAAGAAGACGATTGGCGAAGCCTACCAGCAATTGCGTACGGCTCTTGATGCCGAGGGAATTCAGTTTGACGTAAAGTATTCAGCTGAATACCGTTTGGACGGCAATTTTCTGTCACATTGGGAAAGAAACGACCTGATTCCATTTCCCAAAAATTTTCTGTTGATTGAAAACTCCTATCTGCAACCCTACTGGAGATTGGAAGAGACAATATTTGAGCTGCATCTGGCCGGATATAAGCCGATACTGGCCCATCCGGAACGCTATACCTATTACCACAACGACTTTGCCGTCTTTGATAAATTGCACGCTTTGAATTGCAAATTCCAAGTGAATATCCTTTCGCTGGCGGGAGTATATGGTAAAGAGGTGAAGAAAACCGCCCTGCATTTGCTCAACAAAGGCTACATTAACTTCCTCGCAACTGATGTGCATCACATGCGGCATATCAAAGCAATGGAAGAATTCCTGCAAACGTCGGAGTTTGAAAAGATATCTGCAAAACTGAATCTACTGAACGATACCTTGTAATTTTTATATCACAGAGGACTTTTGAAAACAAACAGAGAGCCACAGAGAAGTAAAAACTCTGTGGCTCTCTGTGCATAATCTCTATTGTCCTTTGTGACATCTTATTCTTTATGCTTCAGCCATAACCGTCTTAACGGAGGATTGACTTTAGCGGTTACACCAACGACCAGCAACGTCATTGCACCACCAAACACAACGGACGGAATCAAGCCCATCAGCTTGGCAGCAACGCCTGATTCAAAGGAACCCAGTTCATTGGACGAACCGATGAAGATACTATTGACCGAAGCTACCCTCCCGCGCATGTGATCGGGGGTATAGAGTTGGGTAATGGTTCCTCGGATAACCACACTGACATTATCAAATACGCCACTGAAGATTAGCAACAAGGAGGATAACCAGAAATCTTTCGACAGGGCAAATCCAATCATGCACAAACCAAAGCCCAGTACGGCTCCGAGCAACAATCGGCCGCTATGTTTCATCGGCGGATTAAACATCAGATAAAACGACATCACGATGGCGCCGATTGCCGGACAGGAGCGCAAAAAGCCCAGTCCCTGCGGCCCAACACGTAACACTTCCGAGGCAAACACAGGCAACATCGCGACCGCTCCACCAAACAGTACGGCAAACATATCGAGCGAGAAAGCGCCCACCAATTCCGGGCTTTTCATCACAAAGTTTACCCCTTCACGTATGCGATCGAAAATATTTTCCCCGCCTGATTTTACCTCAACGACCAGTTTTGGCGCCTGAATGTTGGAAATCATCAAAAGCGAGATAAAGTAGATGACAAAAACGGAAATATAGGCCGCCTGTATCCCGACAAAGCCATAAATCAAACCACCAATTGCCGGTCCCATTACGGCTCCCACCTGCCAGTTGGCACTACTCCAGGTAGCCGCATTGGCATAGAGCGACTTATCCACCAAATTTCCCAGCAACGCAGTATGGGCGGGCATCAGAATACCGCGCGAAAGACCAGTAAGAAATATGGTTACGAAAATGGGCCAAATGCCCAACCGGTCATAGGCATGGAAGCTCTCAATGCTGTAGAGAGACAAAATCAACGCCCCAAGCAACAGCAGAAAAGTGGTATTGCGGATAATCTTTTTGCGGTCCCACAGGTCGATGTAGTGACCGGCAAAAAGCGAAATGCTAATCTGCGGAATGACTTCCACCAGCCCGATAAAGCCGAGCCAGAGGACGTTGTGCGTCAGGAAGTAGATGTGCCAGCCAACAATGACCGACTGCATCAGCGTGGCCATGGTCATAAAGAAACGGTAGCCGAGAAAATAACGGAAGTTTTTATTGTGTATGACGGCAAATGCGTCGTTGGAGAAGAGTGTTGCTAACATCTTTCTGGATTTACAATTTAGTCATTGACCATTTTACAAATTAACCTGATCATGAAAAATATCAGTTTCGAGAATTCTGAATATTTCCCCCGATCGCCTGCCGCTGGCCTTACTTTTTGGCGCAAAAAGTAAGCAAAAACATAGCCCAAAAGAACTCGCTCGGACGACTATACAAAGTCCTACGATATCTGTCCTTTAGGGAATGGTCTACTCGCTCAAACAGCTTTTGGGCAGTCTGGATTTTGTGTTTGTCCCTTCGGGGTGGAATTCGGATATTCCTGCGGAAATGTTCCGCAAGCAAGAGGACTTGTCCTTCAATCAAGCGGATTGTTCTATCCGGGCAATCATCTCTGCAAAGCTCTCTCCGGAACGGGGGAGCTGCATTGATGAATCTTTGCGCTGACCTTTTTTCAATTTCAACAAAGGAAATTTGAGGACAAAAAGCGAGGCATGAAGCCCAATCGCCATTTTGATGAAGACCGCAAACAGTGCGCTATAGTTGGGATAATGCTTCCTGAAAAAGATGACCATTGCCCCGTAAAAGATCTTCACATAGCGGAGGCTGTCCTTCTTCGTGCTTTCCCCTTTATAATGAATAATGGTTTCGGGCAAATAATAGATGTGATAACCCGCCTGCAGAATGCGATATGAAAGGTCGATATCTTCACCATACATGAAAAAGGTCTCATCCAGCAATCCACTTTTGGCTAATGCCTCAGCACGCATCATCATGAAAGCGCCGCAAAGCACCTCCACCCGGTGGACTTCGTTTTTATCCAGATAGAGCAGCCGGTATTTCCCAAAAAGAGATGATTTTGGGAAAATGGAAGCCAGTCCAAACATTTTGCTGAATGAATTCCAGGGCGTGGGCAGGCTGCGTTTCGACTCGGGAAGGAAACGCCCGTTGCCGTCAATCATCTTGACCCCGACAGCTCCTGCATCGGGATGCTCATCCATAAAATGAAGAGCATTCGCCAGCGACTCCTCCCCCACTACCGTATCGGGATTGAGCAACAGCACATATTCTCCTTTTGCCTGCCGGATTGCCTGATTATTGGCCCGGGAAAATCCGACATTTTCAGTATTTGCAATAAAACGGACTTCGGGAAAAAGCGGAATCAGATACTCCAGCGAACCGTCGGTAGAGACATTGTCCACTACAAAGACCTCCACCTCAATACCTTCCGTGGCTTTACGCACCGAAAGCAGGCACTGCTCCAGCAGCAGGCGGACATTATAGTTGACAATGACAATGGATAACTTCATGCTAATTGGGTTTTATCGGGCGGCTTCGCCATTTTTAATGCGATCAATGGCCTCACCGATAATCAGGAAAATATTTTTACTGCGGTTATTATTTCGGCTCATCAACATGACCGATGAGTCGAATGGTTCAAACATCCGGTCGTGCTTAATCATGTGATATATCTGCCCCCAATCGGGTAATCCTCCGAGATTACGATCATCGATAAAAAGATCGGCTGTCAGTTTGCGGGAAGGCTTTTCCTCCGGTCTTTCTCCCGGAAAAGATTGATTAATGGCGTAAAAATCAACACCAAATCCCCGGCAGTAATCCACCGCTTCCTGTAGCAATTCTCCTTCACGTACAGTCCAAAGGATGAGTTGATGCCCATCGCGCTGCAATTGCAGCAAAGTATCGGTCGCAAAGGGAATCGGCGCCCCAATGCGAGGATATTCGTGCTCGACGATTGTACCATCGAAATCTACAGCTATAATCATATTTTGAATGCTTCGTTAAATAAGGTTCGGTTGATAATAGAACGTCCCAGCGTCACTTCATCGGCATACTCCAGTTCGTCGCCGATAGCCACGCCTCGGGCCAGCACAGTGATTTTCACATCAATGCCGGCCAGTTTTCTGAAAATATAGAAGTTGGTAGTGTCCCCTTCCATTGTTGTACTGAGGGCAAGGATTATTTCCTTCACATCCCCTTTTGACACACGTTCCACCAAGCTCTCTATTTGTAAATCGGCAGGACCGACACCCTCCATCGGAGATATAATGCCGCCCAGCACGTGATAAACACCCCGGTACTGCATGGTATTCTCCACCGCCATCAGTTCCCGGATATTCTCCACGACACATACGGTAGAGGCATCGCGGCGTGGGTCAGCACACAGGGCGCAGACATCCGTATCGGAAATATTGTGGCAAACTTTGCAGTAATTGATGTTTTGAAGATCAATCAAAGCAGACCCAATACCCACCGGCACTTCCGGCTTTTGGCGAAGCAGGTAAAGCACCAGCCTCAGGGCTGTCTTCTTTCCTACACCGGGTAGTTTGGCAAATTCATTGACGGCATTTTCTAATATCGTAGAAGGGTATTCCATTTTTACAAAATAGAGCAAAGACACATCCGGCCATTTGCATCGCAAAGGATTATTTACCTGCAAAAGTAATAAATTCGAAGTGGGATTAAGGTCGGCTAAAGAGTTTTTAAAATGACAAATTGCTTAAAATCTGTATTATCCGGAGATGATTTGTAATTCCCCGGCCAAAACTTTCCACTTTACCTATATGTTTTAATACAGAAAGATATCTACCCAACTCTTCCGGACACTCCCGTAAGAAAAAACTATTTATCAGAATCATACGGCCCTCAAACAACCGTTTACGCAACCAACCTAAACCCCAAAAACGATGTCAACCTCTTCTGAAAACCGTGAATTTCTCCATTTCACCGGCACATATACCGACCTCTACCAACTGACCATGGCACAAGCCTATTTCATGCAGGGAAGATGTAAAGACCACCGGGCTGTTTTCGATTATTTCTTTCGTAAGCTGCCATTCAACGGGGGATATGCTGTCTTTGCAGGACTGGAATCACTCCTGGAGGCGTTGGAAAATCTGCAATTCGACCGGTATGATCTGGAGTACCTGAAAGCGCAGGGATTTGATTCCGGTTTTCTTCACTATCTGGATCAGTTTCGTTTCAGGGGAAATGTGTTTAGCAGCTTAGAGGGGGATCTGATCTTCCCGGTAAGACCTATACTGAGCATCGAAGCCAATATTATTGAAGCGCAGATTGTTGAAACCCTGCTGCTGAATATTCTGAACTTCCAGACCCTTATTGCCACCAAGGCACGACGGATGAGATCCGTGGCAGGCAACCGCGTTCTGATTGATTTCGGACTGCGCCGCGCACACGGACCGGGAGGGTATTATGCCGCCAGAGCTGCCATTGTGGGTGGATTCAACGGAACCAGCAATGTGCTGGCGGGACGGGATTTTGACGTTCCCATCTCCGGTACCATGGCCCACTCATTCGTGGAAAGTTATGACGAAGAGATAAGCGCATTCCGTGATTTTGCCCAAACATTTCCCGAAAACAGTGTAATGCTCGTCGATACCTACAATACCTTAGAGAGTGGCGTGCCCAACGCGATTATAGTGGGCAAAGAAATGGAAAAATCGGGACACCGGCTGAAAGGTATCCGGCTGGATAGCGGCGACCTGGCATATCTTGCCAAACAAACCCGCAAGATGCTGGATGATGCCGGCCTGCACTACGTCAAAATCGTTGTTTCCGATGTGCTGGATGAGCATGTGATTAAAAGCCTTCTGGAACAGGGTGCTCCGATCGACGTATTCGGAGTGGGGACCAAGCTGGTGATCGGTCATCCTGATGCTGCGCTGGATGGGGTTTACAAGCTGGCCTATTACGATGAACAGCCCAGACTGAAACTTTCCGAGTCGCTGACCAAAGTGACCATTCCTTATAAAAAACAGGTGTACAGAGTACTGGATGAATCCGGCAATTTCGCCGGAGCTGACGTCGTTGCCACCATCGAGGAAAAGAGTGAGTATATTAAAATCATGTGCCATCCCTTCGAAGCATTGATGTCGATGCACATTGGCCAGGCAACTAAAGAACCTCTACTCTTCCCGGTTATGAAGGAGGGCAAGCGCATCGCTGAACCTCAACACCTGAACAATCTTGCTGCATTTTGCCAAAGCCGCTTTAACAAACTCCCCGACGAATACAAGCGATTTGAAAATCCGCATATCTATAAGATCGGGCTGAGTCAGGAACTGAAGGAGAAACGGGACAAGCTAATCTTAATGCATCAGAAGAAATGAAAGCACTCATCATCACAGATATTCAAAATGACTTTATCCCCGGCGGTGCACTGCCCGTACCGGAAGGTGATTTGATTATTGACATGATCAATGGCTTGCTGGATCAATTTGACCTGGTCATCGCCACTCAGGATTGGCACCCGGCCATTCATAAGAGTTTCGCGTCAAATCATCAGGGTAAAAAGCCGTTTGACCAAATCATCCTGAATGGTATGGAGCAGACACTCTGGCCTGACCATTGCGTGCAGGGCACAATTGGTGCTGATTTTCACCCCCGGCTTGACATTCGCCCTGTTGAGGCTATTTTCCGTAAAGGAATGGATCCGGAAATAGACAGCTACAGTTGCTTCTACGATAACGGACATATAAAAACGACCGGTCTGGCTGGCTACCTTCACGAAAAAAAGGCCGATGAACTTTATTTCTGCGGACTTGCAGGTGATTTCTGTATCTATTATTCTATTAAAGATGCTCTGAAAGAAGGATTTTCCGTCACATTGATTGAAAATGCAGTACGCTCGATTAACCGGCTCTCGTTTGAAGAGATTAAGATTGAACTGAATAAAAATGGGGTTAAGATTGTTCCCAACTTCTGATATCGATAAATGATGAGAAAGGCTTTCTGCATATTATTCTTATTGTCTGTTTGCCTGACCGGATACAACCAAACGGCTAAAGAGGAATTCAACAAAGGAGTAGAATGTCTGAAAAGCCAGAAATATTTCAAGGCAATTCATTACTTTACCAATGCCATAAAAATCAATCCGGAGTACGCCGATGCCTATAGCCATAGAGGATTGGCCGAGGGAAAACTAAATGATTTCGTACCTGCAATCACAGATATGACCCAAGCCATTCTTATAAATCCCAACAATCCGGTTTATTTCAAGCAAAGAGGATTTTGTAAATTAAAAATCAAGGAATACAATGGAGCAATAGCAGACTACCAAAAAGCCTTAGAGATTAATCCTGGTGATACGACAGCCTACTTTACCCTCGGGAGTATATTTTTAATCAAAGACGATCCAGTCGGGGCCGTTATAGCCTGCACCGGGGCAATCAGCCTTGACTCGACACATGCTGAAGCACTTTCTCTAAGGGGCATTGCCAGAAGCTATCTACATGATTCTACCGGAGCCATATCCGATTTAACGAAGGTGATTGAGCTCAATCCCCGCAATGCCCGGGCCTATTACAACATTGGTGTTGTGAACTCCCTTCTTCAGGATAACCAAAGCGCCATCTCCAATTTAACCAAAGCTATAGAGATTGACCCGGAATATGACGTTGCCTACTATAACAGAGGCATTGCAAAGGAGGCTTTGAATGACGACTCCGGCGCGTTAGCTGATTTTACAAAGGCGATTGAGATTAATCCCCTGAGCCAGGAGGCGTTTCTCGCCAGAGGTATAATCAAAGCCAAAATCAATGATTTCAGAGGTGCAATAGATGATTTCTCCCAGATAATTATAATAAAACCGGATGACCCCAATGGCTATTTTTACCGGGGAATGGCCAGACATGAATTGAAAAACTACCCGGAAGCAATTGATGACTTCACGATGGCAATAACCCTGTTTTCCCGTTTCGCTCCGGCCTATTACCGCAGAGGGTTAGTAAAATTAGCATTGGGACAATTGGAAAATGCTTGTCTTGACTTCAGGGAGGCAGCAAACATGAGGTATATAGAGGCGATAGAAGCGGTAAAGAAATATTGTAAGCAAACGAAATGAGCTTTCGGAAGCCGTCCTCGTGCTTTCAAAGATCATTCTCTAGGTTTCGCTAACTGTCCTCGAGGTTCCGCCAACCGGTCTCTAGGTTACGTCAAATAAAACAGACTCATCCGTTTCGACTAATCATCTCCAGCTTCTCCGGCTGATTGATGATGATGTCCTTTTCTTTCAGGCCAATAATATTTTCCTTTTCGAGTGTCTTGAGTAGCTTCACCGCACTTTCGGTGGAGATGCCGGCAAAGTCTGCAATCTCTTTGCGGGAAAGGAGTTGAAAGATTTCAGGGTACTCCGCCTTGATGCTTTCCAGGTAAAGCAGCACGTCGGCCAGTCGGCCATTCATCTGCTTGTATAATACGGAACTGAGGGATTCGAAAACATTATTATTTTGCTCGCAATAGCGCTTGATGATGCTAAAACTAAATGCACCATTTTGCTTCGCCACCTTTTCGATGGCACTTTTCTCCACCAGAAATGCCTGACAATCCGTCAATGCCAACGATGAATAGTTATAAGTAGGTGATGAAAAAGCCGACGAAAGCCCCACAAACTCACCGGGGCGTATAATCCGCAGGTTGTAACTCTTATTTCCCTCCCCTTCCAGATACTGGCGGGCAATTCCTTTGATAATAAATAAAACGTAAGAGGCAAACGCTCCTTGCTTTGTCAGCGTATCTCCTTTGCGGAAAAGGAGTTGCGTGCGGCTGGAACGCACCAGCATCACCTCTTCTTCGGTGAGCATCTGAAAGCAGGGCGCCTGTATATCGCAAATAAAATTCTGGTCGGTTTCGGTGATTTGTTGCATATCGAATGACTGTTTATTCGCAAAGTTAGTTTAAATCAAGAAAAAACCTGAGCTAAATCAATCGAAAGGTTGTTTAGGCAGATGGCAAATTTCTTCGTCTGAATTTGCCTTCAAAGTAACTTTGCATTATCAAATTGAAACAAATAAAAAATCAATCATATGGAAAAGATCGTAATCGTAGGCGGAGTAGCCGCAGGAGCAACCGCGGCAGCCAAAGTCCGTCGTCTGTCACCGGATGCAGAAATCACCTTACTGGAAGCCGGACCGGATATCTCTTTCGCAAACTGCGGACTGCCCTATTATATCAGTGGCGACATCAAAAGCCGTTCCAAGCTAATCCTGCAAAGCCCGGAAAGCTTTAACGACCAGTACGGGGTACATGTCCACACCCACACGATGGTTTCGGCTATCGACCGTGTTGCTCATGTGGTGAAAGCAGTGGATACCCGTAACGGAGAGCAAAAGGAATTTGCCTACACCAAACTGATACTGGCACAAGGAGGTCGCCCTATCCATCCGGATCTTCCCGGAGCAAATCACGAGCACGTCTTCTCTTTGTGGACACTCGAGGATATGGACAAAATCGCCCGCCATATCGATGAAACCCATCCGAAAAATGCAGTCGTAGTAGGCGGTGGATTTATCGGTCTGGAAATGGTGGAAGCTTTGGTAAAACGCGGACTGAATGTGCATGTAGTGGAAATGATGCCGCACGTGATGGCGATCATGGAAGCAGAAACTGCAGGATTTATCGAAAATGAAATGTTATCCTACGGTGTCGGCATTCATACCAATACAGGTGTTACCGAAATATTGCCCAAAAGCGTAAAACTAAGCAACGGCAAATCATTGGATGCCGACATTGTATTGCTCTCTATCGGCGTTCGCCCGACCCTGCAATTAGCCCAAGAGGCCGGACTGGAAATCGGTGAAGCAGGTGGTCTGTTGGTCAATGATAAATTGCAAACCAATGATCCGGACATCTTCGCTGCCGGTGATATGGTGGAAATCGAACACCGCGTAAACAGTAAAAAAGTCCGCATCCCATTGGCAGGTCCGGCTAACCGTCAGGGACGTATCGCTGCCGAGAATGCCCTGGGTGGAAATCACAGCTACAAAGGCGCATTGGGCACTTCGATCGTTCGGGTATTCGAAGCGGTGGCCGGAACCACCGGTCTTTCCCTGAAACAAGCCAAAGCAGTCGGCATCCACGCTGAAGCCGTTGTGGTTCACAAAGAACATCACACCTCATACTATCCGGGTGCAGAGATCGTGACTGTGATGGTGGTTTACGATAAAGAGACCGGGATAATCCTCGGCGGACAAACCGCTGGCTACAAAGGGGCAGATAAACGCCTGGATGTGATTGCCACTGCAGCGGCAGCCAAACTGACCATTCAGGACATCGCCGATGTGGACTTCGCCTACTCTCCTCCCATCGGAACAGCCAACGATGCGATGAATATGGCGGCATACGCGGCTGAAAACCGCCAATCCGGTTACAGTCCATCCGTCACGGTAGCGGAACTGGACGCATTTCTAGAAGGAATAAATCCGGTTTACGTGGATGTGCGCGATATTTTCGCTTTTGAGAAAAGCCATATCAAAGGCGCGATTCATATTCCGCTGGAAATGTTATCACAGCAAATCGGGGCTATCCCTGTCGGTCATCCGGTGATTGTGTACGATGAAAGCGGCAAAAAAGGACACCAGGCATTACGCACCATCGTCGGTACTGGTATTAAGGAGGTAACAAACATCTCCGGTGGACATACCTCATTGCAACGTCATGCCCGTGCTATCGGATTCAAAAACATCAATATCGAATTATTACCAATTGTCACCAAATCTATCGAAGCCGAAGCCAGTGAGCAAAAGGCAGAAGCAACGACTCAATCCGCAAACGATAATTCCCCAATCATCGTGGACGTACGTACTGTCGAAGAGTTCCGGACCGGAGCTTATCCCGGAGCCATCAACATTCCGTTGGATGAACTGCCCAGCCGCTATCAGGAATTAGGCAACCGCGCCGACCGTGATATTACGCTCTATTGTGCTTCCGGCGCACGTTCATCATACGCTCAGAATATTTTGCTGCAAATCGGTTATACCAACGTAAAGAATGGTGGTGGTATCGCAGCGATGATGGCCAAAAGAAATCAGAGCCAGCAAAAAGCAGCTCCGGTAAATACACCGCTAATCGTAGATGTACGTTCTCCGCAAGAGTTTGCCGGAGGAGCTTATCCGGGAGCGGTAAATATTCCACTGGACGAACTACCCAGACGAGTAAATGAATTGGGAAGCAAATCGCGTGACATCACCCTTTACTGTGCATCAGGTGCCCGTTCCTCTTACGCCATGCAAGCGCTGATGCAAATGGGATTTACCAAAGTAAAAAATGGCGGAGGTATCATGCAGATGATGATGCGGAGATAATCAACCCCAACGATTTACCTAATATCAAACCTAAATTTATTCCAATACAATATGCTGAATACAATCAAACAATTGCTGGGTTTCGGTCCGAAAGTAGATTATGCCGAACTGGTCAAACAAGGCGCCATCGTCCTCGACGTACGCACCAAAGGCGAATACGCAGGCGGTCACATCAAAGGTTCAATCAATATTTCCGTCGATGCTCTGAGCGCCAATCTCGGTAAACTAAAAGATAAAAACAAACCCATCATCACCTGTTGCGCATCGGGTATGCGCAGCGCTTCGGCTAAAAGCTTACTTAAATCCCGCGGATATCGGGAAGTCTATAATGGCGGAAGCTGGATGAGTCTTCAAAATAAACTCAGATGATGCGAAACCTTCGGGGAGGCAGTAAAAAATGCGAGAGAGTCTGCCTCCCTCGCATTTCTGCGTGCCGCTGATGCATTTCTGCCTGCCTCCCTCGCATTTCTGCGTGCCGCTGACGCATTTCTGTCTGCCGCTATCGCATTTCCGGGTGACTCCCACGCATTTCTGCATGCCGCAGATGCATTTCTGCATGACTCCCTCGCATTTCTACGTGCCGACGGAGCATTTCTGCGTGCCTCCATGCCATTTATCCGAACAGTAGGGTCGATTTAGCACTTCATGGCAATACATTCATCATCTCACCTTTAATAAGGAGATACCATTGGTCCGCTTCCAGCTCATGCTTAAGTAAATAAAACTTATCATCGGTTGTGATGACTTTGAAATAGTTCGCAGCCAACTCTTCCGAATCAATATATCCCTGATACCACCGATCTGCAATTTCTTTAATTTCAAAGCGGATATTATCCCAGTAAAAAAAGCGGGGAGATTCATCTGCCTTATACCCGGCGTAACTTTCGACTCTGATAGGAATTAAATCCATGATTCATACTTTAGCACAGACCATTTCTCTCAATTGCATCGCGTTGAAAGGTGCAAAACCGGCGTAATCATTATTGAAAAACGCCCAGACCTCTTTTCCTTCTTTCAGCCAACTCACAATTTTATCAGCATATTGATTCAGTTCCTCCTCGCTGTAATTGGAAGCGTACAACAATTCGCGACCATGAAACCGCAGATAAACAAAATCAGATGTAACGGTCTCTGCAAAAGGAAACTGTCCACCTGAATCGGCAATCACAAAAGCAATGCCTTCTTTTCTCAGGATTTGGAAAAATTCATCCCTGAGCCAGGAAGAATGCCGAACCTCTACTGCAAATCGGAATTGTGGATAAGACCTGAGCATTTCTACGAAACGGGAAAACAGTTCTTCATCGTAAGCCAATCCCGGAGGTAGTTGTACCAATACAGGCCCTAACCGCAACTTCATCCGGCCAAAGAGCGTGAAGTAATTCTTCAGCGCCTCTTCCACCTCCACGAGGTATTTCTGATGGGTAATATAACGGCTCAGTTTGGTGCAGAATCGGAAGTTTGCCGGAGTTCTTCTTATCCAACCGGCAACCGTTGTTTTCAAAGGCAAATGGTAGAAACTGGCATTCAACTCCACACAGTCAAACTGTGTCAGGTAATGCTCCAGGTATCTATCCTGCGTCACTCCTTCAGGATAGAAGACTCCCTGCCAATGCTTATAACTCCAGCCGGATGTCCCGATAAACAATCCCGGCAAACCGGACTTCGCTTCCATTGCTTTGTGTTTTATCAACCTCTCCTTATAAAACAATGGAACGCAATGTTTTGTAGCAATTAGTCGACCAATTCCCCTACAATTGGAAAAGCATACAACACCTTCGCACTGTGCGGTGCATCATCCATATCGCTGGTCAGGTCCATTCCGGCATCATGCACGCCCTGGTGGTTTCCATCTTCCCACATCGTACTATCCGACACATCGTACACTTTTCCTTCAAAAGCAATGTAACAAGGTGCTCCGTTTTGCCCATTATAACGGGCGAGTTCTTCTTTGGTAAATTGTTTGAGTTCCATAGTCTATAATTTCTTTATATCCGGCAAGCGGCTTTGAGCCGCTGCAGTTGTGGGGTTACAGTTTTATTGCAAATTTCTTCAATCGTGTATCCAGCATGTGAGTGGGAATAATTTCCTTGACACATCTGGCTACAGCATTCATCAATCCCTCGCGCACATAGTCATGTCGGATGACCAATGAAATCTCCCGGGTCGCCTCGGGACGTACAATTTCCCGAAGGTTTTGCTTTTGCTCTTCGCTCAGCAGCTCGATATGCAGCTCCGGAATGACCGTGTATCCATTATTTTCATCCACAATTTTCACCAACGTATCTATGCTGCCGGCCTCAACAGCGGAGGTGAAGGTTTTGCTTTCGCAAAAGTTCAGCACCTGGTTGCGCAGGCAGTGTCCCTCTTCCAGTATCCAGAGATGCTCCAGCGGTAGCTCGTGAGGACACAGTTCTTTCTTTTCATAGATCGATTCATTCGGAGAAATATAGGCGATAAACCGTTCGTAATAAAGCGGTACTTCCAAGATTTTAGGATTTTCGAGCGGGGTGGCCAGTATCGCCATGTCAATCTCCGCCGATTGAAGTTTGCGGATGATGGTTTCGGTCTGCATCTCCGATACTTTTAGTGAGACATCCGGATAATCCTTACGGAAGTGGGAGATAAACTTCGGCAACAGGTAAGGCACAACAGTCGGGATAATCGCCAGCGAAAGTGAGCCCGATAATTCCCCTTTCTGTGCCAATACGTTTTCATTCAACTGCTTCACATGAAACAGAATCACCTGCGCATGTTGGAGAATCAACTTTCCCGCCACAGTGGGCTCAATGGGATGCACCGAACGGTCGAAGATCCGGCAACCCAGTTCGTCTTCGAGCTTTTGAATCATCGAGCTGAGAGTGGGTTGCGTCACACCGCACAGTTCCGCTGCCCGCACGAAATGGCGCGTCTTGTCGAGGGCGGTAATGTATTCGAGTTGTTGGAGAGTCATATTTTTATAGGAATTGAGGGGGTGAGGGAATGAGGGATTGAAAATAACTTTCATCTATATTATGCTGTTCTTTCTGTAAAAGTAAATAATATCGACCAGACTTTCCTCCATTTTCCATGATCAAAGTAACCTGAATAAGAAAATCAGCCGACAAAAGCAAACATACCCGTATAGATTTTACCTATATCCTCATAGATGTTATCTGTTTGACTTATCACTTTTCCTGCTTTAACTTTGCATTATCAAACAACGGAAACGTATCGAATCAAATTATTATTCAACTTAAAATACAGAAGATTATGTCACAGATTGGAAAACAAATCGTAGATTTCAAAGTTCAGGCATTCGTAAATAACGGATTCAAGGAAGTAAGCAAAGAAGATGTATTGGGCAAATGGTCCGTGTTCTTCTTCTACCCTGCCGACTTTACTTTCGTATGTCCAACCGAGTTGGAAGACCTGGCAAACAAATACAGCGAGTTTAAAGCTGCCGGAGCTGAAATTTACTCCGTATCTTGCGATACTCACTTCGTACACAAAGCTTGGTATGACGCTTCGGCAACCATCCAGAAAATCAAATACCCGATGCTGGCTGACCCTACCGGTGTATTGGCACGAGGATTTGACGTAATGATCGAATCGGTAGGCCTGTCAGAGCGCGGAACATTTATCGTAAACCCTTACGGTGAAATTGTCGCTTATGAAGTAGTTGCCGGAAATATCGGCCGTAATGCCGACGAACTGTTGCGCCGTCTGCAAGCTCTTCAGTTTGTGGCTGATCACAAAGATGAAGTTTGCCCCGCTAAGTGGCACCAGGGCGACAAGACCTTGAAACCAAGCATCGACCTTGTCGGTAAGCTTTAATTAGTAACAGTGTAAATTGCAGGGAGATGCTTCACGGTATCTCCCTTTTTATAAACCGGAAGTTATGTTAGACCAGGCATTACAAGAACAGATCAAAGGGCTATTCGCGGGGTTGAAATCGCAATACACCTTTCACATCACCACCGGATCTACCCATTCTGAATTGGAAGAGATGGTTAGCCTGATGAAAGAAGTGGCCGCATGTTCGGAGCAAACGGAAGTGAAAATAACGGAAGGTGACGGACTGAGCCTCAACATCGAAAAAGAGGGAACGCCCTCCTCCTTTCTCTTTCGAGCCGTACCCAACGGACATGAATTCACCTCCCTGCTACTCGCTGTGTTGAATATGGAGGGCATTGGCAAAAACCTGCCCGATGAACAGCTGGCCGCACGCATCAAAGCTTTGCCCGCAGGCATTCACCTGAAGAGTTATATCTCCCTTACCTGCACCAATTGCCCCGATGTGGTGCAGGCGCTGAATGTGCTCTCGATCCTCAATCCGAGTATCCGTCACGAGATCATCGACGGCTCGATTAATCAGGAAGAGGTGGAGAAGCTGAACATCCAGGCGGTGCCTTCGGTCTATGCAAACGGGGAGTTGCTCCATGTGGGCCGTTCCACTTTGGGTGAATTATTGGGTAAGCTGGAGGAGAAGTTCGGCACACAGTATGATGCCTCGTCCTCGCAAGTAAGACAGTATGATGTACTGGTAGCAGGCGGGGGTCCGGCGGGTGTTTCGGCGGCCATTTATTCGGCACGCAAGGGCTTGAAGGTCGCCATCGTGGCAGAGAAAGTGGGCGGTCAGGTAGCGGAAACCGTAGGTATCGAAAACCTGATTTCCGTACCGCAAACGACCGGTAGCCAATTGGTTGCTAACATGAAACTGCACCTCAACGATTATCCGATTGACATTCTCGATAACAGGAAAATCAAAGAGGTCAATCTCGTGGAGGGACAAAAGCAACTGACTACTTCTCTCGGGGAAATCCTCTCCGCTCCGGCATTGATTATCGCCACCGGGGCAAGCTGGAGACGACTGAACGTGGAGGGTGAAAGCCAGTATATCGGATCGGGCGTAGCCTTCTGTGCACACTGCGACGGCCCCTTTTATAAAGGAAAAAAAGTGGCGGTGGTAGGCGGTGGAAACTCCGGTCTGGAAGCAGCCATCGATCTGTCGGCCATTGCGTCGGAGGTGACAGTGCTTGAATACCTCGACGAACTGAAAGGTGACCAAATCCTTCAGGACAAAATCGCCACGATTCCCAACATTTCCGTGCATACCGGCGTGCAAACGCAAGGCATCGAAGGCAACGGCAACAAAGTCACAGCCATTCATTACAAAAACCGATCAACCGAAACTGTTCAGAAGCTGGAGCTGGACGGCGTATTTGTCCAGATCGGACTAAAAGCCAACAGCGACCTGTTCAGCCATTGGGTAGAGGTGAATCGTGCGGGAGAAATTGCGATAGATGCACATTGCCGCACTACCATTCCCGGTATTTATGCTGCGGGAGATGTATCGGTGGTCCCCTATAAGCAAATCGTCATCGCGATGGGCGAAGGAGCAAAAGCAGCTCTTTCGGCATTCGAAGATAAGATCAAGGATAAGCTGGTGTAAGGGGAAATAGTGGGTATTACAGCAAGAACAGTGAGTGCTCATGCTGTAACACTCACTGTTCTTACAGGAGTAGTCAGTGTGCAAGCATGAACTCTGGCTATACATGCTTGCACAGACAATATTCAAACAACCACTATATGAGAAGTTGTAAGTTGAAAAAATAAAAACCCGTTTCCACTTTTTACAGCAGAAACGGGCCAACTCAAAAAAACATACCTATCTTTTTATCAAAACAATTTCAACCAGGGATTATCGCTCCGGAAAGGAACGGCAGGAAGCCCTTCTTTATTGATAAAGTTGGACTGCGCTGCTTCGTGCCAGGCAAAGCGCACATAGTAAGGATGTTTCACACCTTCAGCCGAAACCACTACCTTATCGCCTTCAATCACTGCCTGAGCCGGGATAAATTTACCTTCCACACCTGCGATTGTAAAGTAGGAAAGAGGCTTCCCGTCACGGCTCGCCAATCCTCCTCCCTCGTGGGTAAAGGTGATTTCAATCTTATTCCCTATCACTTTCATGCTTTTGTACATCGGGCCGGATGATTCTATATTCTGAAATCCGTACGTCTGATTAAGAGCCAACAAACTCAGTCTCCGACCGACTTCCCATTTATAAGGCGGGTGCAAATCCACAATACTGTCCACCAAATCGGTGATTACCGCCATGCCGGTATTTGGCAAACGTAATGCCAGCGCCTGAGCTTCCCAGAATTTAGGCAATGACTCCACGGTACGTCCGCGGCCTTCATTATCCACAGAGTATTGGAACGGAGCAATCTGTACAAAGTAGAATGGCAGTTTCGCATCACGCCAGTCGTGACGCCAGCTTTCAATCAACGTCTTAAATTTATAGGCATAGCGAATATCTTCGTTCAGGAAACAGCCCGATTCGCCCTGATACCAAAGGAAACCCTTCAGGGTAAAAGGAATCAACGGCTCCACCATCGTATCATAAAATTTCCCATCCTCTCCCTTTCCGGCAGATAGCTGATCCATGATTTTACCGTCTTTCACCTTTGGAGAAACAGCCAGCTTTTCAGTCTGTATCCAGGGTTCAATGCGACTGCCCGGCACCGCAGCTTCTATCATCCCGATGGGAATATTCAGTTTTTGGTAAAGTTCTTTTGCGAAATAATATCCGGCAGCCGAGAAGTCTCGTAGCGGTGCACCCGTTGCCAGTTCCCACCCTTTGTGCTCCGGGTCGGGCGACATAAATTTACGCTTGGAGATAAAAATACGGATGTTGCTGTTTTTGGCTGTTTCCAGGTCGTCTTCGACAGGATGACTGCCTTTTACCTTATCGAAAAACTTACTGTTTTTGCGCATCGCATACTCCATGTTCGACTGCCCGGAGCAAAGCCACACCTCTCCCACCAGAATATTCTCCAGCTTAATGCTGTTTTTCCCCTGAATAACCATTTCGCGGGGTTCCACTGAAGCCTCCATCGGTTTCAGCTTCACTTCCCATTTTCCTGAATCATTAGCGACAGCCTGTTTTTGCTGACCGGCAAAGGTTACAGTTACCTTCTCGCCTTTGGCCGCCGTTCCCCAGATGGAGACAGTCTTGCGGCGTTGCAATACCATATTGTGTCCGATAACTTTCGGCAATACTACTTCAGCGTAAAGTGAATTGCCAACTGACAGCAAAAAGACGAATACCAGCAACGAAAACTTATTTAATCTCATGGGGTTATATTTTGTAGTTCTTTACAATTACTATCTGGAAATTAAATTCGAAGGTAAAAGTAGAGACATTCTCACGCTGATGGTGTCACAAATTGACGGAAGAGAGTAGTTATATCAAAAAATACGCGTCATTACACCATTGGGATGCAATAACGCGTTTTTTCTGATTACAGAATCATCGGTATTTATACCTCTTAGTGACTCAAATCAATTACGCCAAGATCCTTATTAAACCCTCCTACGATATCAACGTTAATAGAATTCAATGGATTTCCGGATTGATCTTTAAACATCACCTTCCATGTTCCTGTGTACAGTCCCTGTAACACAAACAGGTTATTCCTACTTGTGTCAGACACACATGTCATAGTATCAACACCATGTATAGAGCTTACATAAAACGGAACTTTGAGTGGTAGTAGATTACCAAACAGCAACGAGGTATTCTCCCGGATAAATCCACGGATCACCGGTTTCAACAAATATCCACCGCTGTTTCCCTTACGGACAATCGATTTTTCGGCATTGAAGTCAATGACAACAGAGTAGCTGCTATAAACCGCTGCGCTATCGTGAATATTAATCTTAATACCCGAAGTCTGTCCGCTGGGCGTATCCAAACCAACAATAGTATTATCACTAAGTACCAATTTATTCTCCGGCCCCAGTTTCAGTCTCATTTGTTGAATGCGTTCCCCTTCATTGAGTACCACCTTTGAGAGCAAGGTATCGTTACCGTTTGTTAGTTCCATTAGATTGTAGTTCCCCGGAGTGATAGGTAATTGCATCCACCCTACTCCATCAAGAGAATAACTTACCTCCTGAATATCGATGAATACAGCCTTATAGCCTTGCAGAGATGGTGCATCCGTCAGATAAAACTTTACGGTTGTCTCCCGATCTTGCTTATCGCAAGCAGTAAACATTAATAACGAACAAAGAGTAATCCACAGGTATACAAAACTGACGATCATCCTTGCTAATGACCGCTTTTGATCATTATATACTTTCATAATTTTCAGATTTTTACAATTGGTGTTTCACCCGATTAAGCAACAAAAAAGAAGATTAATCTTTCCATACACAACATCTCCTCCTGGAGATAAAGCCCTGAAGCCCCTGAGAGAGACTTCTTTATTCTAATTCATATCAATGAATCATTGTCACTCCAATCTTTATCGGAAAGAAGTTCCAGTTATAAAAGAACAAATTATGACAATCATTGGTTCTGGAAAGTCAAATGACTTAGCGATTCCATTTCTTCGAAAAAGGGATAATAATGGCCAATAATAACGGAATCCTGAAACTGGTTTCCCAATCTATCACACCCCCCTTATGGCTAATAAAGAGATTCCAAAACAAAATGATCGCCACGTTTGCCAGAAAAGAGACAGCAAAGGTGATGAGGAAAATCAATAATGTGTGCCTGAATTTCATGGTGATGAGTGTTATTTCAATGGATTAGCATCCCTGATTTCTTCCAACCGGTTTTTCGCTACCGGTTCTTTTTGCAGAAAATCTTTTAGCCTGTCACAGATATATTCGGAACAAAGGCCACAGCTCTCTATCTGTTTTTCAATCGCACACGCTCTTATTTTACAGTCAAGACATCCTGTAAACAGGCGGCCAGATTCAGCCCGGCAACCATCGCAGTCATTTATCTCTTCCGGTGTCACGACTGTGCCGTACGCCCGTTCAATTTCCCGGGCGATTGTTTCGCGCATGTTTTTTTGTTTCTCAATATCCGGTTCAATGGTAGCCAGATGTATCGGGCAGGTATCACAATTGAGTCCGCAATATCCTATCATGGTAATCCAGTTATTAGTTTGATAATAAAACGTCCGCCATCAGGATTTGGTTGAAATGCAAAAGCCCCGACACGTTGATCGTATCGGGGCTTTTTGACCTTCCGGACAAACAATTATTTTTGTTTGTTCTGGATATGTTTTGAGTAACGGTTCATGAACTTGTCCACACGTCCTGCTGTATCTACCAGTTTCTGTTTACCTGTGTAGAAAGGGTGTGAAGAGCTAGAGATTTCTAATTTAACCAAAGGATATTCTACGCCTTCGATTTCGATAGTTTCACGAGTGTTGATAGTAGATTTAGAAACAAATACATCGCCATTTGACATATCTTTGAATGCAACCGGACGATAATTAGCAGGATGAAGATCTTTTTTCATTTCCTTATTGTGAGTTTTTAATTAATAATCAATTCTTTAGCTGGTAACTTGTGAAATGGCTTGCAAAGATAGCCATTTGATTTCATTCCCACAAGGGTTTTGGAAATTTTTGAAGTATAGATAAATGAGAACAGGCCAAAGAAGCAAGATGCGGGAACCAGAATTTCGCAGAAAAGTTGTTCGTCTTCTGTTCTGTCATCAGAATGGATACCCGACGGCAAAATGCCAGGCCATATTCTTTAATGGAGAATAACGTATCCTCCATTTTTCATAACCGTCACGGGATGGATCAAAGGCTTTTACCCCAATATCTACGCGTACAATGAAGTAGTTAAAGTTAAAACGAATACCTGTTCCGTAAGCTAATGCGATTTGCTTGTAAAAGCTATCAAACTTGAAAACACCCCCTTCCTGTCCTTTGTAATCCCGGATAGTCCATATATTTCCGGCATCGACAAAAAGTGCGGTCTCAATAGGTCCGAACAGTTTTGCCCGGTACTCGGTGCTCATCTCCAGCTTAATATCACCGGATTGATTCACAAAATCAGCAGATGTTCCAACCTGACGATAAGTTCCCGGTCCGAGCGAACGAACCGCCCATCCCCGGATACTGTTGGCGCCACCACCGAAATAACGTTTTTCAAAAGGCAATATCTCTGAATTTCCATACGGACAAGCAACTCCAAAACCAGCATGCCAGGCCAGAGAGTTACGCTCATCAAATATCTTCGTACGGGCATAATCCAGCTCTGTTTTAACATATTGAGCATAATTGACACCCAGAAACTGGTAACCGTTTTCCTTTTTGGTTGCATTAAATAATTTCGATAAAAGCGTAAGGCTGTTACCGGCGCTCTCTACATTAAAGCGGAAAGAGTAGAGGTTATTTTTATTTGTACCATCCGTCTGATTTGTTTTGTTGAAAGTATATCCGGTACGCACAATCAGGTGGTTTTCGTAACTATAGTGCAATAATGGATTATCAACCGGAAAGTTATCGAAAAAATTGCTGGCAATCCAGGGCAGTTTGACATAATTGATATCTAATACATCAAGACTATGCCGGATACCATTACGACCGACACTCCATTTATACCGCCATCCGCCACCGGCAATGATACGGGTATATTCCGGGCGTTGCTGGAAATTATAGGACCCGGTAAGTTCAGAAACCGCTCTAACCCGTCTTTTCACCTCCGTCTTCAGCAAGGGAAAAATAAATTTGGGAAAAGAAAGCCCCATATCCGTTGACAACTCGGTAAAATTGGCATTGATGGAGGAGCCAGATAGTCGCTCATAGGCCCCCCTTACCTTTGCCGAAAAGGTTTCCGAGCCTTTAAAAATATTGCGGTGCTGATAGGTTACGCTCACTGCCGCACCTAAGTCTCCGGCAGAGTTTGTGCCTTCTACTTCAGTCGAAACGGATTGCGGCTTTCCCGGAGTAATCACAAGGAAGCAGTTCAGGAAACAGGAATCCCCTTCATATACAGGTTCAAAACGAATATTGATGTATTTGATAACCTTCAAACGGCTAAAAGAGGAGTAAGTAAGCTCCACCAAACGTTCATTATATGTTCTGCCAGGACGTAACAGACAACTGCTTGTTAAAACTTTCGGACGAATCCATTGCTTTTTCCCGCTGATGATATGGAATTTGTTGTACAACAACGTATCTGCCGCCGAAGTAGTCGTTGTTATTCCCAAACGGGACTGCTCTGATTCAGTCTGAATGTAAACGTCCTTGATTTTATACACAGACTGTTCTTTAAGCGATTGGGAGGCGCTTACTTTCCTTTCTGCCGGAAAAAGCTGAAACTCCAGATCGACCTGGTTGGTATTCAGGGAAGAATCGGCCACATAGCTAACCAGATCCTTGTCAACACCAAAATAGCCCTTGTTTCGCAACAAAGAGACAACACGCTGACGTTCCTGTTCCAAAAGCGAACGATCAAAAAGCACATTCTTCTTCAACAAAGTGTTAGCTGAATCCGATTTCACCAACGAATCAATACGGGGGTCTGCGATGTAATACGCCAGCTTTCTGAGGCGATAAGGCTCTCCCGCTTTTGCCAGATAAGTAACTATCGCCCTTTTTTTCTTCCTGACCACGTGCGTTTCAACCTTTGCATTCATATAGCCCTGATTGACCAACGCTTTTTCCAGATCATCACGTGTGCGCTCTGACAGTTCATCATCAAGCAGCACCGGCGGATTCCCTGATTTTCGGAGAAAGCGGTTAAACCATTTAGTGGAATCTTTTCCCGAAAAGTCATAGATATAGAGCGAGGTGCGAAACAATCCAAAGACACGGTAATTGGGCTCTTGCTTGATATAGTTTTTCAACGCTTCGGGTTTGATCTCTTTACGATCAATTTTTAGTTCAACTTTATCGAGCAAAAGTCGGTCTTCCGGGACATATTTGGTCAGACTACAGGAGGCCAGCAGTCCGATCATAAGCAAAAGCAGGTATTTTACAGGAGTATTCATAGGAGAAGTCGACCGGTGGAATGAGCAACCGACCTGATTTTATACTATTTTTGCAACAAAGATAACGCATTGTGCTTTTTTCTCAACACCTTCAGGATAATAAAATAGGCTGTTGACTCATTGTCACTTACTTAATCATGCTGAGTAAAAATCAAATTAAATTCATACAATCCCTCCAGCAGAAGAAATACCGCAACGAATCGGGCTGTTTCATCGCAGAGGGAAATAAGCTGGTAACCGACCTTGCACCGGCCTTCGAATGTGAATGGCTGGTCGCTACGGACGAATGGCTTTCCGCTCATTCGGATGTAAAGGCGAATCTGATATTGTCTGCTTCGAAAGATGAACTGGCCAAGGCGAGTGGATTGACCACCCCGCAGGATGTAATAGCCATCTTCAAGAAACCGGAGTACCAATTCTCCCCTTCCGATATGAAAGGCAAGCTCACCCTTGCGTCCGATCACATACAGGACCCGGGCAATCTGGGCACCATCATCCGCCTGGCAGACTGGTTTGGTATCGAACAGATCATTTGCTCTACAGACACCGTGGATTTGTACAATCCCAAAACCGTGCAATCGACCATGGGTGCTTTAGCCCGGGTGAAAGTCCACTACCTTCCTTTAGCTGAAGTATTAACGCAAACACAAATTTCAGTTTACGGTACCTTCCTCGATGGAGAGGATATGTATAAAACTGATCTTGCCGAAGAGGGTATCATCATTATGGGAAATGAGGGAAACGGCATCTCCCCTGAAATCGAAACCCTGGTAACTAAGAAGCTCTATATCCCCAACTTTCCAGAGGGACGTGAAACCTCGGAGTCACTGAACGTTGCCATTGCAACGTCTATCATCTGTGCCGAGTTCCGTCGCCGAATGAGAAAATAAATAGTTGATCTTATGATAAAATTCCCCAACGCTAAAATAAACCTCGGGCTGAATATTGTCTCCAAACGCCCGGACGGATACCACAACCTGGAGACCATCTTCTACCCTATCGGTATCAAGGATGCCCTCGAAGTGGTTCCCTCTCAAACCGGAGGCGATAAACTTCACATCTCCGGCATTGAAGTGGACGGCCCAACTGAAAACAACCTCGTGATGAAGGCCCTGCGCCTGATCAAACGCCAGTACATGATCCCCGACCTCGACATTTACCTGCACAAGCAGATTCCGTTCGGCGCCGGGCTGGGTGGCGGCTCTGCTGATGCGGCGGTGATGCTGTTGTTGCTGAATGAACTGTTCACGTTGCGTATCCCTGAAGAGACGCTGATCACAATGGCATCGGGCATTGGAGCCGACTGTGCTTTTTTCATCAAGAACAAACCGGTCTTTGCCCGTGGTATCGGTAACGAATTTGAAGAGACCGATCTTTCGCTCAAAGGTTATCACTGCGTTTTGGTCAAACCGGATATCCATGTTTCTACACCTGAAGCTTATTCTCTGGTGAAGTCTGCACAACCGGAAGTACCGCTGAAAGAGGTAATTCGCCGCCCTATCGAAGAGTGGCAGGGGCTTTTGGTGAATGACTTCGAAGTGAGCGTTTTCGCTAAATACCCTCAGATTGGCAAAATCAAGGAGCAGTTGATTCATGAAGGAGCTGTTTATGCCTCCATGTCAGGTTCTGGATCGTCTGTATTCGGTATATTCAAAGAGCTGCCGGAATGGTTACCTGCTTTTGACAACTGCTACGTCTGGAAAGGGGCTTTGTAAGCCCCTACTCACCTACCCCAAAGTGGAGGAGCGGTGCAAACAACGCTTGACCCCTGCTAAGTCGTTTTGTCATTGTACAAAAGGTGCTTTACGCCCTTTTTGAACTGATGTAAAAAGGCATTGCAGATAATTTGCCTTATCTTTGCACCACCAAACTAAAATAATATTATGTACAAAAAGATAGAAATAGCTCCCGATACTTTTTATGTGGGAGTAAACGACCGAAGCAAGGCCCTTTTTGAAAACCTGTGGCCTCTCCCCTACGGCGTTTCCTACAACTCGTATCTGATCGTTGATGAAAAGATTGCACTGGTTGACACGGCTGATGTGTGCTACGGCGCCCAGTTTCTTGATAAGATTACAGCAGTCATTGGCGACCGTCCCATCGATTACCTCATCATCAACCACATGGAACCGGACCACTCCGGCTCTATCCGCTTCATCAAACAGATTTATCCAAACATCAAAATCGTCGGTAACAGCAAAACCCTTGCAATGGTGGATGGCTACTACGGCCTGACTGACGGTACCGAGGAGGTTAAAGACGGCGCAAAACTTAACCTGGGTAAACGTACTCTGAGCTTCCACTTCACCCCGATGGTACACTGGCCTGAAACGATGATGACCTACGACGAAACGCACAACATCCTCTTCTCAGGTGACGCTTTCGGTTGTTTCGGTACCTTGGACGGAGCCGTACTTGATACTGAACTCAAAACAGATAAATACTGGGACGAAATGTACCGCTACTACGCCAACATTGTGGGTAAATATGGCGGACCTGTACAGAAGGCGCTCCAGAAACTGAACGGCCTGAAGATCGACCTCATCTGTTCTACTCACGGTCCGGTGTGGAAAGAGAACATCTCCAAAGTGGTGGGTATCTACGACAAGCTTAGCCGTTACGAAGGCGATAAAGGTGCCGTGATTGTCTATGGATCAATGTACGGAAATACCGAACAGATGGCGGAAGCGGTGGCTATCGGTCTCTCTGAAAACGGCATCAAAGACATCGTGCTGTATGATGCTTCCAAAACCCACGCTTCGTACATCGTGCGTGACATCTTCAAATACAAAGCGCTAATCGTGGGTAGCCCGACATACAGCAACGAGCTTTTCCCTGCTGTAAAAGGGATCCTCGACAAGATACAGACCCGCGACGTGAAACACCGTATCTTCGGTTACTTCGGTAGCTACACCTGGGCGGGCGCTGCGGTAAAACGCCTTCAACACTTTGCCGAAACCATGAAATGGGAATCGGTGGACGAACAGGCGGTAGAGATCAAGCAGGGCTTTAAGGCTGATAAATTCGAAGAGTGTGTTTTGCTTGGTAAAGCCATTGCGGATAAACTGAACCAGGCATAAGTCAATCCCTTCATCTCAAATATAAATCCCCTTTGTAGGACAATGGCTACAAAGGGGATTTTTTTTGTGGCTTATTGAACGTTTCGTTCAAAATAAAAGGCTTAGCTAAACATACCAACTCAACCTTCGAAAAACATACTTAAGTTTTTGGTCCACCATAACCCATATTATATTATAAGAAGCTGCTCCGTCTCCATTCGACATCCAGATATAGATTTCTTTTTGTGGTCCGATGCATATATACGTGAACTTGGGACTAATGTTCGGCAAAAAGTTATTTTTTAGACTACTTGCCGGTAATGAGACTGTTTTATCTGAATAAATCACTTTAATTGATCTGATTTCGCTATAAGGTATTGTTCCATCTGTTCCCCAAATAGGCTTTTCATCAATAGTTGCTACATCATAATTCTTCTTGTCTGTTATAATTCGTCCTTTCGAATCCTTGATGATATGTTTTGATGATTCAAAATCTCCGATTTCTATAACGACTTTAAATCCTATCCCTCCATAAACCGCTTGAGATTTAGATATGGAAATCGGTTTTAATTTTCGCATGTCATTTAATCGGCAAATACGGCTTTTGTGGATATAACCAATCCGTGGTGAATTATCGATCGGATTGGAATAGAAATAATGATCTTTTACATGCTCAATATAATTATCATACTCGATATATACCATGTTAGGATATAACTGATGATCACCTTCTTTATCGTCTATACAATCAAAGGGTTGATAATTAGAAATCGCTTTCCTGACTTTAGATTGTAGATTTCCTTCATGAATATTTGCAAATCCTTCCAGGTCATTTATTACGGCAAAATTATCCTGAGCTTTAAGAATAACAGATGTAGCCCAAAAGAAAATCATCAATATAAATAGCTTACGATAAATCATTGTAATATTCTGGTATTTCTTTTTTTATTCTTCTTTGAAAATTCAGGCGAGCATAAAAAGTGCCTTCGCGGCACTCCCGACTGCCAATTTAGCACTAAAGAGTGCCCCGGAGGCACTCCTGACTGCCGGCGAGGCACTTCGGAGTGCTGGCGCGGCACTCTTGAGTGCCATTTTAGCACTCTGGAGTGCTGCGGAGGCAGTCGGGAGTGCTGATTTGACACTCCGGAGTGCCTCGCCGGCACTCTTTAGTGCAAAAAAGAGACTCCGGAGTGCCACGACAGCACTCCGGAGTGTTAGCAAGGCACTTTTGGCCAATTAGTTTGCACTGACTTTTTTAGTTGATTTCTTGAAGAAGACCGCCATATCATCCGCCACCACATTAAGGCCGGGTACTTTATCGCGGTTTTGCTTCACGGCGGAGTAAACTTCGAGCGCCCCCACCATGGCATCGCTATTGGCTGCAAAGAAGGTGTTCTGCAAGCTGTCGTTCAGCTCCTTGATTTGGGCAGCGATCGGACGAAGCGCTTTAACCAGGTCGCAATCACGGATAAATTCGTCCTTATCAAATACACCGGGAAGAATTTCCGGATGAGACTTAGCCGCCTGGCAGGCTTGTTCGATAAAAGGCTGGTAATTATTACCCACTTTAAACAACCCCTGGATATCGTCGCTTTGCAGCGTCGTCAGGAATTGCAATACGCTTTTAATTTCGCTAAGATTTTGAATTACTTTTTCAACGTCTTCTGCTGAAATGGTTGCTGATACAAGATTCTGTGCCATAGTTCAAAAAGTTTTAGAAGTTAAACATTGTGTGATTTCCATCGCGTTACTGTTATGGCAGGCAGTTTTGCAATGGTGTGAAATATTAATTCACATGTTGACCACTCATTCATTGGTTAATTTTAAAGGAGCAGTCATTTGCAAAAGTATGAGAATAAATTTAACAACCAAATATCTTGACGCTATTTTATTTGGCATAAAATAGATTTAATCAGAAAGCAAGAATCCAATAATCGTGAAAGCATACCGCATTCTATCTGATTCGGATGATAATCTTGCGGTTTATCCTATCGAAAGGCACTCTATGAGTGAGCCTTTCGGGAACCCACTCTACCCTTTCGCTCATAGAGAAAGGGGGGATGAATCTCCCAAACGAAAAAAGCCGGACTACGAAGATCGTAATCCGGCTCTTTACTATTTAAAGCATATTCAATTACATGCCGTAGCTGAATGAGCTGATGAAGTTGAAGATCGGGCTGTAGAAGCCTACCAACAACAGACCAGCCACACAGATCACCAATGCAACAGTAAGCGGAGCATTGCTTTTCACGTTAGGCAAAGCCACTTCCGCCTGATCCATAAACATGGTTTTCACCACACGGAGGTAGTTGTACAGCGAGATCACGAGGTTGATGGCAGCAACTGCCAATACCACGTAAAGACCTTGTCCGAAACCGGCAGCCAACAGGAACAGTTTACCGAAGAAACCGGCTGTCGGAGGAATACCCGCCAACGAGAAGAAGCTGAGGGCCATCGTTAGGGCCAACATCGGATTCGACTTGTAAAGGCCTTTGAATGCATCCAGGTTCTCTTTGCCGGTTGACTCGGAGATGGCACCGATCACTCCAAACGCAGCGATATTACTCAACATGTAGATCAACACGAAGTAAACCACAGAAGCGTTTGCAACCTTAGAAGCACCAGCAATACCTACCAACACGAAACCTACCTGGGTCACGGATGAGAACGCTAACAGACGTTTGATGTTGGTCTGACGCATGGTAAACAAGTTACCGATGGTCATGGTCAGGATAGCCAGCACAGACAACACCAATTGCCACTCTGCGTGCATATTGCCAAAGAGTTTGTAAAGCACAGTGATGATCACGAAGATCACCGAACCTTTAGATATAACCGACAGGAAGTTGGTCACCTGTACAGGAGCGCCTTCGTACACGTCGGCAGTCCACAAGTGGAAAGGCACGACAGACATCTTGAAGGCGAATCCACCCAGAATAAAGGCAAAGGCAAGCAATGACAACGCGCCTGGCTGGATGCTCATAGAGATGGCGGAGAAGCTCAGGCTTCCGGTAGCACCATACAACAGGGAGATACCAAACAACAGGATACCGCTTGAGAAGGCTGATGAGAAGATCATCTTCAGACCGGCCTCGCTCGAATTGCGCAATGAACGGTTGTAGTTCGCCAAAGCAGCCACCGGAATGCTTGACATTTCCAATCCTAAATACAACATCAGCACGTGTCCGCTGGAGATCATGAAGAACATACCCACCACGCTCGTAAGCATCAGGATGTAAAACTCCAGCTGGTTTTTAATGCTGTATAAATAACGGGCTCCACTGAAAGAGATCAGCAACAGGCCGAAGTTCAGGATATTTTTCTCTAAAACAATTAACTGGCTGGTTCGGAAAAAGTCGCTGAATGCGCTCCCCTCAGCCATTGGCAGCAATCCTGCCAGAAAGTTGATCAGCAGAAGTCCGTTTACCACCGTCAGCATCGACTTGGTATTCTTATCGGCATCCATCAACTTCATAACGAGCAGAATGAAGATAATCGCAATGAGTATCCATTCAAACCGCAACAATGAAATGGTTTCCAGATTCATATATTTCTTTTTAATAGCCACATGCTAATGTGCCCATGATTCTTTAATTTATTTCTTAAAGGCTTTTAACCGCCCGGTAATCGGGATATGAGCTTGACTCTGTTTATCTCCTACCGCCCCTAAATCCCCTAAAGGGGACTTTTGCAGTAGCAGAAACAAGAACTTTAGTGCATTATTGGATCTTTATAAGACTCTATAAATGTCCTGTACTCTCTTTAAGTCCCCTTTAGGGGATTTAGGGGCAGAACAAAGTAGAGATCCTAGTTTATCGCAATAACATACCCATGATACCTGTTACATCCGATTCGATCAGACGGGTAAGCAGGAATGGAGCCAAACCGATAATCACGATACCGCCTACAAGGATGAAAGTAGCGAAACGTTCGTTCCATGCTGCGTCTTTCAGTTGCAGGTATTCTTTGTTGGTAACGCTTCCCCAGATAGCAAAACCTACCGCACGGAGAATATAAACGGCTGTTACTACGATAGAAGCACAAGCCAGGATGGTTGCCAAACGGTAACCGGCACCTGCATGCTCCCATGAACCGACGAAAATAGTCATCTCTGAAACGAAACCACTAAAGCCCGGCAAACCTAATGAAGTCAAACCGGAGATGATGAATGCTGTACCGATGAAAGGAACCTGCTTCAACATACCCCCGAGTTCGTTAGCCTGACGAGTGTGGGCACGATCGTAAATCATACCGATCGCGGCAAAGAAGAGGGCTGTCATCACACCGTGTGAAACCATTTGCATCACCGCACCCATAATAGCCGCTTTTGTCAGCATAGCAATACCCAGGATTACGAATCCACAGTGGCTTACCGATGAGTACGCGTTCATGTACTTAAGGTCTTTCTGCATCATGGTTGCAAATGCACCGTAGATGATAGCGATAGAAGCCAGGATAATGAAAATCCAGGAAAGATCGTGTGCAGCTTCCGGCAACAGGAATGTAGCCACACGCAAAGCTCCATAACCACCCAGTTTCATTGAGATACCGGCAAGGAACATCGAAGCTGCCGTAGGTGCTGACGAGTGACCGTCAGGCGCCCAGGTGTGGAAAGGAAACATCGCTGTAAATACACCGAATCCGGCAAAGATCAACACGTAAAGCGGACGTTGTACTTCCACCGGAATGTGTTGAGCTACCAGCTCCTGAATGTTCCAGGTGTGACCACCGAAGTAGTATAAGCCTGAAATACCCAGGAATACCAACGCAGAACCGAACATCAGCATCAACGCCAGTTTCATCGCGCTATACTCTTTCTTACCGCTACCCCAGATACCAATCAGAAGGTACTTAGGAATTACAGCCAGTTCAAGGAAGAAGAACATCGCAAATACGTCAGTGGTGATAAAGAAGCCATAAGCTCCGGTTGCCAGTAACAGGATCAGGAAGAAGAACTCTTTCACCTGTTTCTCGATTTTCCAGGATACCAGGATACCTGCCACAACCACCGTAGCGGTCAGCAGAATCATCGACAATGAGATACCGTCAATACCCAGACGGTAGTAGATGTTTAATGGCTCAAACCAGGTGGTGCTGGATTGAAACAACATCGCACCTGTAGCCCCTGCTATTCTCAACTTAGCATAAACGTAAGTCAGCCATCCGGCAAACAGAAGCTCCAAAACAGCTCCGGCCAAAGCTGTCATCTTGACAGCCTTATCGTTGCGGGCAAAAAGCACCCCAACGGCAGACAGAAGCGGTATCAGGATTAATACATTTAATATGTTCATAACTGTACTTTTCTTGTATAATTAATAATTTACCGTTCGCCTGATTAATTGGCAAAAAGGAATAACAGGGCTACAAAGATTACACCGATTAAGAAGTAGGTAGCGTAAGACTGTACGCGTCCCGACTGGAATTTCTTAATGGCTTCTGAAGTTGTCGCTGTGATAGAGGCGCTACCGTTGTAGATGTTGTCCACAATGTTGCGGTCCACCCATGCAGCAGGACGACCAATCAGGTTGAACAGAATCTTTTTGGTTACAAACAAATAGATCTCGTCGATGTAGAATTTGTTGTAAGCCGCTTTGTAGAATCCGCCCATAGCTTTAGTGAAATTAGCCGCTTTGTCACTCTCCTTACCAAAGAAGATATAAGCAATGAAAATGCCAAGCAATCCGATTGTCACCGGAGGTATAGCCAATGCAAGGTGGAATGGCAGCTCGATTGCTTTACCATCTGCACTTACAAAGTGACCGAATTTAATATAGCCTGATGCAACAGTCGCAATCATCAGCAGAATCAATGCAGTATTCATGGCTGGAGTATGAGCCTCGTGGCTATCATGCCCATGTTCGCCATGACCGTGTGCCGCCTTCTTATACCAGAAGATACGGAAATAAAGACGGAACATGTAGAATGCTGTGATACCGCTGGTCAGCAACCCAATGATATAGATCAGTTTGTCTCCATGGAAAGCAGCAGAAAGAATAACCTCTTTACTGAAGAATCCTGAGAAACCAGGAACACCGGCAATCGAAAGACAGCCAAGAGCAAAGGCAGCATTGGTAATTGGCATTTTTTTCCACAATCCGCCCATATCTTGCATTTCGTTACTGTGAACTGCGTGGATTACCGCACCAGCCCCCATGAAGAGCATTGCTTTGAAGAATGCGTGGGTAAACAGGTGGAAAAGAGATCCGGTAAAACCTTCACTCGCTTCTTCACCCCATCCGGCAACGCCCAATGAGAACATCATAAAGGCAATTTGAGATACGGTTGAATAAGCAAGGACGCGTTTGATATCAGTCTGTGTACAGGCAATAATTGCAGCAAACAGAGCAGTGATTGCACCCACATAACCCACAATATGCAACGCATCGGGAGCAGATTGAGCAAAAATAGGGAACAAACGTGCTACAAGGAATACCCCGGCAACAACCATTGTTGCAGCGTGGATCAATGCAGAAACCGGAGTCGGACCTTCCATCGCATCGGGCAACCAGATGTGAAGCGGGAACATGGCCGATTTACCGGCACCACCGATAAAGATCAGGATCAATCCCCATGACAAGGTTGACATTCCGAGGAATGAACCGGCCATCATCGACTGAGCAAATGGCGACTGTGGATTGGACAGACGTTCGATCATGGTTGCAAAATCAAGCGTACCGGCACTGTGGCTTACCAACAGGATTCCCAACAGGAAGCCCAGGTCAGCAAAACGGGTAACGATAAACGCCTTTTTAGCAGCAGCAATAGCAGAAGGTTTGGTGTAGTAGAAACCGATCAACAGGAAGGAAGAAACCCCTACCAACTCCCAGAAGATGTACATCTGGAAAATGTTAACCGCAACTACCAGTCCCAACATAGAGAAGGTAAAGAGTGAAAGGTAAGCGTAGTACATCTGGAAACGGTCTTCACCGTGCATATAGTTCCAGCTGTACAGGTGTACCATACAAGAGATGAAGCTGATGACAATAAGCATCATCACCGAGATAGGATCAAGCATAACTCCAAGGTTAATGCTCAACACATCGGAAAACTTCAACCATACTTCATTGAAAACCGCTTTATGTTCATAGACGCCATTTACTACTCCATTTACAAAGAAATAGTTATAAGCGACATAGAAAGAGAGCGCAGCAACCGTCGATAAGACGGTAATACCTGTCAGTCCGGCGACTGAAGGTGAGATTCTTCTTCCGGCCAGCGACAAAAACACGAAGCTGATGAGCGGCAGGAAAAGAATCAGTAACATAGGAATTTCGTAATTCATATCCTTTTAGTATTTCATCGTGGTGGTATCTTCCACATCTACCGTTTTGAAACGGCGATACAGATTAATAATGATCGCAATAGCCAGTGATACTTCTCCGGCTGCAACGGTGATGATGAACATCGAGAAAAACATTCCTTCCAACTGATGTGGATAGAGATATTTATTAAATGCGATAAAGTTGATATTCACACTATTGAGAATCAACTCTGTTGACATAAGCATCATCAGCATATTGCGGCGGGCAAAGAAGCCGTAAACTCCCAGAAAGAATAAGATCGAGCTGAGAATCAATATGTGCACTAAAGGTACTTGTTCCATAATATCTGTTTAAATAGATTTTGATTCTTCGATTATTTATTCTCTTCAGGGGTTTTGTCTTTCATCGCAATCACGATGCTACCCACCAATGCTGCCAGCAGGAATACACTGATTACCTCAAACGGCAATACGTAGCCATAGTTTTTGTAATCGAGCAACTGCATACCAATACTTTTCACTGACGAATCGCACTCTGCACTTGATTTCTCAAAGCCCAATGGAATGAGTACAGACAATACCAGTGCCAATCCGGCCAATGCAACCACGGCTGATTGTGCTACCTTTTTCGTACTTGGTAAGGAGACCTTCTCTCCCACCTGATGGGTCAGGAAGATGGAGAAAATAATCAGCACCACGATACCGCCCACATAGATTACCACCTGCAAGGCAGCCATGAAGTTCATTTCCATCAACAGGTAGATACCCGCCACGCCAATCAGGGCAAACAACAGGTAAATAGCTGCACGGAAAATATGACGGGTCGTTACCGTCAGAGCTCCGAATGCCAGAGTCATTCCGGACAGAAGATAAAAAACAACAGTTTCTATATTCATGACTTTTTCTCCTTTGCTTTAAGTTTAGAACCCGGTTTATTCAATACCAGCAACAACTTGTTCTTGTCGTATTCACTCAACTCGAACTGTTTGTTCATGTGAATAGCATCAGAAGGACAAGCATCCACACACTGTCCGCAGAAGGTACAGGTACCCAGGTTGTAGTGGTATTTGTCAAGGTATTTTTTCTTTTTACCATCTTCAGTCACCTCTACTGCTGTATCAATGGTAATGGTGCCATTCGGACAAGCCAGTTCACACAAAGTACATGCCGTACAGTTGTGCTCATTGTTCTCATCGTGCGGCATTTCCAAAATTCCGTAGAAACGCTCGGGAATACGAATCGTAGTCTCACGGTTTTCGGGATATTGCTCCGTAATATTTACTTTACGCACGTGCGTGAAGTAATAGAGCGTCAGCTTCATCCCCTGTGCCAGGGAATAGAAAGCCATGACTAATTCACGAAAATATTTAATGATTGATTTCATAATTAATTTTACTGCCCTGCTCTTTTTCAAGCAGGAGATTTAATCTGCAAAGTAATTCTAAATGAAAAAAATTAAGAGAATGAAGAAAATGAAAGAATGACGGAATGAAATCAATTTCTTAATTCCTTTAATTCTTTAATTTCTTAATTACCCCTTCTTCATTTAAAAGTGCCATCCCATTACTTCAAACAGGGCAGCGATTACCAGGTTAATGATGCTCAACGGAAGCAGGTATTTCCACTCCAGTTTCAGCAGTTGGTCGATACGCAGACGTGGGAATGTCCAACGGAACCACATGATCAGGAAGATCATAAAGTAAACCTTACCCAACAACCAGACAATACCCGGGATATAATCCATCACGTGGTTAAATGCTGTAAATCCATAGATATGGAAAGGCTGCCATCCACCCAGGAATACCGACGATGCGATAATTGAGACCACAATCATATTGATGTACTCAGTCAGGTAGAACATACCAAACTGCATACCTGAGTATTCGGTGTGATAACCTGCGGTCAACTCTTGCTCAGCTTCGGCAAGGTCAAATGGCGCACGGTTCAACTCGGCAGTACCTGCAATGGTATAAACCACAAATGCAAAGATTACAGGAAGGTGTCCTTTGAAAATCCACCAACCATCGGCCTGTGATGCCACGATATCGTTGAAGTTAAGCGAACCGGTCATCAACACGACAGAAAGCAGTGCCAATGCAGCCGATAACTCGTAACTCACGATTTGCGCACCACTACGCATGGCACCCAGCAATGAGTATTTGTTGTTACTTGCCCAACCTGCCATCAGGATACCGATTACGCCCAGAGACGAAACGGCAGTCGTGTAAAGCAGGCCGATGTTGGAATCCCACATCTGTACGCCCGGAGCGAATGAAACGGGAGCCAAAGCCATCAATGCAACCGTCAGCACGAGGTAAGGAGCAATGCAAAACAGAAGTCCGTCAGCACGGGTCGGTGTAAATGCCTCCTTCAGCAAAAGCTTGATTACGTCAGCAAACACCTGCAAGCTACCCCACGGTCCCACGCGGTGTGGCCCGAGACGCAACTGCATAAATCCGGCCACTTTACGTTCCATGTACACCTGTGTAATCACGATGACCAGAACTCCGACCAATACGGCAATAGCAACCAGAACAAGTCCGGCAAACCATGCCAGTCCCGGCGACAAAAGACTTGTCAGCAGGTTGTTTACCCATTCTATTATATCAGATAGTTTAATCATTTTTTTATCGAATATTTTACTGATTAATTACGTTTCCGATTAACGGTCAATGTCAGGAATAATCAGGTCGATAGTCGCCATACTGGCAATCAGGTCACCGATTTTTTCACCTACGTTAAGCGGTTTGGCAGTTGCCAGATTCGAGAAGTTCGGAGTACGGAATTTCATACGGTAAGGTTTTGTTCCACCGTCACTGACGATGAACACGCCCAACTCACCACGAGCTGTTTCCACACGCTGATAGTATTCGCCTTCCGGCAGTTTGATTACCGGCTTCATTTTAGCACGGAAATCACCTTCAGGGATGTTATCAATGATCTGCTCAATGATGTGAACCGACTGTTTCATCTCTTCCATACGCACCATGTAACGGGCCCAGCTGTCGCATCCGTCCATCACGATCTCTTTGAAGTCGATTTTTTCGTAACCATCATACGGGTGAAGTTTACGAACGTCGCAAGAGATACCTGAAGCACGGGCTACCGGTCCGGTTACACCCAACGAAATCGCCAGATCTTTAGGCAGAATACCTACTCCCTGCATACGGCGTTGGAAAATGATGTTTCCGGTAATCAGCGTTTCATACTCGTGCATGTAGCCTTTTACCTGTTTGATCAGGTCTTTCACGTGTGCCACGAAATTCGGGTGAATGTCCTGCATCACACCGCCTGGCACCAGATAACTCATGGTCAAACGGTTACCTGTAGTCTCTTCGAAAATATCGAGGATACGCTCACGGTCACGGAACGCGAGGAAGAACGGTGTTACCGCACCCACGTCCATACTACATGATCCCCACCACAATTCGTGTGAAGCCAGACGCTGAAGCTCGCACATCAATACGCGAAGCATTTTGGCACGTTCGGGCACTTCTACCTGAAGCGCTTTCTCGATAGCCAGACAGCAAACCTGGTTGTTCATGTGGGCCGACAGGTAGTCAAAACGGCTGGTAAGGTAAATGGATTGTTTGTAACCGAGAGATTCGGTCATTTTTTCGATTCCGCGGTGAATGTATCCGATGACGGGCACCAGATCTTTGATGGTTTCACCGTCAAGGGTGGTTTGGAAACGAAGTACACCGTGTGTTGACGGGTGCTGCGGACCAATATTTACCACAAACTCTTCAGTCTTCTCTTCTCCGGGAATATAATTTTTAATTGGTTCCATATCTATGATTAAAGAGTATCATCAAGGTTAATATGTACATAATCTTTCCGGAGGGGATAACCTTTCCAGTCATCGCCCAGAATCATGCGGCGAAGGAATGGGTGATCGGTAAATTTGATACCGAAAAGGTCAAATATCTCATTTTCGAAATACTCTGCCGCTTTCCAGCAAGAGTAAACGGAAGGAATTTCTGCGTTGTCGCGGTCTTCAAGCGTTACTTTCATTACCATGTCGTGGCGGTAAGTAGTCGATGAAAGGTGGTAAACCATTTCAAAACGATCTTTCCAGTCGATGGCAGTTTCGCAAAACAAGAAGTCGAACTTTGTCTCGGGAGAATCCTTCAGCTTTTCACACACAGCC
Organism: Parabacteroides sp. FAFU027; assembly: GCF_022808675.1. Taxonomy (NCBI): domain Bacteria; kingdom Pseudomonadati; phylum Bacteroidota; class Bacteroidia; order Bacteroidales; family Tannerellaceae; genus Parabacteroides; species Parabacteroides sp. FAFU027. The sequence goes on from NZ_JAKZKV010000007.1 coordinate 266,447, forward strand.
AACAGCTCCTCTTTCGTTACGTACATCTGAGGAAAATCGAATGATTCGCCCACAGTTGCCGTCGGGAAGGCCTGGGTCAGATATGATTTTAATTCTTCTTTGTTCATACAATATTATTATTGAAATAAAACACCGGGAGGATTACTCCGCTGTCTCATCTTTTTTAGGTTTCTCAATCACATAAGCTTTCGAATGCATCACCTTTTTCTGCAATGACATCATCCCGTGAATCAATGCTTCAGGGCGTGGAGGACATCCGGGGATATAGACATCTACCGGCAGGAATTTGTCAATACCGTTTACTACAGAATAAGAGTGTTTGCAGAAAGGACCACCGGAGATAGCACAAGCACCCATCGCGATTACATAGCGCGGTTCGGGCATCTGGTTATACAGACGTTTCAATACCGGAGCCATTTTGTAGGTAATCGTACCACAAACGATGATCAGGTCACACTGGCGGGGGCTGGCACGCATTACCTCGAATCCGAATCGTGACCAGTCGTATTTTGCCGACACGGTACTCATCATCTCAATTGCGCAACAGCTGGTACCGAATGAAAGCGGCCAGAGAGAGTTGCTTCGTCCCCAGTTGGCAATAGCGTCCACGCTGGTTACAATGAAGCTGGTTTTGCCAGAATCATCTTTATAAGCCTCGCCCGGGAAGTCGGGGAGAAAATCTTTCTTTACATCCATGTTAAAGCTTTCTTTTTAAATGCGTACAAAAGTCCCAGGAACAGGAACAAAGAGAATAAAACGAGTTCAACCCACGCAAACATACCAAGCTCTTTCAAGACGGTAGCCCATGGGTACAAGAACACGATTTCGACATCAAAAATCAGGAATACCAGCGAAAAAAGGTAATACCCCACGTTAAATTGTACCCAGGTCACACCCTCGGTCACAATTCCACACTCATAGGGTTCGCCTTTCTCGGGATTCGTCGAATGGATGCCGAAAATTTTCCCAATGCCAATCGCGATGAACGCAAACGCGACACCTAAAATCAGCAAGACTAAAACTGCTACATTTCCCATTATGATAATATATAAAATTTAAAAGACAGCCTTCCACACCGATATGCGTTGATGCTTCAAGCTTAGATTAATTCAGGGTTATTTTTATCGTATTCAATGAGATACGGCAATATTCGAGAAAAGAATATGTGTTATTTATTTTACTGAATGAAGTTATGCGGGAAAATAGTACTTAGAAGTCGAATTTATCGAATGGCGAACGATCACTTCGCCGGGAAGGAATATGCAAATCTAGGAAACACTGTCTGTAGATTATCCGGTAACTGAAAAATATCAGGAATCACCGAACATCTCCCTTGTTTCTAACGTTTAAAGGAAGTCCGAATCAAATGCCTTGTCTCAATTGCTACGATGTCAATGAACAACACGACACGCCCAGAAAGATAAACTACTGAAAATAATCACTTTCCGAAAATAAAACACCAGACACCTGAATTCTCAGAATCAAGCCGTTAAGTGTTCTTAATACAATGTCGCTGATAAAATCGCGCAAATGTAATCCAAATATGTCAAAATGAGGTATATCAAGCCTCTTTTTTTAGCAAAAACTTCACTTTTGCCAGCCAGAGATTACAAAATACAAATTCAGTCTAAACAACTTTTCACTGATACAAAACGACAAAACCACATAGACACATCGAACACAATAGAATTTCTATGGAAATCCTATGTATCTTTTGTGCCTATGTCGTTATAGTTATCCGATCCGACAAGCGTATAATCGCTAAATGTAGGTATATCCTAAGGGAGAAAAGACACCAAGTCAGAGTGGTAATAAATTCGCCCGTAATCAATTCTTCAAATAAGGTTCACTTTTGCTTTCCAGCCTGAATTTACGAATCGGACGTATTATTTTTTTCTGGCGTAGTGCAACTGCCGTCACCTTTAGGGTCACATCAATCGACTGGAGCTTATTTTCATTTTGCAGGCAGATAAAGTATGTTCCTTTAAGCGGAGCAGTCATGCGGGAAAAATCATTTACCACCTCGGCATATTTAATGTATTTAAAGGGCTTTTCCACGTTAAACAGGTTTCCGTTTAACGCGTCGGCAATCCAATACTTTACACTCTCGCCGCTTACCAGCGTAGTTAGGAAGGAAGTCCCGTTCATAGCCAGGGCAGCCAGCGGACCATACCCGGGTATCTTTGAAATAAAAGGACTGGTAGAGCGAAGCAAACTTCCGGTGGCATCAGCAAAGGCTTTACTACCGGACTGATTCACTCCCACATAGTAGCTATATGCAATAGTACCCTGTGGCAATGTAAAGCTGAAAGAAGTCCGATTGCCTCCACTGTTCATTTTAGAGTGTACTTTAACCAACCGATCGGTCAGGTTATGAATTACAGTATCGGTTACAGTCGTTGATTGCTGGCCATCGTTATACCAAACAGTATCGGTTGCTGTCTTCCAGTAAACCGTCGGGTTAAAACGAACCGTTTGTTCTCCGGCCGGAATACGCTGAATTTTATAGCGAAATACCTTCGGTTTCTTCTCTGCATTGGTAAAACGGAAAAGATAAATGCCGGTACTTGTTATGGTAATCGTTTTGGGCTTTACTTCGGAAGTCAGGTAATCTGAAAATTTCAATGATGAAGGGTACTCCAGCACCTCTATCTTTTCCAGCTTCCCTCCTCTTTCCGACTCACAGGAAAAGATCAGTTGATCACCCTCGGCAAGTCCGCACATATACTCATGCGCAGTGTCCTTCTCTATCTTAACCGTCGCCTCATACACATCCACCGGATTCAAAGCAAACACCTTACCTCCCAACATCAATATCACCAGTACTAAAATATACTTTTGCATACTCTTATTCATTTGACTGCAAAAGTACGGCTTTCCGGCCAGATTCAGAAACGAACCTTCCCCCTGCGTTTCCCTACACGGGAGTTTTAATTATGTTCAGAAACAAAAAGCCCCTGCGGTTTCTGACAAGGGCCTTTGAAGATCACTTTATTTAGTTTTTGGAATCATTTATCCCGAATCCTTACCCAATAGATAAGCACCTAAAAACTATCTTATTGTAATCTTTTTTGTGAGTTGCCTATTACCAACAGTTGCTGTAACCACATAAACTCCCGAAAATAATCGTTGCTTTAAAGTAGTTGCTGATTCGGTCAGGTTTTCTGAGACAACAATCTGCCCCAGCGAATTTACAACAATTACTTTCCCGTTTACCTTTGTGCTGTTCTGTTCAACCACGATCTGTTTATTTTCATCGGCATATATCTGCACATCAGGTAAAACCTCCGTTTGATTCAATGCTGTAGCTACATTTGATTTAGTGTCAACCAATAGAGTAAAACGATTAGCAGTTGTAACAGCACTTGTGGTTGCAAATGCATATGAACCACCCGATGACAGATCATAACTGGTTTGTTGCAGATTATCGACCAATACAAATTTAGTATCCGGATCAAAGTTGTATATTTCGGAAGCTCTGATGGTATATCTGTTGGCTTCGCCGGTAGAAAACACCAGAGGCAACGTATTTACCGAAGATACATTATTCAATCCGTCAATCGATAATTGCACACCATTAACTACCGTATAGAGCTGGGGCACATTAGCACTTGTTGTCAACATTTTTTCTGAGTCGTAAGCATCATAACCGTCAGAAGCAGATGGATTAAACACAAAGATCAGTTCGTCGTCATTCACCCCGTTTGAAACCCTTAATCGCAACACCCGGTTATCATCGACCGTTGCACTTCTAAGTCTATTAGAGGCATATTTCAGATCTGTATGAGATCGCATAGCATTTGTAAAACTGATCGAAGCACTTGTTTTCCCTGATGCAACTCTCACCCAAACCGACTGCATCGGCGGCAAATATTGAGTAACAGGCACCCCCGTAGAAACAGTAGTTCCAACTCCGGTAGTTGTATTCACTGTTTCAAAAACGTATATACTCGGCACGGTATTCGTCTTTGTACGATACCAGATAGTGGGCTCCAGATCTCCATTGTCCAACGCGCTCTGCATTGCTGCTTTCAGATCGACATACGACGGATATGGATTTCCGATCAGGTTAAATCCGGCCTTATAGACACCGGCAGTCCGGTTGATCACAATACTTTTACCCGCTGTATTAAATTGTCCTCCGCTAAAATTGACAATCCCCTTGGTATTATTATTTAGTATGTATCCCTTTAAAGGAACCAAAGGGTCACCTGGCATAACATTCTGCCATGAATAAGTTGGTTCATCATAATAATACATAAATGAAGCAAGAAGTCCCTTTGCGTCTGAAACAGGAGATGCCATATAGTAATTTCGTGAGGCAACACGTAAATATTGCTGTACTGAGAAAGCTCCACCTCCGTTAACAACACCATTATCAATCAGAGTTGCGGTACCATCGATTGTATCACTTGAAAGAGTAAACGCCCCACTATTGGATATTGAACCGGTTACAGTAAGAGCTTTTCCGGGACTTACGACCAAAGACGGGCCGGATGCTACAGACAAATTGCCTACAACGATAAGTGGTATGGATATTGTTTTAACACCACTTCCGGCAAATCCCAGATGGTTATAACCAAGGTCTACTACTGTTTGGTTCCCCAAACCACTATAATTTATCGTCCCTGCATTTGCCGTAAAGGTTCCACCAGTTTTGGTAACGTTACCTCCAATATTAAGGGTACTTGAGCCGGCATTTAATACACCTGCGGTTAATGTAAGGTTTCCGGTTGAATGATTCCGATCGTACCCCAAATGTAATATCCCCCCATTACCATTTAACAACAAGGCTCCTGCACTAAAATCACCAAGGAACATCGCCAAACCTTCAGTCTTTGTCATAGATACAGTTCCTGTTGTAACATAAGTTTCAATACTTTGATCCGCCACATCAGTTATTTCCAACCCTCCGCCGCTACTGATCAATGTGCCACGGTTAACAAAGTCACCATATAATGTTATTAAACTATCCCCCTGACTGAATTTGGCGCCAGAGTTAACAAATAAGCTTCCACCAACTATTACAGATCGGCTAAGGCTTACTCCGGCTGCATTATTTATCTTCACATCTCCGGTTTTGCTCTGAGACAGACCGTTTCCAGTAAACTGAGCACTAACTCCGTTATACTCATAATTCGCTCCAAGGGTATAAGCCCTTGTACCTGCCACCTGTACATTCCCCGTTGATCCACTTTTTGAAATCCCCTCTGGTGAAGTTACTCCAAGAGTAGCACCTTGCAAAAGTGAAAAATTTCCATTACCAGACAGAATTGCACCGGCTCCCATTTGCAGATAAGCATCACTCAGGACTGTATAATTAACCTTGTTACTGACTGTTCCACCGGATGTATAAATCTGAGGCACAGTTCCATTAAAAACTACACCACTACCAACCGAAGTCCCTGAAACAGTGAGGATGCCACCTGTATGGCTAAAGTTACCGGCAACTTTCAACGAATCTACCCCACTCCCTGTGTTTAAATCCAGAGTACCACCGGATAAAGCAAAGTCACCTGCAACTGTTATCACACGGTTTATTGCGGATTGAGTACCATACAGAACACCTCCAGACTGAATATATTTGCCGCCAATAGACAAATCTCCTGCAATGCTACCTAAGGACAGGCTACCGGAACCGGTACTTTGCAGGGAAAAGTCTTTTTTAATGGTTTTCAGATTACCTTGCAAATCAAATACACCTGTTTGTCCAGGACATTTCCATGTAAAATTCCCAAAAGATTGATTTAAACCACCGACAAGTGGAACTGTAGTCGTAACCCCGGAAATAAAACATGTCGAACCTACATCCCACGAAGCTACAATTATATTCCCATCATTTTTCGCATGATAATAAAAACTTCCACTATTAAATGCGACAGTTGGGATAGAGTTTTGTTTAGGGCCACTCAATAAAATAACCCCTGAATTCTCTACTATCCCATCAACAGAGAGATCGGTTCCCGCTCCATCTTGAATCGTCCAGCTTCCGGTTGAACTTACAGTCACCTTTCCTCCGGTATTAATCTGCACCTCATCAGCAGTAATAGCTGTTGATACCGTGACAATATGACCATTTAGAATAGTTATTTTGCCAGATGAAGCTGCATCCGGCGCTGAATTTGCAGCTTCCCATCCAGGTGGATTTGCTTTATCATTATAGATTTGCCATGTGCTTACATCTTTCCAAAAGCCCGTTTGTGCACTCTGATAGTCTTGAGAAGCAGGCTTAGTTGAATTTCTACCTGTTGCCCCAGGTGTCATATAAACATTTTCAGTATTATTTCCTTTACTCGATGGTGAGTTATATGTATAAACGGATATATAATACATTGTACTTGAATTCAATCCGGTTACATTAACACTTGTAACAAGAGTATCACCAGTGAAAACAACAAAATTACGGATACCAATCTGATCACCAGCCCCAAAGGTAGAACTGGATTTATAAGTGATTAAATCTACAGGATCGCTATCGACTTGTCGTATATCGTTCATTAACACAATAATATTTGTTCCGTTTCCGGGTTTCCAGCTTATTGTCATACTCGAACCGGTTTCATTTGAAAAACTCAGGTTAGACGCCTGAATAGTAGGCTTAGGCATACCGTAGTAAACAGTAACCTGGATATAGTCAACGTAAGCCGTATTTACATCTGTCGTGCTTGCATTTTTCACGGACAAAGCAACACCAAAGTTCACACTGTTAATATCTGAAGCTTTCCAGGTTGCCCCCCATAAAGATGAGTCTTGGCCATAAGTCTTAGCTGTTTCAGTTATAGGCCAGTTCGTATTGGATATCGCCTTACTATTTCCGGTTACAACACCACCTTTAACTAAACGCACCTCACTATCCTGTATTCGAGAAACCCCAGTAGTACTATAATAACCTATAGTAACCTGAATTCCTGAAATCTGTGCATTCATAGGCAATGAAAAGCCCAGACCTCTACCAACCAAGTAATTAGATACTTCCGACGGATCCAACGACACTTTTGCGCAAGAACCATCAATGGCTTTAACCCTAACCGCATTCGACCATTGAGCAGTTCCGACTCCGGTTAAATTAACGCCTTTACTTGAAATATTAGGGCCAACTAATGCCGCCCGGCTATTCCCAACTCCAAAAAAACAAATGAATACCAACAACTTAACGGCTAATCTAAATTTTAGGGAACACTGCTTTTCAGTCGAATTACAAAAAAGCCCCCTTCTACGTGTTTTCATAAAAACAGTTGTTTTACAGGAAGGACTCTCCTCTTAGGTTAGGTTAGAATCACATCTCAGGTTAGGTTAGGTTAGGTTAAAATCACAGTTTAGGTTAAAAAAACAATTGACATCTAATTAAAGATATTCACTACACATTGACAATAAATGCCATCTATCTAAATCAAAGAACACTTATTATTTTATTCAGAAAAGAATAAAAGACTAATACACTTCTACGCCCTTTATAATTGAAAATTCACACAATCCATCACTTTAAATTGTGAGCAAAAAACCTATCTCTCTATTTTGATGTAAGGACAGTTTATCTTTTCATTTTTTCTACCATAAAAGAAAGACACAATAATAGGGCCAAAGAGAAACCCTCTATAAAACGGCTTAAGTTAAGTATTGTACTAAAATAACATGAAACATTTACGCATTGTTCAGATTAGCTGAATCAATACCAACAAAGCATTTTGACATCGTTAGCCAAAACCAGACTGATAGCAAAAAATCAATGAATAGAACCGCTTTCTTTATATTCCCCATTAAGGGACCACCACTTTTTTAATAAAACGACCTCTTTTATTTTGGACAATGACACAGTACACCCCTACAGACAAACACTCTACAGGGACTGTTTTCATCTCAGTCAATTTACCTCTCCAAAGCAATTGACCCGCCATATTTGTGACCTCCACAACCGATCCATACCAATTGTTCTCTTTTGCAGCTTCCAGGACAATCCTCTTATCAGCATCAAGATACAACTGAAGATTATCAATATCGACAGGACAATCGCCTGCCGCGATTTCGGGCATTGTATTAATCGACAAGGAAAAACGGTCTTTAGTCTGGATAGCCGGGGAAGAAAAGTGATAGGCCGTACTATCAGTCAAATCATACATCTTATTCAACAGATGATCTACAAGCCAGACCCTGACTCCGGCGCCAAAATTCAGAAACTCCGTCATACGGATGGTATAGGCATTGGCATGCCCGGTAGAGAACCCAAGCTGCAGATTATCTCTCCCCTGAAACTCTGGCCTACCGTTAATCACCATCTTTTCACCACCGACATAGGTGTAAATTTCCGGAATAGAATCATTCCCATTGGACATTTTGTAGGAGTCAAGATCATCAAATCCGCTTTGCGCCATCGGAGTGTATCGCACTATGGCCTCATCGGAATATTTCCCATTAGAAACCTGTAAACGGATAATTTTCTGGTCATCCACCACTCCACTTCGCAAATTATTACTTACCGGATGACTCCGCACCGAATTGGGAAACCCCAATTCATTATCCGACTCGTACGCAAACACCCAAAACGCCTGTACCGGAGGTATATATCTGGAGACATTGCCATTACCACTCACATTTGTCCCTACTCCCTGATTATAAGTTTCAAAGAAATACTTCCCCAAAGTACTGCTTTTAGTACGATACCAGATCGTCGGAAGGAGATTTTTCCGTATCGTATTGGGACTATCCCAATCCACACAGGATGGGTAAGGATTCCCGGCCAGGTAAAAACCCCGTTTGGACTTACCGTTTAGCGTTCGGGGCAGTATAACGGAGGAAAGATTTGTATTTAAAACACCTCCGGAAAATATGATTTGGCCATCTTCTTCTGAGGATTTACAGACAACATACCCACTTAACGGTAACAAACGTTCATCGTCAGAGACTGTAAGCCATGACGCACCAGCTTCATCATATTTCCACAAATCATATCCGGCTTGTGAAGCGACCACTCCCTTAGCCGATGCAACCGGGGAAGCAATATACCAGTTACGTCCCGCCGGGAGCCATTGTTCCACCCTATATTCTCCACTTCCACCCACAGGGCCGTTATCCAATAATGTGGCTATTCCCTTTTCTCCATTACTTTTCAGGGCAAAGACCCCGTTATTGGTTATCGATCCGCTGACACTCAAACGAACCGCAGGTGAAACTTCCAGATCTGCACCGGACAAGACATTCATGTTGCCCGCTAAAGTCAGATTGGTATTCATGGTTTTCACCCCGATCCCACTGCATGTAAGATTATTGTAGTTAAAAGCAGGAATGTTTTGATTCCCGCCATTAAAATCAATGGTACTTCCCGTAGTAACATATTTTTTACCACTTTGAAAAGTTGCTGTAGGTAAGAAAACTCCAGCCACACCGATAATACCAGACGGAGCCAGGGTCACACTTGTGGTATTATGCGCACCGCTGATCTTCAGGTGATAATAATTGAATGCAGGAACTATCTGGGAAACCGTCCCGTTGAAATCAACCGTGTTCTCCCGGTCAGAAGCAGAAAGATTGGTTATCGTCATCTCGTCTCCGAGATTCAAAATTGCATTTTGCGTCTGACTAAGAGTTCCTGTTCCAGCCAACCGCTTCGTTACTGATAGTGCATTCTGATTAGTTAGTGTGATCCCATTAACGGTCAGGTATGGAATAGAAAGATTTCCATTTACTGTTTGCGGAGTAGCATCAAAAGACTGAATCCCTGTACCGGCATTGAAAGTACCCCAGTTGGCCAATCCTCCAAGATAAGAAACATCCTCATTTCCGGTGTTGTTCCATGTACCGCCTGCCTCCACTATAACCTTCCCTGTAAAAGTCTTCGTGCCATATCCCGAAGTAATCGTAAAAATAGAACTATTGGCAATATCCGATATTCCGCCCACACTCAGGTCGTGATTCATCACCGAAAAAGTCGCCCTGTTGACTCCATCCCCTATCAGGAAATCCCTGCCAATGCTCAATCCGACAGCCGTAGAAACAGAAACTGTCCCTGCCAATACTAGATTTCCGGAAATAGAATTCATCGAAGAAGAAAGTGTTTTTATTCCGCTGCCGGAAAGGGTAAGATTATTATAGGTAAATGCATGTATGGACTGGTCACCTCCGGTGTAGTTTACCGTTCCCGCTCCGGCAACCAGAGCTCCTCCGGTTTGTGTCCCGGTTACGGTTTGAGTTAAAAAAGCACCACCTACATTTAATGTTCCTGAACCGGAAAAAGCAATAGTAGCACTAGCTCCCTGATTAGCGGTGGTGATATCCCCTGTCACAGTCACAGTCCCGGTTGAAATTAGTATCTGATGACGATTGTAGCTTCCTCCATCAGTAAACGCAATGGCTCCGGCCTGCAGGGTTCCGGCTCCGACATCAATCGTATTGTGATATGTAGTTCCCGTTCCGTCAGACCGGGGAATCGTTATCGTTCCTGAGACGACCAGACTTCCACCTGCGCCAATTAACAATGTTGTATTCTGGCTTTTCCCTCCGGCGAACGAAACCCCGGCACAAGCTCCTGAAGATGAAACAGTAATGGTTCTTCCACCTTCCAGCACCACATCATCACCAGCCCCTGGATAAACACCAGCTCCAACCACAACTCCACCGGAAGTGAGCGACCAACATGTATTATTGGTCCAGTCACCATTATTTACCGAATAAAAAGTCGTAGCCTGGGCTACTGAACCCTCACCAAATAATCCGATCAAGAGTGTCGCAATAATCAATGCAACCCTCTTTATCAATTCATTTCTTACCCTTCTCATATCCTTTTGACTTTTAAGATTACTCATTAACACCTCTGAATCTCATCTCAGGAGCATCCTATAATTCTCATTCTTCATTAACCCCTCAAAAACAAACAATAATTTATATCCACAAACAATAAACACCGCAATTTTAATATTTTTCATCTACAACACCAAAACAAAACAGTGAAAATGCCATCAATTTTCACATAACACATCAATCCATATACTTAAATAGCATTCTATACCAACCCTTGCTTCCCGCAAAAGGATTAATAGCAACACACTTTAGGCCACCATCCCCTGAAATCCAGACGCCATAAATTGCCACATCTACCACCGGGCTATTAAGGGCAAAGCATTGACTATTGAGGGGGTGGCTTTGAAGTTACCCCTTCAATAAAACGACAAAATCGCCCTACCTCTTCTTATTAACGTTTCCTATCCTGCCTTTAGAAAAAGAGCATATAATCTCCCTTTCCAACAAAAGCCTTTCTCCGATGTTACATATATGTTTTGAAAACAATGAAAGAAAAAAGTATAATCAACTACGTAACAACCTCAGAACAACACACAAACAGACAGTCACTGATTCCGCCAGGAGTACCTTAAAGCAGACTTGCACTATCGTATTTGTGTGGAATCTTGCATTTTGAGGTTTAGAGTACGTGAAAGAAGTTAAAGAGAGGAAGAGTGTGAATGGTATGATTGCCAGAGAAATTAATTTAATGAATATCCCAATAACCACCTATAGCTCCAATCGAAATCTGATATTACGGTGCTCTGTTCCTTTGTTTTCCCGGGATTCAATTTTTTCTACAAATATTACTGGGCTCTACCCCTTCTCATGCTGATGTTTGGTGCTGAGCACCAAAATATTTGCAGCAATATGGATAACACCAACAAGCTTTAGGTGCAGCGCACCGTAATATGTGTTTCGTCTAGCGGCTTAGGTGAATATCCGGATATTCAGTTTAATTTATTTCATCTCAAAGATGACGGGTAAGATGGTATTAGAAGAAGGAATCGGGTAGGAGAAACGGGATTAGTTCCCGTTTCGACCTCCCACACCACCGTACGTGCCGTTCGGCATACGGCGGTTCATTAAACTTGACAAGATTCTTTCCAACAAATCTTGTCTGGATCGCCTGATGTGGTTGCAGATTGATACTCGGCACTCCATATTACCCTTCGGCTTCCAGCCTATCTATCATACGGTAGTCTCCTTCAACTGGAGTTGACTGCTGTCTACATATCTTTCTAGACTTGGCTTCATTTAATCCGGTTAATGTTCAGCCCTTCCCCTCGATACACGGGTACTATGGCCTCTGCTGACTCCTGACTGCTCAGACCGACATCACTGCCGGTGTTGTTCCGAGGGTTTTACGAAACGTGTCCAATCAGGTCTCCCCGGGTAAGATCGTTAGCTTTCATCTCATATACCTGCTGCATTTACTCCAAAGGGGGCGGGTAGTATAGGACTTTGTTTTGTGTAGCAAACTCATCCGCCCTCTGTTAGCCTTATATGCAGTTTCTGTTCGTCAGACCAAGACTTTGCCGCCGGCTTCCTTTAGATTCGCAGTCACCCACGACACCCTTGCCTTTGGCTAATGATTCCTACTACCAAGCTCATAGCGGACTTACACCGACTAGTTAACGACCATGCCGGGCGCACTACAAAAAAAAGGGCGCGATTTGAAATCGCGCCCTTCATTTATTTCGGAATATTTTCTTATTCTGTAGGTTCAGCCGGAGTCTCTTCAGCAGGCTGCTCCGCATCAGGCATAGGCTCTATACCTTCGGTTGATTCCAGGGAATCGGACGCAGACGAACGCTGCATATAAGTGTGACAGGAATAGTTACGGGTAATGGTCTGCTTAGGCTTAGCCGGGAATTTACCCCGATACTGCGCTAAGGCAGGATCAGCAAGCACCTTTTCCATAAACATAGCAAATATAGGCAATGCAGATTTACTACCTTCACCCAGACTACCAGTCCGGAAGTGAACCGCGCGATGTTCTCCTCCTACCCAGGCACCTCCTACCAATTTCGGCGTTACGCCGACAAACCAGGCATCAGAGTGATTGGAAGACGTTCCGGTTTTACCTCCGAAATCGGTATTCCATTTGAAGAGATCCCACTCCCACAAAGCCTGTGTGGTTCCGCCCGGCTCGGTAAGACCGCCCTTCAGCAACTCCAGCATCAACCAGGCATCTTCATAAGGAATCGCAGGACGCACCACCGGTTTGTAAGTATAAATCACATTACCGTCGCGGTCTTCGATGGAAGTCACCAACACCCGCTCATGGTAATTACCTTCATTTACCACTGTACAGTAAGAATTCACCAGCTCTAACAGAGAGACATCCGAAGCACCTAACGACAAAGCCGGAATCTCTTCAAGCGGCGTTTTAATACCCATCAAGTGGGCATATTTCACGATATCTTTCAGTCCGACCTGTTGTGCCAACTGCACGGCAATAGAGTTAATAGACCGGGCAAAAGCATTCTTAAGTGTAATCGGATAGCCCCCAAAGCGGCCATCGGCATTGTGCGGATTCCACATCTTATCTTCACCATTTTCACGGTAAGGCCATGAAACTTGTTTATCCGTCATCATATCGCATGGCGACATACCGTGCATCATCGCAGCCGTATAAACAAAGAGCTTAAAGGTAGAACCCGGCTGGCGCTTCGACTGGCCTACATTATCGTATTGCCAGTATTTAAAGTTTACGTCACCCACCCAGGCACGGACAAAACCACTCTCCGGCTCCATCGCCATAAAACCGGCGTGCATGAAACGATTCATGTAACGAATCGAGTCCATAGGGCTCAACTCTTTTTCAATTTCTCCTTTTTCGTAATCGAAAAGCTTAATCTTGTGAGGGCGGTTCATGTAAACATGAACCGAATCCATGTTATTCGCAAAACGCGTCTTAAGCGCACGATAATACTCTGTTCTTTTGGCTATATCCTCAATAAAACTAGGAATCTCCTGATGGTTCTCATCCTGCCATGGGTTTTGTCCCTGCCAGTGTTCGTTGAAACGTTTTTGCACGCGTCGCATCTGCTTATCCACCGCCTCTTCGGCATATTTCTGCAAACGCGTATCAATGGTAACGTGAATTTTCAACCCGTCAGAATAGAGGTCATAACCATTTTGCTTACACCAACCCTCAAGCTCTTTGGCCAGATAAGACCGGAAGTGCAGGGCGTCACCGTCGAAAGCCTGCTCAATGCTATAATCCAGCTTAATCGGCAACTGCTTCAGAGAGTCGCACTCCCGTGCTGTTATTACATTATGACTAAGCAAATTATCCAACACAACATTCCGGCGTTCCATAGAACGTTTGGGGTGTAAAATCGGGCTGTAAGATGTGGTCGCTTTCAACAAGCCAACCAGCGTAGCAGACTGTTCCGTCGTTAGTTTAGACGGAGTTGTTTTGAAGAAAGTTTTAGCGGCAGTTTTGATTCCGTATGCATTACTTCCAAAGTCAACGGTATTGAGATACATCGTCAGAATCTCATCCTTCGAGTAAAACATTTCTATCTTAACCGCTGTAGTCCATTCTTTCGTCTTGGCAACCAATAGTTTTATGCCTGGGATATAGCCAAAAATTCCGGTAGAATACTGCTTACGCGTCTTAAACATATTCTTGACCAACTGCTGGGTAATGGTACTAGCCCCGCGACTACGCCCATGCATAGCATCTTTGGCCGCTGCAAAAATACCTTTAAAATCCACACCATGGTGACTGTAAAAGCGCTCATCTTCCGTTGAAATCAGAGCTTTGATCAACATCGGTGAAATCTCGTTATACTCCACCGGCATACGATTCTCGTGGAAATATTTACCAATCACCTTTCCATCGGCGCTGATAATCTGCGAAGCGACACTCTGGTTAGGATCCTTGATACTCTTCATACTGGGCGATTTACCAAACAGCCACAAAAAGTTTATATCAACTAAGAAAAGATAGAGCAAAAAAAGTACCAGAAAGGAGATAATCAGATTGGCAATCTTGCGATACCAGGGTAGAGTACGAAAACGGGCTCTTCGTTTCACCCGCCACGCTTTTAGCTTTGTCCAGTATAACCGGAGAGAAGACATAATCTTTTTCAACATGTAGATTTTGATTTTGCAAATGCAAAGGTAAAACGATTTAACGGGTTATGTTATTGCTAAAATGAAATATTTTCTGAAGAAAAGATAGGCTGTCGTTAAAAAAGCAAGAAATCTGACATACATAGCAGGCGGTTTGGATTGCGACAGCACAAAATAAACGGTAACTCTGCTACGGACGATGTGGGTAAAATTGTTAAATGAATATTCCGGATAACTACCTATAAATCCAGTCACCTCTGATATTATGGTACTCTACACCTTTGTTTTCTGGAGATTCAATTTTTTCTACAAATATTACGGGACTCTGTCCCGTCTCATGCTGATAATAGGTAGAGCACCCTGATATTTGTAGAAATATGAACAATACCACTCTGCATTAGGCGCACCACACCATAATATATACTTCGAAAAGTGGATTAGAGAAATATCCGGATATCCATCATACGTTATCATTAGTAATGATATCCCCATTTCTTGATGCCGCTTTCGCGGTTAGAAAACAAGCTGGATATAAATACGAATCTTCCAGATTAGCGCTTTCAGGGTATTTAAAACAGCTAGCTCCGCTCATCCTCTACAGACACTCCGATGATGCTCTAGAGACCCTCTAGAGATGCTCTACAGTTAAGAAGAGATAGCCGTAGATTTTCAGGCTACACATTAAGAAACTGTCTCAAAAGTCAAGTTAAAGTCTATTCAGCACAAGTTTTATCATAGCTAAACGAATCATAGTTTCACTGGTGTCAGTTCTAAACTCGAAGTCTTTAGACAGTCTTCGATTACTTTCAAACCAAGAAAAAGTTCTTTCTACTACCCATCTTTGAGGTATAACCTGAAATTTAGGAGAATCGTCTTTACGTAAGACTATTTCCAGAATGAGCTTAAAGTTAGATTTGGTGTATTCGATTAGTTCACCAGGATAGCCACCATCTGCAATAATCTTGACGAGTCTGTCAAATCGATTTTTTAAAAGAGCGAGTACTTTTGGTGCAGACTTGCTATCGTGCTCTTTTGCAGCATGCACAGCCACGGCCAAAAGTAATCCCAAAGTATCAACAATTATGTGTCTTTTGCGTCTCTTGGTTTTCTTGCCACCATCTATTCCACGACAAATACCGCCACTGCGGGTTGTTTTGACGGATTGGCTGTCTATTAAACCAAGGCTTGGGGATTTTTCCCGACCGGCTTTTTGGCGTACTTTATCACGAAGGAGTTCGTGTATTCTGTCAATGGTTTCATTATGCCTCCAAACCGTAAGATAGTAATACACTGTCTGCCACGGCGGAAAATTAAAAGGGAGCATTCGCCATTGACACCCTGTTTTAAGCAAATAGAAGATTGCGTTGAGTATATCTCGCAATTTATGTTTTCGAGGGCGTTTGTTGTTGAAAACGCCTTCAATTAAGCTCCACTGGCTATCGGTAAGGTTGGTTGGGTATTGTTTCATCGTACTCTATGTGTTTGGTATCCATAAAGTCACGAAAACAAATCCAACTAAACAACTGATAGTCAGCTAATTGTTAATTGATTTTTCAAACGGTTTCTAACACAAATACAACACAATTCCCTACGAATTATCGCCAAAACACCCCACTCCACAACAATATATCACACACAAAAATCCGCACTATCAAAACAAAGCCCCTCCAACTTTAGACTCTTACAAGTATATACCACTTATTGATTTTTCTCTTTCCTCTTTCGCAACCTCTGAAAAGCAAATCATGAAAACGAAACAATATTGCATTTTGAGACCTTCTTAATCTTAGGTAACTAACAGAGAAAAGCACAGAGTTCAACAGTAATTTCACAAACCCGACCTCTAGAGCTCTGAGTTAATAGTAAATGCCAAAACATGAAACACCTCAGAAATATCCACAATATCAGCGCAGCTTAACATTGCAAAGCCAATCCCATTTGTGAACTCAATTTTCGCAAACCAAAGTAGCCGGACTATACAGAAAAATCGTATTTTTGCACTCCAAAATTAATAACACTCAATCAGGAGATTATCAAGATGATAAAAATAACTTTTCCGGATGGATCAAACCGCGAATTTGCAGCAGGCGTAACTCCTCTGCAAGTAGCCGAAAGCATCAGTCCGCGCCTGGCTCAGGATGTACTGGCAGCCAGCATCAATGGAGAAGAATGGGATCTGAGCCGTCCGGTAAACGCTGACAGTTCAATCAAGTTATTCAAATGGGACGATGCTGAAGCTAAACACGCTTTCTGGCATTCTTCTGCTCACTTGATGGCTGAAGCTTTGCAAGAGCTTTATCCTCATATTAAATTCGGTATTGGTCCGGCTATTGAAAACGGATTCTATTACGACGTAGATTCAGGCGAACAGCCGCTTCGAGACAGCGACTTCGAAAAAATCGAAAAGAAAATGCTGGAGCTTGCCACTCAAAAGCAGGAGATCGTACGTCAGGAAATTTCAAAAGAAGATGCATTGAAAATGTTTGGCGATCGTGGTGAGGTGTACAAAACCGAGCTGATCTCCGAACTTGAAGACGGTACTATTACCACCTATTCACAAGGTTCGTTTACCGATCTTTGCCGCGGACCTCACTTACCTAACACCTCTCCGATCAAAGCCGTTAAACTGATGGCATTGGCCGGAGCATACTGGCGTGGTGATGAAAAACGCAAACAGCTGACCCGTATCTACGGTATCACTTTCCCTAAAAAGAAGATGCTGGATGAATATCTGGCACTGCTTGAAGAGGCGAAAAAACGTGACCACCGTAAAATCGGTAAAGAACTCGAGCTTTTCGCTTTCTCTGAAGCGGTAGGTAAAGGTTTACCATTGTGGTTACCTAAAGGAACAGCTCTTCGCAGCCGTCTGGAAGACTTCCTGAAACGTATTCAGAAACGTTTCGGATATCAACAGATCATGACTCCGCACATCGGATTAAAAGGACTTTGGGAAACGTCAGGCCACTGGGCAAAATATGGCAAGGATTCATTCCAACCGATTTTGACTCCGGAAGAAGATGAAGTATTCCTGATGAAACCGATGAACTGTCCATTCCACTGCGAAATCTATAAAACCGCTCCCCGTTCATACAAAGACCTGCCTTTGCGTTATGCTGAGTTCGGTACCGTTTACCGTTACGAGCAAAGTGGCGAGTTGCACGGTTTGACACGGGTACGAGGCTTTACTCAGGACGATGCGCACATCTTCTGCCGCCCTGACCAGTTGAAAGAGGAGTTCCAAAAAGTGATGGATATTATCTTCATCATCTTTGGCGCATTGGATTTCAAAAACTTCGAAGCGCAAATCTCACTCCGTGATCCTAACAACAAAGAGAAATACATTGGCTCGGATGAAGTTTGGGAAAAATCAGAGCGTGCGATCGTGGAAGCCTGTCAGGAAAAAGGATTAAACGCCCGCGTGGAATTGGGTGAAGCTGCTTTCTACGGTCCGAAACTGGACTTCATGGTGAAAGATGCAATCGGTCGCCGTTGGCAGCTGGGAACCATCCAGGTGGACTACAACCTGCCAGAACGCTTCGAACTGGAATATAACGGCTCTGACAACCAGAAACACCGTCCGGTGATGATTCACCGCGCACCATTCGGTTCGATGGAACGCTTCGTAGCCGTATTGATCGAGCACACCGGTGGTAAGTTCCCGTTATGGCTAACTCCGGATCAGGTAGTTATCCTGCCGATCAGTGAAAAATTCAACGATTACGCACAACAAGTGGCTAACGAACTGGCTCAACAGGACATCCGCGCTATAGTGGACGACCGTAACGAGAAGATCGGCCGTAAGATCCGCGACAACGAGTTGAAACGTATTCCTTACCTTTTAATTGTGGGTGAGAAAGAAGCCGAAAACGGCGAAGTATCAGTTCGCAAGCAAGGTGAAGGCGATAAAGGAACACTGAAAGTGGCTGATTTCGCTGCTGAAATCACAGCTGAAGTGGAACGCCAGATGACCAGCTGGTAATTCTTTGGTTTGAAACAATTTACCCCTAAATATCAACGGAAGAGCGATATATTCGCTCTTCCGTTTTTCATTTTTTCAGCATTCAACAAAAATTGAATCAAAAACCACAAACAAAAGCACCGTAACATAGTGCTAATTCCGTAAATATTACTACTTTTGCGCTGTTTTTCGGATTAATACAACCTTTTCATTGATCTGATACCAACAAATAAACAAACGTAAAAGGAGGAAATTTTTCTATTAATGAGAATAGACAATAGACAAAAGGACAGACTAAAAGACAAACAAAAGGACCAACACAGAATCAATAACTTTATTCGTGTAAAAGAGGTTCGTCTTGTAGGTGAAAACATAGAACAAGGTGTGTACCCTGTACAGGAAGCACTTAAAATGGCTGAAAACCTTGAGCTGGATCTGGTAGAAATATCCCCGACAGCGGTTCCCCCTGTTTGTAGAATCATGGATTATCAGAAGTTTCTGTATCAGCAAAAGAAGAAACAGAAAGAGCAGAAAGCTAAATCCACCAAAATCGTTGTTAAGGAGATCCGTTTCGGACCTCAAACTGACGACCACGACTACAACTTCAAGCTGAAACATGCGAAAAGCTTCCTCGAAGAAGGATCTAAAGTAAAAGCTTACGTATTCTTCAAAGGACGCTCTATCCTGTTCAAAGAGCAGGGAGAAGTTTTACTGCTTCGTTTTGCCAACGAACTTGAAGATTACGCAAAAGTGGATCAGTTGCCGGTACTCGAAGGTAAACGCATGATCATCATGCTTTCACCGAAGAAAAAAGAGAAAGCAGCTGAAAAACCAAAACCGGCAGCTCCTGTTGCTGAAAAGCCCAAAGCGGAATAACGAGCAAAAGCAAATCGCGGAGACGCGACATTTCTATATTTACTAATAAATAAACACTGAGAAAAAATGCCTAAGATGAAAACTAATTCCGGTGCCAAAAAAAGGTTCACCCTTACCGGATCAGGAAAAATCAAAAGAAAACATGCTTTTAAACGTCACATTCTGACTAAAAAAACCAACAAACAGAAGAGAAATCTTACTCAGGATGGTTTAGTTCACCCAGCTGACGTAAACAACGTTAAACTGTTGCTGAGATTGAAATAATCTCCGACATTAAAAGCAATTTTTAAAAGGATTTTTATTTAACCGAATGACTTTAGCCTGAAAAGTTCACCGCGAAGGTGGCGCTAACATTCACAACATCAAAAATTATGCCTAGATCAGTAAATCACGTTGCTTCAAGAGCAAGAAGAAAAAAAGTTCTGAAATTAACCAGAGGTTACTTTGGTTCAAGAAAAAACGTTTGGACCGTAGCTAAGAATACCTGGGAAAAAGGTTTGACTTACGCTTACCGCGACCGTAAAGCGAAAAAACGCAACTTCCGCGCATTGTGGATCCAACGTATCAACGCAGCTGCACGCGTAAACGGTATGTCTTATTCTAAATTGATGGGCGCTTTGCACAAAGCTAACATCGACATCAACCGTAAAGTTTTGGCCGACTTGGCCATGAACCACCCGGAAGCATTTGCTGCTATCGTAGAAAAAGCAAAAAACGCTTAATCATACTTCCACGATAAGACTGAAAAGCGGGACTCTTTACTGAGTTCTGCTTTTTTTTGTTTTTACTATTGGGGATACGACTTTTAGTCGCACTCCCCATATAAAAATAAAAAAGGCCTCCCGAAAAATCAGGAAGCCTTTGTACTTTTTGAATACAGAAAACAGATTACACTCTTTTTTCTTTGATTCTTGCTTTTTTACCAGTAAGAGCGCGGAGGTAGTACAGCTTAGCGCGACGTACTTTACCCACTTTGTTAACAGTGATGCTTTCAATGAACGGAGAGTTGATCGGGAAAATACGCTCAACACCAACGTTGTTAGAAATTTTGCGAACTGTAAAACGTTTGTTCTGACCGTGACCAGAGATACGGATTACATCACCACGATACTCCTGGATACGCTCTTTGTTACCCTCTTTAATACGGTAAGCCACTGTTACAGTGTCACCGCTTTTAAATTTAGGATGCTCTTTACCGCTTTCAAATGCCTGTTCGGCAATTTTAATAAAGTCCATTTTGTTATTGAATTAAAATGTTTGACGAAACGCAATATACACAGGTAACTCTTTTTCCTGTCAGAGATTACGAAAAGCGTGCAAAATTACAAATATTCCGGCTCACCCACAAGCTTTCCCTTGTTTATCTTCCGATAAATCAACGATTAAGTTTAATTCAACCACGGTTTTCCCATATAGAAATCCAGAATCTTACACCGGAATACCAACTCATATTTTGCCTGAATTTCCTCAGACAAAGCTTTCAAACGGCGGTTATTGGCTTCGTTATACTCGTAGGAAGTTGCCTTTCCGGCACTGTGCTTATCATAGGCAAATCGAAAAGCCACTTGTGAGGCCTCTACCGATTTTCGGGAAGCATTGTACTTATCCCGCGAAGCCACTGCATTATAATAAGCTTGCTGAATGTCTTTACGAAGGGTCTTCCTGACACTTTCAAGAGCCAGTTGCTGCTGGATAATATTGTTCTTAGCCTGTTTCACCTGATCTTTGGTCTCAAAACGATTGAATATCGGAATAGAGAGTGAAAAGCCCAATGTGCGGCGGCTATTTTGATTTAGCTGGTCTGAGAGAGACGGATTAACCGAATTATAGGTATGATAATAACCATTACTGTAGGAGGCTCCGAAGCTCAAAGACGGGAAATACCCGGAACGTGCAATTGCCAGATTATTCCGACTCTGTTCAAACCGGGATTCTGCCGCTTTAACAGATGGACGGGTTCCTAAAGCCTGATTAAAAATAAGCTCTGCATCGGTTATATTGGACAAGCCGACCAACATCAGACTGTCTATTTGAGGTTCTATTACATCAAAATCCTTTACCTGATCAAGCTCCAGCAATTGAGCTAAATCAACTAAAGACAATTGTAAATTTGTATATGCAGTCGTGGCATCACTCTCTTTTACAGCTAACGTAGCATTGGCTTCCGAGACCTCCGATTCGGCAGCACTACCGGCTTTTACCCGCTCTTTGGCTCGCTCTGCCAACTCTTTATTCAAAACGATCTGCTCTTTGGCCACCTTATAGATCTCACGGTTGTAAAGAATCTGCAAAAAAGAGGAGGCAATATTCAGGGAAATATCTTCCTTTACTTTATCGAGGTCAGCCATCGCGGCTTTTACACTCCACTCATTAGCCTTAATCTGGTTAGTAATCCGGAAACCGGTAAAAATCGGAGTATTTGAGCTCAGACTGAATCCTGTTGAAGCCGATTGACTGTTATCCACAATATTATTACTCCTGTTTAAGGAACGGCCAAAATCAAAACTCTGATTCACCCCCCCACTCAAATCAGGCAACCGGCTCATCTTCGACGTATGCAACTGTATCTCCGCGGACTCTTTATCAATGGTCTTTTGCTTTATTTGAATATTGTGAGACATGGCATAATCAATACACTGTTGCAAAGTCCATTTTTCCTGACCATAACTCAACAGCGATACCATTAGAAATCCAACAACAAGACAAACTCCTTTTGAATTGAATGACATAAACCTTTTCATTTATCTGTTTTGCACCTTAAGTTTCTCTATCTTATTTCCACGCAACTTATCTTTCATCAAAAGTCCCGAAACCACCTCCAGGTTAATTCCGTCCGACATACCGATTTTGATATTCTTCTTTTCAAACTTCTGCTCCGGCTTTTCTTCTTTAAGAATATTAACAAAAGCGGAATCGTGACTGAATTCCACGGTACTTTCCGGAATAATCATCACCTTTTCCCGTTTCCCCAGGATAATCTCGGCATTAGCACTATATCCGGCGCGTACGAATACACCTAAAGGAATCTTTGCAGCGGCTTTTATCTCAAACAAAATCGCTCCATTCTCCTCAACTCCTTTCGGTGAAACATACTCCAATACCGCATCAAACCGTTTATCCTGCAAAGCTCCAATGGTCAGCGAAATAGGCATACCCTCACGTACCCGACCAACTTCAGTTTCATCAATCTTCCCCTTGAAAATCATATTCCCCATATCGGCAACCGAAGCGATAGTGGTTCCCTCGTTGAAGTTATTCGCCTGAATCACTGAATTTCCCACTTTAATCGGAATATCAAGGATCATACCTGAAATAGTGGCCTTTAGCTGAGTTGTGCTGTATTTGGCCGAACGTTTGGAGATACCATCGCGGACGATCTGCAAAGATTCTTTTGCATTTTCGAGCTCCTCCATCGCCTTCTTGTATGTTGCGTCAACCTTTTCAAAGTCATCCTTTGAAATTATACCTTTCTTAAATAAGGTATTCTGACGATCATAATCTGCTTTGGCCTGGTCTTTGGAGATGACGGCCAGATTAACCCGCGATTCGGCTGAAGTCAGCGCTCCCATCTCCGGAATGACTTTCACCTTGGCAATCACCTCCCCTACCTTAACCATATCGCCCGCTTTCTTGTAAATTTCGGCAACAATACCGGAAATCTGGGGCTTAATAAGCACCTCATTGCGGGGCTCCACCTTACCGGTAGCTACAGTTTTCTTCTCCACGTTTCCGATTTTAGGCTTTACAATCTCAAAAACCTCTTTAGCCGGTTGTGATTTTTTCCACAGGAAAACGAATATCCCGATAAAAGCCGCTGCTATTATGACTATAAGCAGGATCCTGAATACTTTTTTCATACGTCAATATTTATTTTTGTTTTACCTTCAGATCGAATTCGCAAACAATGCCATACACCCTGGTGAATATTAGTGTATGCCCGTTTCATATAAGATTTATGATTTTAGGAAATGGATTCGTTTATTCTTCACGTATAGCATCAATGGCCTTAATCTGCAAAGCTCTCCAGGCAGGAATAAAACCGGCGATTATTCCCGCAAAAACCAAAATAACCAATGCCAGAATTGCCGACCAAAAACTCACCTGCGGATGCGCAAAGAATGTGCCTTCATGAGTATTTTCCCGCGTCGCGGTCAGAATCGAATCGACAACAGTGAGCAACCCGACACCTAAACAAAGACCCAACATCCCGGCCAACAAAGTCAGAATAAGACTTTCGCTGATAATCTGACTGATAATAACGCGCGGTTTAGCCCCTAGGGCCCTTCGTATTCCTATCTCCTTGGTTCGTTCCCTTACTGTTACCAACATGATATTACTCACTCCGACAATACCAGCAAATAGCGTCCCCAATCCTACAATCCAAACCAGGATCGAAATACCTAAAAACAGATAATGGAACATCGTAAACTGTTTCTCCAGATTAACGCCCCCCACAGCCTGGCTATCGGTCGGAGAAATACTATGTTGCTCTTTCAGTACGGTCTTAATCTGGTCCTCAATCAGACTCACCTTGTAATCATCTTCTGCAGTTATACAGAGTAAGTGTATTTTATCACCATAATTGTAAGCCTGTTGCATGGTGGTAAATGGTAAAATAACACTCTCTTCCATCGGGCCGTTGATTCCAATCATAGTAATCGGATTTATTACTCCAACCACACAATAGTACATCCCATTCACCTTAACCAACTCTCCGACTGGATTCTGTCCTTTCTGAAAAAGCTCTTCGTAAACGCGCCGTCCAATGACACATACTTTTCGTTTTTCATAAATATCAATATCATTGATAAACCGGCCGTAAATCAACTGTTGGTGGTCAATCTTATCATATACAGGATAAAAGCCCTTAACATTATAAGCTCCGGCTTTATCTTTGTGAACGGTATTGTTTGCTGAATTTCCACCAAAGATCATCGGTGTAATATATTGAATATGGGAGACTTTACTTCGAATGATTTCAACGTCACTGTTTTTCATATTCCAGTAACGTCCCTTGCGGAAGCCTTTATAAGGTTCAGAAGTTGAATTTGTCCAGAAAAAGCAGGAGTTAGTCGAAAAGCCACGAATGCCTTCCATGATGCCATTCTCAAGGCCTTTCCCTGAACCAGCCATGACAACCAGCATAAAAATTCCCCAGAATACCCCGAAAGCGGTCAGTATACTGCGCATTTTATTCCGGGTAATCGTCACCCAGATCTCTTGCCATCGATCTAAATCAAACATTCTCTTGTGTTTAGATAGCAAATATATGAAAAAACAAATATTTGTTTACAAGCATGGGGTAAATATCTTTTGAAAAAGATCAAAGACCTACAGATACAGAAAACAAATAAGAAAAGAAAGTTCAAAACGCAGTGATTTATAAAGCATTTAACCAATACCAATTTATCCACAAAATATACCAGAAAAGACTATTCTTTACCCGTCGCTACCAGACACCAACTCAACGGGGATATGTAACTTTGGAAACCGAAAACAAACACCTTTAATCAACACATTTCAATTCTTAAAAACCATTATTCTAGCTCCATGACTAAATCAACTCTACACAAATCCTGCATATCAGGAATCTTTATAGTTGCTTTTTTACTGCTTGCCTCTATCTCTTTAGTTAAGGCCGAAATAACACCCGCCTTTCCCGGCGCAGAAGGGTTCGGCAGATATACCACCGGAGGACGCGGAGGCGCAGTTTACCACGTCACATCAACAGCTGATGACGGTTCTGCGGGAACCTTCCGCTGGGCTTTAAACAAAAGCGGTAAGCGAACCATTGTGTTCGACGTTTCGGGTACAATACACCTCACCTCTACCCTTAGCGTCTCAACGGGGTACGTAACCATAGCAGGACAAACCGCCCCCGGAGATGGCATCTGCGTAGCCGATTACCCATTCACCATCAATGCCAGCAATGTTATTATCCGCTTTATGCGCTTCCGGTTGGGAAACCTCTTCGTAGCTTATCATGAAGGAGATGGTCTGGGAGGTATGGATCAGGAAAACGTCATCGTTGATCACTGCTCGGTTAGCTGGAGTATTGACGAATGTTGCTCGGTATATGGAATGAAAAATATGACTGTTCAATGGTGTATCGTATCTCAGAGTTTACGTAATGCCGGTCACGTAAAAGGAGCCCATGGATACGGCGGTAACTGGGGTGGTTCGGGAGCCAGCTACCACCACAACCTGATTTGTCACCACGACAGCCGTGCACCTCGTCTTGGCCCGCGTGCCACAACCCAAACCGACGAACGTATGGATATGCGCAACAATGTCATTTACAATTGGGGCGGAAACGGCTGCTATGGCGGGGAAGGTATGAAGGTCAACATTGTAAATAACTATTATAAGCCGGGACCCGGAACCATCCAAAGAGGTGGATCTATCCCTTATCGCATCGCAGCTATCGGCATACGTACCACTGCGTATTGCGAAACCTACCCGGCATTCGCCCCGATGCTTCATGTATGGGGAAAATATTTCGTAAACGGAAATTACATCAATGGCTACAGCAATGTTACTGCCGATAACTGGACAAATGGTATTTATGCACAGATATCTAATTCAACCAACGATTATTTGTTTACCGATGTCACAAAAGATACGATGAAGATTTCTGCGCCCATTGATTTTGTTTACACAACTACACATACCGCCGAAGCAGCTTATGATAAAGTTTTAAAATATGCCGGGGCTTCGCTATCACGCGACTGGGTGGACACACTAATGGTATATGACACCCGCTACGGCAAAGCATCACACACAGGAGCCGGAAGTGGCGATGTTTATGGCATCATTGATACGCAGGATGATAACAAGCCAGCAAATGCGGGTAGTGACTGGAATGCCTGGCCTACCCTTATCAGCAAACCCTGCCCCACAGATACAGACCAGGACGGTATGCCGGATGTATGGGAAACCGCCAACAGTCTGGATCCCAATAACGCCTCGGATGGCAACACCCTGGACAACGACGGTTATACAATGCTGGAAGTATATCTGAACAGCCTCGTAGCGAATACCATCTCTGATCAAAACGCCGGAGGTACGGCTGCCGGATACACAACAAACAACACAGTTAAAACAAACAAAGTTACGCTATCTCAAAGCACATACAGTGGCACTTCCGGGGCATCATCTCCCTGGACCTTCAATGATGGTTACAGCATCACAAACAGCAATTCCAAGACATACGCAACCGGAAGTGAAATGGGTATTAAATTCTCAACCGGTGTAAAGTTTACGGTTAATGTACCCACGGGAGTCGTTGTCGATAGCGTTATGTTTGTGGGATATGACAACTATGCGGGAACCGATTCATACATCAGCGAATTAAACGGAACTTCATTTACATCTACAAACTACGTATTTACCCAAAAGACTTCAAGCGGAACCTATACCGTTTGTACCAACAAAATACCATTGGCTACTCCTGCATCCGGTTCATTTACTTTTACCGTAAGTGGAAACCAAATTGTAGCCTACCTGATATTAAGTACCCATTCAGCATCAATGGGCACTCAATCAACAACCGTTTTGGCAGCAGATCTCAATGCCCCGGTAAATGTATATACAATTGACGGACGCCTGATTCGTGCCAATGTTATTCGAAGCAAATCCACAGAGGGATTGCAAAAGGGAATATATATTGTCGATAACAAAAAGGTTGTAGTGGACAGACAATGGTAAATCCATAACACAATAGCATATTAATCTTTTTCTGGAAGGGAATTTTCGCTCAATCCGTAAGCGAAAGTCCCCTTTCTGCTTTTCCATCAATCTCGTGGTGCTTCCGCAATGTTTAAATCACAACGTGATGCCCTATGATTATTTGGCAGCAAGCATGGAATACCCCACCGATAATTCCAAGGGGATGGACACAAAAAAACCCCACCGAATCGGTGAGGTTTCCAAAAAGTAAAAAAGGGATTTCCTTTATTTGCCAATATTATTCAGCAGCAGGAGCCTCTTCTTGTGCAGGAGCTTCAGTTGCTTCTTCAACCGGAGCTTCAGCGGCAGCAGCGGCAGCAGCTGCTTCAGCTTTTTTCTGAGCTAATGCTTCAGCTTTTGCTTTGTTTACTTCTTGTTCTGCAGCCAGACGTTTTGCAGCTTCAGCTTTAGCAGCTTCGCTCAATTTGCTTTTTACGCCTTGTACAGCAGATTGTTTAGTACCAGTCCAGCTTTCGAAACGTTTTTCAGCTTCTTCAGCAGTGAATGCACCTTTGTTTACACCTCCCAACAAGTGTTTTTTCAACAAAACACCTTCTTTTGAGAGAATGCTTCTTGCGGTGTCAGTAGGCTGAGCACCGGTTTGCAGCCAATACAAAGCTCTTTCGAAGTTCAAATCTATTGTAGCAGGATTTGTGTTCGGATTATAAGAACCAATCCTTTCAATAAACTTACCATCTCGTGGAGCCCTGCTGTCAGCAACTACAACTTGATAGAACGCATAACCTTTGCGTCCGAATCTTTGCAATCTGATTTTTGTTGCCATTGATTTTGTTTTTAATGAATTAAGTTTTGCTTTATATTAGCGGGCGCAAAGATACGAATATTTTACAGATTGACAATCTGTAAGATAAATTTATTTCACCAGATTATCTCGGGGCTATTTTCCCCTGATTATCTCTTGTTTTCAAAATGGATTAATCCGGAAACTTTTCATATTATTCAGCCTCCTTCTTCCTTTAGAAATACAAAAAAATTAACTACTTTCGTATTTCTGAATCAATTATCCTATCCAAACTCACAGTCACAACAAATACGACGGTTATGAAAGAAGAGCAAGACAACATGCATGAAAGCACCGAATCCTCGGATAAAAAACGACTCCGCAGAAGCAAAAAACTGATTAACAACGAAATAATGAAAGCCGTATCGTATATAATCGGCGAACAGGGATTCAGCAGACTGGGTATAAACACTGTTTCCGAGCAGGCTCAGGTGGAAAAACCATATATCTACCGAAACTTCGGGACTTTTGAAAAGGTTCTTGAGGAGTATATACTGAAAAATGATTTTTGGCTTCGTTTCATTATTCAACGCTCTTTCCAGAAAAATGAAGAAGGGTATTTCGATATCCACACCACTTTCACAAACCTGATGGTAGACCTGTACAAAACAATGGATGACAACCGGGATTTCCGCAATATGATCCTGTGGGAGCTTTACGAAAACACCCCCTTCATCCGAAGCAATGCCGAACGCCGTGAAATTGAATCGGGTGAACAAATGATATTGCTACACGATCATTTCAAAGATGTAAATATTGACATAGAAGCAATTACCGCATTATTCATCTCCGGCATTTACTATCTAGTGCTTCACAAGAACGTCTCCACGTTCTGCGGAATTGATTACAAAACCCTGGAAGGAAAGAAACGGATGATTACAGCTCTTAAAAACCTTAGCGATATGCTTTTTGAGCAGGCTGAACAAAAGAAAACCATCATTAAACGTATGTTGGCCAAGGGGATTGATCATCAGATCATTGCCGAAGTTGTAGAAGTTGACAAGAATTACGTCATGCGCTTTGTTGAAAAATAACCGTTCTCACACCCCTATATCAGCGAAAAGCTCTGTCCAAATTTTCATTGAACAGAGCTTTTCTTGTTTTTATAACCTCGCGCATCCATACCGCATTTTCTCCGCCTTCTATTTTAAAGGAAAATAAATATTCCATCGTCTAAACCTCTAAAACAATGAAAATGCGTACATTTGTACCATGCAATTTACGTTCGTTCGAACAAAAAACATTCCCAATATGAGCTTCAACAAATACATCCAATTGGCGCTGGCATTTGTATTCGGCATCTTTTTCATCTCTTGCAACAAAGCCAAAACATCTGAATTACAGGAAAACAGCATCCAATTTGACTCGCTCGTTATCCAAAAAGAGAAGCACTTGTTCAATGACACATCAAAGGCCAATGCTAACATAGAGCTCAAACTGGTCGTTCCTAAGCCTAATACTTCAAAAAACATCCTCTCTGAAATTGAAAAGAATTTCAAGGTTACACTGTTTGGAACGGTGGATTTTTCGAAAAGCATGAAGGATCTTGCAAACGGATATGTCGAGAACTACTTCAAAGAATATAAAGCTCTCGAAGCAATCTATCTTAAAGATCAGGAAGCATACAAGCAAAAACAAGGCAGCCAGGAAGAGGACATTTACGAACCTATGGAATCCTCCTACGACTACCAGCACAGCACCGAGCTTGAACTTAAATTCAACAAAGCCAACCTTTTAAGCTACGTCATCCACCGCTACGACTACACAGGTGGCGCTCACGGCATGAATACTGACTCCTGTTATACCATTGTACTCAACAATGGTAAATTACTAAAACAGGAAGATCTGTTTGATGAAGATGCGATGGATCAAGTCGCAGCTTTGATCGTCAAACACATCGCCAAAGACAACAAAGTAACACAAGCTGAAGAACTTGAAGAATTAGGATATTTCAGCGTAAAAGAAATATACCCCAATGGCAATCTGTACGTTACAGACAAAGGGATTACCTGGTCCTACAATCCGTATGACATCGCAGCATATGCTTTGGGGACTATTACAGCAACAATCCCCTTTGCAGAATTAAAGCCATTACTCAAACCCAATCACCCACTAACAGCCTTTGTAAAATAAGACAATGGAGATTATCGAAAAATATTTCCCTAATCTGACGGAAAAGCAACGTCAGCAGTTCTCTGAACTTTTCCCTCTTTATACAGACTGGAACAGTAAAATCAATCTGATTTCCCGAAAAGATATCCAAAACCTTTACCCCCACCATATTTTACATTCACTGGGGATAGCCAAGCTGATTAACTTCAAGCCGGGCAGCGAAGTCATGGATGTGGGCACAGGTGGTGGTTTCCCCGGAATTCCGCTTGCCATTCTATTTCCGGAAGTAACTTTTCACCTTGTGGACCGTATCGGTAAAAAAGTAATGGTGGCCAATGAAGTTGCCAAAGCCATCGGGCTGGAAAATGTCACTGTTCGCCACTGCGGAGTCGAAGAGGAAAAACGGCAGTTTGACTTTGTAGTTAGCCGCGCCGTAATGCCTTTGGCCGATTTGGTAAAACTCGTGACGAAAAATATCAAGAAAAAACAAATCAACAGCCTTCCGAATGGACTCATTTGCCTGAAAGGTGGAGAATTACAACACGAAATCCTACCTTTCAGAAACAAAACGATGACTGTTGATTTGAAAGACTACTTTAAAGAAGAATTTTTCCATACCAAGAAAATCGTGTACGTTCCGTTATAATCCGGAATTACAGATAAGAAAGTTATGAAACCACAGGTTGCAACAAAAAGATTGATTATTTTTGTGAACCTGTGGTTTCTTTTTTGAGCCACTAAAAGCAATCCGGAATTCAACGCCAATTACAAATTAGACATAATATATGAAACTCAGAACCTTCGTTTTCAATCCGGTAGAAGAAAACACCTATTTGCTATACGACGATACCAAAGAGTGTGTCATCATTGACCCGGGCTGTTACAGTCCTGCCGAACAAGCTCAACTCAAAGAGTTTATTCAGGAAAAGGAACTTACCGTAAAACACATACTCAATACGCACCTCCATTTCGACCACTGCTTCGGAATCAACTTCGTCTCGAAGACTTATAACGTAGGACTCCAGGCCCATAAAGGAGACGAAGAATTTCTGCACCGCCTGCCCGAACAGGCAGCCCGGTTTGGATTCCATGTCAACGAGGAGAATCCGACTATAAGCCAATATATCAATGAGGGCGATGAAATTAGTTTCGGAGAACAAACGCTGAGGGCGATTCATGTACCGGGACATTCTCCGGGAAGTATTGTTTTTTATTCCGAAGAATATGGATGCCTTTTCGTGGGCGACGTATTATTCCAGCAGAGTATCGGCCGCACCGACCTGCCTGGCGGAGATTACGACACTCTTATCAATGGAATCAAGGCGAAACTTTACACTTTACCCGATGAAACCAAGGTTTTCCCGGGACATGGACCTGACACTACCATTGGATTCGAAAAACGGAATAACTTCTACGTAAAAGGCAATATATAAAAGGCTTTTTACATTCTCTCCTTAATCTAAAAACACACCTATGAAACCGGCACAATGAGCTACTGCCCCATCTTTGCCGGTTCCATGCGTAATATTAACTTCATTATAAATCACGCATGCGCATGAAAACACCTCAATTTGCCGATCGCCACATTGGCATTCAAACCGAAGACCTTGGAGTAATGCTGTCCTCTATCGGCGTGGACAATCTGAAAACGTTGATCGACCAGACAATTCCTTCAGACATTCGTCTCTCCAAAGAATTGCATCTCCCCCAGGCCTTGAGCGAACATGAATACGCTCATCACATCCATGAATTAGCCTCGAAAAATAAAATATTTACCAACTTTATCGGACAAGGCTGGTATGGAACTGTAACACCGGCACCAATACTACGAAACGTATTTGAAAATCCGGTATGGTACACCTCCTATACGCCTTACCAAGCGGAAATATCACAAGGACGTTTGGAAGCTCTGCTCAACTTCCAGACGATGGTTATGGATCTGACAGCAATGGAACTTGCAAACAGCTCCTTGCTGGATGATGCGACAGCCGCTGCCGAAGCCGCCTGGATGATGTATGGATTACGTAGTCGTGAGCAACAGAAAAGCAATGCAAATATCCTACTGGTCGATGAAGTAATATTTCCACATATTCAGGTTGTACTTCACACCCGTACGACGCTTCAGGGTATCGAATTAAAGATTGGAAAACGGAATAATTTCATTTTCGACGAAAAGGTCTTTGGTGTAATTATTCAATACCCGGATAATATTGGTGAAATCGAGGATTATTCTTCATTGGTTGAAAAAGCTCATGCTGTAGGAGCAAAAGTAGCCGTTGCCGCCGATCTCCTAAGCCTTGCACTACTTACCCCTCCCGGGAAATGGGGTGCTGACATCGCTTTTGGCAGCTCACAACGGTTTGGTATCCCCATGTACTTCGGCGGACCATCAGCAGCCTATTTCGCCACTAAAGATGAATATAAACGCAGCGTACCGGGCAGAATCATTGGCATTTCCAAAGATGTGAATGGTAAACCCGCTCTACGTATGGCTTTGCAAACCCGCGAGCAACACATCAAACGGGAAAAAGCAACGTCAAATATATGTACTGCCCAGGCACTATTAGCGACTATGGCCGGATTTTATGCCGTCTATCATGGTTCGGAAGGCATCCGAAATATAGCTTCACGTGTACATACCTTGGCCGGCATTCTTTCACAGCATCTCAAAAAATGGGGCTACATCCAACGAAACAAACAGTTTTTCGACACCTTAACCGTCGAATTGCCCTATAACGAACAAATAGGCTCCATTCGCCAGGCCGCTTTGGCTAAAAACATAAACCTGCACTATCCCGATACAAACCGGATAAGTATTAGTCTGGATGAAACAACCGGATTAAAGGAGCTCAATAACCTGTTGGAGATATTTGCGAAAGCATCAGGACAAAAAGCAGAGCCAATAGATAATATCCACGTACAAATCTATTTTGAAAAAAAACTTCTTCGGGAAGACAAAATATTGACTCAGGAAGTATTCAATCGCTATCATACTGAAACCGAACTGATGCGATATATCAAAAAACTGGAACGGAGGGATATTTCATTGGCACACTCTATGATTTCGTTAGGCTCCTGTACAATGAAATTGAATGCAGCTTCAGAGCTTTTGCCGCTAAGTCGCCCCGAATTTCAGAATATACATCCGCTCGCTCCGGCAAGCCAGACAGAAGGTTATAACGAATTAATTCGAAATCTCTCCGACTACCTCTGTGAAATTACCGGACTACCCGGCATAAGCCTTCAACCGAATTCGGGTGCAGCCGGAGAATACACCGGACTTCGCATTATTCACGAATATCATCAGGCCACAGGTAAAGGAGATCGGAATATCGTCCTTATTCCCGCCTCTGCACACGGCACTAATCCAGCCAGTGCCGCTCAGGCAGGATTTGAAGTGGTAGTGGTAAAATGCTCCGAAAACGGAGATGTCGATATGAATGACCTTCGGCAAAAAGCAGAGGAGCACAAGGATAACCTGGCGGCATTTATGATTACCTACCCATCCACCCACGGTATATTTGAATCTCAAATCAAAGAGATGTGTCGTCTTATCCATGAATTTGGCGGACAGGTCTATATGGATGGTGCAAATATGAACGCACAGGTCGGCTATACCAATCCGGGAATCATTGGTGCTGATGCCTGTCACCTCAACCTGCATAAGACATTCGCTATTCCACACGGTGGCGGAGGGCCTGGTGTTGGTCCGATTTGCGTTGCCTCGCATCTGAAGCCATTCCTGCCCATTACGACCCAAAATCGGACTAACAGCTATCAAAGCGGGTTAGCCGTAGCCTCTGCCCCCTTTGGTAGCGCAGGAGTACTGCCGATTACTTACGGCTATATAAGAATGATGGGGACAGATGGGTTAAAACAAGCTACAGCAATAGCGATCCTGAGTGCTAATTACCTGGCCAAACGTTTAAGCAACACTTACGGTATTCTTTATAAAGGGAATAATGGCCGCGTAGGACACGAACTCATATTAGAATGTCGCAACATAAAAGCAGAAACCGGAATTACAGAAACCGATATCGCGAAACGACTGATTGATTATGGATTCCACGCCCCCACCCTCTCATTCCCGGTCCCCGGCACTCTGATGATTGAGCCGACTGAAAGCGAAAGTCTTTCGGAACTAAACCGGTTTACGGAGGCAATGCTAAATATTTATGAGGAGATAAAAGAAGCCAGTTCAAATGAATTGATGAAAAGCGATAATGTACTGATCAACGCACCTCACCCGGAATACGCCGTCACTTCGGACGAATGGACACATCCGTATAGCCGTCAAAAGGCAGCTTATCCATTAGAGTGGATCAGAGAAAATAAGTTCTGGGCGAATGTAGCCAGAATAGATAACGCATATGGAGATCGTAATCTGGTTTGCTCCTGCGACAGCCTGATAGCAGACAAATAAATGCTTGAAAAATACATGCTATTGAAACCGAAGACTCACCTCTTCGGTTTTTTAGTATTCCTCTAAAAGGTCATTTTTACGACTGGTTATGTCGGCTAATTCAAAAAAAAAGGCGTTCTTTGCAAGTTAATTTTCATTTTGACACAAAATTGTAATTCAACAAAAGGAAAAGCAATGGTATTTACAGCTCAACAAATTGCTGATTTTTTAAAAGGAGAAGTAGTTGGCAATCCGGATGTTCAGGTATCCGATTTTGCAAAAATCGAAGAAGGAAAAGCCGGCACTCTCACGTTCCTGGCCAATCCCAAATACGAAGAGTACATTTACACCACACAAGCGGATATTGTACTGGTTAATAGCGATTTCACTCCATCTTCAGAAATCACTGCAACTTTAATCAAAGTACCCAACGCATATGCAGCTTTAGCGCAGTTATTGCAATTGGCAGAACAGGCTAAAGGACGAAAAAGCGGCATTGAACCAATGACTCAAATTGCAGAATCTGCCCAATTGGGAGACTCTGTATATGTCGGCTCATTTACCTACATCAGTAATAATGCTGTAATTGGGAATAACGCACAGATATACCCTCAGGCATTCATTGGGGAGAATGTGACCATCGGTGAAAATACCATTTTATACCCCGGAGTAAAAATCTATGCCGGATGTAAAATCGGCAGCAACTGTATTCTACACGCAGGCGCTGTAGTGGGTTCTGATGGTTTCGGTTTTGCCCCGGAGGGAGAATCTTACAAAAAAATACCACAACTCGGCAATGTCATCATTGAGGACAATGTTGAAATCGGTGCAAATACTACGATAGATTGTGCAACGATGGGATCAACCGTTATCCGAAAAGGAGTTAAACTTGACAATCTTATTCAGATAGCACATAATGTTGAAATCGGTGCAAACACAGTGATGGCATCACAGTGCGGCATCGCAGGTTCTACCAAAATCGGCAAAAACTGTATGTTTGGAGGACAGGTTGGCATCGGTGGCCATATAACTATTGGAGATAAAACTCAAATCGGAGCTCAATCCGGAATTGGCAATAACACTCCTGGCGGACAGGTATTACTCGGCACTCCGGCTCAGAATGCCAGAGACTGCGCTCGAAGCTATGCAGTTGTCCGCAATCTGCCGGAACTGCAAAAAACAGTTACCTCATTGAAAAAGGAAATCGAACTGCTTAAAAGTGAAGCTACTACAAAATAAATTCACTTTTCCCATTTAATCAAGCAGCGAAACCACACATAATTGCATTTACTAATAACGAAAAAATAACTTAACCCGATGTCAAATCAAAAAACGTTAAAACAAAGCTTTTCCGTTTCCGGCAAAGGCTTGCACACCGGACTTGAAATTACGGTTACATTCACCCCTGCACCAACGAATCATGGATATAAAATCCAACGAATTGACCTGGAAGACCAACCCGTTATTGATGCGGTCGCTGAAAATGTCATCGACACACAACGTGGAACCGTAATCGGTAAAAATGACGTAAAGATTAGCACCATCGAACATGCACTGGCAGCTCTCTACTCTTTTGAGATTGACAACTGTCTGATGCTGGTAAACGCTCCTGAATTTCCTATTCTTGACGGAAGCTCAATTCGCTATGTAGAGGAAATACTGAAAGCAGAAATCGAAGAACAGGACGAACCTAAAGATTACTACATTGTAAGAAATAAAACTGAGATTAAAGACGAAACAACCGGATCATCTATCCTTTTGCTTCCTGATGATAAATTCAGTGTAAACGCATTGGTTTCTTACAATTCTTCAATCCTGTCCAATCAGTTCGCTGTACTGAACGATTTGAGTGAATTCCCTGCTCAAATTGCAGCCTCCCGCACATTTGTCTTTGTTAAAGAAATCGAACCTCTCCTCAATAATAATTTGATTAAAGGCGGTGACCTTGACAACGCAATCGTTATCTACGACGAGGTAAAAAGCCAGGACGAATTAGACAAACTAGCAGACCTGATGGGCGTTGCACACAAACCAGCAGCTCAACTGGGCTACCTAAACAACAAACCGTTAGTATTCGACAATGAACCCGCACGTCACAAACTGCTCGATGTAATCGGCGACCTAGCCCTGATTGGCAAACCAATAAAAGGTAGGGTAATTGCGACTAAACCCGGTCATAAGATTAACAATCAGTTTGCCCGCCAGATCCGAAAAGAGATTAAGCGCATGGAAGTTCCGACACCGATTTATTGTCCGGATAAAGCACCTGTATTAGATGTAAACCGCATCAAACAACTGCTTCCTCACCGTTGGCCATTCCTTATGGTGGACAAAGTAATCGAAATTGGCAAAAACCATATTATTGGAGTAAAAAATATAACTGTAAACGAGACTTTTTTCTGCGGTCACTTCCCTGATGAACCTGTTATGCCAGGAGTTTTACAGGTAGAAGCAATGGCTCAGATCGGCGGGTTGCTTGTATTAAATTCAATTGATGATCCATCAAGCTACTCAACATACTTCATGAAGATTGACAATGTCAAATTCCGTCAGAAAGTTGTTCCAGGTGACACATTGTTGTTCCGTCTTGACATGATCTCCCCTATCCGTAGAGGCTGTGCCAATATGAAAGGATATGCCTTTGTCGGAGAAAAAATCGTTTCGGAAGCCGAATTCATGGCTCAAATCATAAAAAACAAATAAACCACAAACCCGATTTATGAGACAACCACTTGCCTATATCCATCCGGACGCACAAATTGCTCCGAACGTGGTGATCGAACCATTCGTTACAATCGACAAAAATGTTGTAATCGAAGAAGGTACACGTATTGGTTCAAACGTAACGATTTTTGAAGGCGCAAGAATCGGTAAAAACTGTAATATTTTCCCGGGTGCAGTTATTTCCGGAGTTCCCCAGGATTTGAAATTCCATGGTGAAAATTCTGTTGCTATCATAGGTGACAATACTACTATCCGTGAATGTGTTACCATTAATAGAGGTACTGCCTCTAAAAGTAAAACAGTAGTAGGGAGCAACTGCCTGATTATGGCCTATTGCCACGTTGCGCATGACAGTATTTTAGGAAATAATGTCATCATGTCAAATGCCGTGCAGGTAGCAGGAGAAGTACAGATCGATGATTTTGCCATTATCGGTGGAGGTTCTCTGATTCACCAGTTTTGTCATATTGGCTCTCATGTTATGATTCAGGGAGGCTCTCACATCAATAAAGATGTTCCTCCTTTCGTTAAAGCAGGCCGTAACCCGCTTTCTTATGCAGGTATCAACTCAATCGGTCTTCGCCGCAGAGGGTTCAGCAACGAGATTATCCGCGACATCCAGGAGATCTATCGCTTTCTTTACCTTTCAGGACTGAATAACACCGACGCTATCGAGAGAATCGAAGCTGAACTTCCAGCATCCAAGGAAAGGGACGATATCATTTTGTTCGTACGCAATTCTCAAAGAGGTATTATTAAGGGCTACTCCGGTCTTTAACACCTACCTTATTTACAATCAAAACATTAGAATCAATATTAGCAATGTTGATTCTAATCAAATTATTAACAAAGCGCGTCTGCAAAACAAACAAAGCATATTAAGTGTTTAATATCTCAAAGCGACTGAACATTTCCTGTTTTTCTCGCCTGAGAATTGCTTTTATGTATTATGTTTGCATTCGTATCTAGTACACTTAATATGGTTTATAAGTTTTTGATCCTATCTGACGAAGTTGATAATTTTGCAAGAGAGATAACGATTGATTCAGAAAACACCTTTTTAGATTTACATAATGCCATTCTGGATTCTGTAAATTACACAAAAGATGAGATGGCATCGTTTTTCTTGTGTGATGAAGATTGGGAAAAAGGCACCGAAATCACTCTCATGGAAATGGATTCAGATCCTGAGTTTGACAGTTGGGTGATGAAAGACACCAAACTTAGTGATCTTCTGGAGGATGAAAAGCAAAAACTGCTATATATTTTCGACTACTTAACTGATCGGGCTTTCTTCCTGGAATTACGGGAAATCGTACCGGGAGAAGATTTAGATCAGCCTGTTTGCAGCAAATCCAAAGGAGATGCCCCCAAACAAAAAGTTGAATTTGAGTCCTTTGAAAAAGAAAACACAAGATTAGAAACCGGTGAATCATTCTATGGAGAAGACTCTTTTGAGTTAGACGAATTAGATGAAGAAGGTTTCGATATTAATGACGGAACTTCCGGTAACTCCCTTGAAGACAATCTTTGACCATAGCCTTTAGCTGAATGGCAAAAACCCTGATTGTCCTTTTAGGTCCCACTGGAGTCGGAAAAACTGAATTAAGCCTACGAATTGCACAGCGATTTAAAGCCGAAATCATTTCTTCCGACTCTCGTCAGTTATACAAAGAAATGCTCATCGGCACTGCCGCTCCAACACCAGCTCAACTTAACCGTGTTAAACACCATTTTGTTGGAGAATTAGCCTTAACCGACTACTACAGTGCCGCACAATTTGAAAATGACGTCATTCATTTTCTTGAAGACTATTACCAGGAACACGACATTGCCTTGATGACAGGTGGCTCAATGATGTACATTGATGCTGTATGTAAAGGTATTGACGATCTTCCGACTATCGACGAAACACTTCGGAAAGAAATTATCCGACTCTACGAAACCGAAGGCTTAGAGCCAATCAAGAAGCAATTAAGAGAGCTCGACCCAGTATATTATAACCAGGTGGATCTAATGAATCCTAAACGCGTAATTCACGCTCTAGAGATATGTCTGATGACTGGGAAGCCCTACTCTTCATTGCGTACAAACACAAAAAAGAAAAGACCGTTTAACATCATTAAAATCGGCCTTACCCGCGACCGCGAAGAACTATATGAGCGCATCAATATGCGGGTTGACGAAATGATGAAAGACGGGCTACTCAGAGAAGCTGAAAAACTATATCCTTTCAAAGGTTACAATTCACTTAACACCGTAGGATATAAAGAGTTATTCAGTTATATTGAAGGAGAGCTGAGACTCGAAGAGGCCATTGAAAAAATAAAGAGAAACACACGCGTTTATTCCCGAAAACAAATGACCTGGTTCAAGCGTGATCCGGAGATCGTTTGGTTTCATCCAGAAGATGAAATTGAAATAGAAGAATTTATTGATAGAAACCTTTAACCCTAAAATAACCCCTTTAACCCTAAAACCTTTATCAAAAACCCTTAATGTTCAGAAAAACCCTTCTTTTCTTCTTCTTTTTAGGAGTGAAAAGCTCGCTTTTTGCGGGCGGTTCTGGCGTAAAAGTACAGGCTAAAATGAATTACAAAAAGAAAGCCATGGAAATTACGTGTTTTAGTGAAAAAAATTACCCTTGTACTGTTGAGCTCAGTCTTGACGAACTGGACAATTTTGACCAGAAGTACAAAAAAGGTGATGTGCTCCATGTGGTTGTCGCCAAAGGACAAGACGCATTCCTGTCATTGAAGACTAAATCAGATGCTACTCCCCGGATTAGTATTACATCAGACTTTATCAAAGGAAATCTGATGTCAAAACCTGATTTAGGTTATACTTATTTACTGCCTGTTTCTAATGGGAAAACAGCCCAGGTAAAATCATTGAAATACAACGGAAAAACTTCTGATTGTGATTTGGATCCGAAAAGTTGGTTCGGGCTTTCATTTAAAACACGTCCGGGAGATACCATTTATGCATCGCGTAGAGGAATAGTAACCGGATTAAAAGCCAATAGCGCATCAACTGAATCTAAAATGCTCCATTCATTTCAGGAGAACTTCGTAGAAATCTGTCATGCCGACGGATCATTTGCCACTTATCGATTATTTCAGAATAACGGAATATTCGTAAACGAAGGGGAAATGGTGGAAGCCGGACAACCTATCGGTATCATCGGTGGCGAAAATTATGTGGAAGGAAGCCATTTATGCTTTACGATTTCACATCCAATGGCAGAACAGATTTCAGATGGAGATCAAACCAAAACAAAGTATTTCAGAGAGTATATCCAAGCGAAATTCTGTACGAAAGAAAACCCTTCCGCGCAGTTAGCAGAAAATAGTTCTTATACAGCTGTTAAAACGATGGATTTGATTACCCGGGAAATGACAAAATCAGAGAAAAAGGCATTCACAGAAAACGTTTCTAAAGCGAAATCGTTTGGTTTGCTAACCTTACGTTAATTATTTAAGAGATCAAAAAAATACAGCGTAAATTCCAAATTCAAATTGGCATTTACGCTGTTCTTTTTTATTATAATGCTGGGATTATGATAGCAACATGAAGTCTAGTTGCTTTTTCTCCAGATTAGCACGGGCTACCTGAATTGTCACAGGATCACCCAGACGATATATACGCTTGTTACGACGTCCTAGCAGACAATAATTCTTGCTGTCAAATTCATAGTAGTCATCATCCAAATCACGGATAGGAACCATTCCCTCACACTTATTTACATTGATCTCTACGTAAATACCCCATTCAGTCACACCGGAAATAACACCATCAAAAGTCTGACCTAGCTTATCGCTGAGGTACTCCACTTGTTTGTACTTGATAGAGGCCCGCTCCGCACTTGCCGCTAATTGTTCCATATCTGAACAATGTTTGCACATCTCTTCGTATTTTTCCTGTGGCACGTTACGTCCAGCTGATAAATAACGTTCTAAAAGGCGATGAACCATCATATCGGGATAACGGCGGATCGGTGAAGTAAAATGGGTATAATAAGGAAATGCCAATCCATAGTGACCAATATTTTCGGTGGAATAAACCGCTTTAGCCATAGCACGGATGGCAATAGTTTCGATCATATCTTCTTCATTTGTCCCTTGTACTTGATCCAGCAGTTTATTGATTGATTTTGAGACATCGGTTTGAAGCCCCTCCGTTTTTAGTTTGTAGCCAAATCGATGAACAAATTCAGCAAAGTTGGCCATCTTCTCAGGATCAGGAAGATCATGCACGCGGTAAACAAACGTTTTTGCCTTCTTACCTTTGGGCACTTTGCCAATCAATTCTGCTACGGTACGATTCGCCAGTAGCATAAACTCTTCAATCAGATGGTTAGCCTCTTTTGACATTTTGAAATAGACATCAATGGGTTTACCTTTTTCATCTATATCAAATTTCACCTCAAAACGGTCGAAGTTAATTGCCCCGGCTGTAAAGCGTTTTTCCCGTAACCGCTTTGCCAACTTATTCAAAGTTAGAATCTCTTCCTGATAATCCCCTTTACCGGTCTCAATGATTTCCTGAGCCTCCTCATAAGTAAAGCGGCGATCAGAGTTTATAACCGTACGGCATACCCGTGAAGTTTTCACCTCGGCATGCTCGTCTAGCTCAAATATTGCAGAAAAAGCGAGCTTTTCTTCATTTGGACGAAGGGAACACAATCCGTTAGATAAACGTTCCGGCAACATCGGAACAACTCGGTCAACCAGATAGATGGAAGTCGCACGGTTGTATCCCTCTTTATCCAGAATAGATCCGGGTAGTACATAATGCGTCACATCTGCAATATGAACACCTACCTCATACAATCCATTCGGCAATTTACGGAAAGAAAGTGCATCATCGAAGTCCTTGGCATCTTTCGGGTCAATAGTAAATGTGGTAACTCCACGAAAATCTTCCCGTTTTGCAATTTCCTCTTCGGTTATATCTGTTGGAATTTTTTCCGCAGCTTTATCGACCTGTTCGGGATATTTGTATGGCAAGCCGAATTCAGCCAGGATAGCATGAATCTCCGTGTCATTCTCACCAGCAAATCCAAGAATATCTACCACTTCTCCGATTGGATTCTTAGCTCTTTGTGGCCATTCAATAATACGAACAACTGCTTTCTGGCCGGATTCTCCTCCTTTTAGTTTTTCGATCGGGATGAATATGTCATTGGCCAGAACTTTATTATCTACAATCAGAAATGCAAAGGTCTTTTGGACTTCAAGAACACCGACAAATACCTGCGGCACGCTTTCGAGGATATTTACCACCTCTCCTTCGGGGCCAAAACCTTTCTTCTTGGCGAAAAGCATCACCTCCACTTTATCGCCATTCATTGCGCGACTGGCGTTGCGTTCGGCTACAAAGATAGGTTCACCGCCATCTTCAGTAATAACCTGATTCTTACCATTACTTTTACGTTGAAAAGTACCGATGACTATTTTCCCACGGCTGATGAAGCGAAATTTCCCAGTAACGACCTCTTTCAGGACATCATCCTGCGCCAAATCGTAGAGAATATCCACGATCATCTCTTTTTGTGGATGAGTTTTTGCGCCGACAGCATGCGCCACCTGTTTATAGTTGAATGACCGTTGCGGGTCGAGACTCAAAAACTCAACGATGCGACGGATCATTTCGACTTTCTTGATTCGCTTTGAACCTGCTCCGTCTGGCTTTTCTTTCTTACTTTTCTTCGCCATTTTCTTTTCTTTTTACGTAATCACAAAGTAAGGTATAAATTTCCAATATCAATTCAATAGAATCACTATTCAAATCAACATTATTC
Organism: Parabacteroides sp. FAFU027; assembly: GCF_022808675.1. Taxonomy (NCBI): domain Bacteria; kingdom Pseudomonadati; phylum Bacteroidota; class Bacteroidia; order Bacteroidales; family Tannerellaceae; genus Parabacteroides; species Parabacteroides sp. FAFU027. Next base: position 309,711 of record NZ_JAKZKV010000007.1, read on the forward strand.
TTTTTGATTAAAGTTTAAATGGATTGGGTTACCGTCATGAGATGCTTATGAAGACAAAATAAAGAATTATGTATTCTCCAATGCAGAAAAAAACCTGATAAGGAAATGCCTTACCAGGTTTGATATTGATTTATTTTTCTCTTGGCTTAGTCAAACAAGTGCTTGAATTTACGGAAGAAGCTCTCTTTTTTCTCTGTTGAAGGTTCGAAGTTGGAAGATTCTTCCAGCTTCTCCATTATTTTCTTCTCCTCGCTACTCAATGCTTCGGGAACATAGACACTGATGTTAACCAGAAGGTCTCCGGTTCCGTAGCGGTTTACACTTGGCAAACCTTTGCCTCTTAGGCGGAGTACTTTGCCCGGTTGAGTTCCCGGATCGATCTTTACTTTTACCTTGCCATCTACAGTTGGGACTTCCACGCTTCCGCCCAATACGGCAGTTGGGAAGCTTAAGAGCAGATTGTAGATGAGGTCGTTTTCATCGCGGGTCAATTCAGGATGCTCTTCTTCTTCTACCAAAATCAACAGATCTCCGTTTATGCCTCCCCGACGGGCTGCATTACCTTTGCCACTCATGGATAGCTGCATGCCTTCAGCCACACCGGCTGGGATGTTGATGCTAATTACCTCTTCGTCGCGAACCACACCTTCTCCACTACATTCTGTACATTTCTTTGTGATGATTTTACCATCCCCGTTACAGGTCGGACAGGTGGTTGTAGTCTGCATTCTACCCAGGATAGTGTTTTGAATGCGGTTTACCTGACCAGCTCCGTTACAGGTGGTACAGGTAGAGTAGCTGCTTGAATCTTCAGCACCGGTTCCATTACAGTGTTTACAGGAAACGTATTTCTTTACCTTGATTTTTTTCTCAACGCCGATTGCAATTTCTTTCAGGTTCAGTTTCACTTTTACGCGAAGGTCGCTACCACGGTTTACAGTACGGCCACCGCCGCCTCCAAAACCACCGAATCCGCCGAATCCTCCACCAAAATGACCACCAAAGATGTCACCGAAGTGAGAGAAGATGTCATCCATTGACATGCCCTGTCCGCCAAATCCACCTCCGGCAGCACCACCAACACCCTGATGGCCGAAACGGTCATAACGGGCACGCTTATCCTGGTCACTCAGTACTTCGTAAGCTTCGGCCGCTTCCTTGAAATGTTCTTCAGCCTCTTTATTTCCCGGATTTTTATCAGGGTGAAACTGAATAGCTTTTTTACGGTAAGCTTTTTTGATCTCTTCCGGGGTAGCAGTCTTGGCGACTCCCAGTATTTCGTAATAATCTCTTTTTGCTGACATAACTTATTCTCCTACTACCACTTTTGCAAAACGGATCACTTTCTCATTCAGCAGATAACCCTTCTGCACACAGTCGACAATCTTACCTTTCAGTTCAGGGGTTGGAGCAGGTATGGTTGTTATCGCTTCGTGAAATTCTGTATTGAATTCGCTGTTTTCCGTTTCTATTGCGGTTACATTATTCTGTTTTAGGAATTCGCCAAATTTGTTGTAAATCAACTCAACGCCTTCTTTTACCGCATTAATATCCGAAGTGTTTTTAGTAGCGTTGATTGCACGCTCGAAGTCGTCGATCACCGGCAAGATTCGCAGAATAGTTGATTCTCCACCGTTTTTAATCAAATCAGCCTTTTCTTTCAGGGTACGTTTACGGTAATTGTCAAACTCTGCCATCAGGCGCAGGTGAGAATTGTTCAATTCGGCATACTTTGCCTTCAGCTCAGCCAATTCCACTGCCATTTTGTCCGATTCGGTAGCGGCTGCAATTTCATCCCCCTCTTCGGTCAGGGTCGATTCCTGAGATTCATCAAACGATTGAATCTCCTCATTATCAGTGTTTAGCTCTGGTTTTTGTACTAATTCTTCGTGTTCCTGAGTCATATTATTATGATGTTTATTATTTTCTAAAGGTAAAGTCAACAAAAAGCCTGCCAAAGTCATGTTCTATGGCAGGTCTGTTTAAAACCGTATTACCGACTAATATTCAACGGTTTTTATATTTATTGTTCGTGATTATCCAACGTAACTTTTTCATTCAAAATGAAGAGCCTCAATCGGTTTAATGCTGACCGCTTTTCTTGCAGGGAAATACCCGGCAATGACACCGGCAAATACAAGCAGAAGCGTAGCCAAAACAGCGATTTTGAGGTCAACCGTAGGATTGGCAAAAATGGTCATTTCCGCATCAGGTGGCGTATTTTGTGAAATGATATAGTTGGCGGCTTCTGTCAGCATTACTCCTGCTGCCATTCCCATATATCCGAAAACGCCAGTTATAAGTACCGACTCAAAGATAATCAAACGCAATATGGATGCCGGTGAAGCACCGATAGCCTTTCGGATACCGAATTCCTTTGTACGCTCTTTGACAGCAATCAACATAATGTTGCTGACACCAACCACTCCGGCTATCAGTGTTCCGATACCTATGATAAGAACAAACAGATTGATGGCGTTAAATATTCCCATTGTCTGTAGGTAACCCTGCAACTTATTCCAAATCCATAGCGCATTATTATCTGTAGGATCAAAAGAGTGAAGACGCCCCATCCGGTTACGCAACAGTTGTTCGTAGTCCTTGTTTTCCTGTTCGGTTTTGAGTCCGTTGATGGTAAAAACAATATTACTGTACCCTTTAGCTCCGAAGTTATAAACGCTTTTCGCCGTAGTGAAAGGTATGATAGCATCATTTCCCTCTTCAGCCCGTCTGGTGGTATAAACACCAATCACCTGATAGGCCACATTTCCGGCATTGACATATTGTCCGATAGGATCTTGGTCTTTGAAGAGGACATCCCGCATTTTCTTTGAAATAATAATAACCTTCCGGCTGGTTCGGATGTCCATTTCGTTGATAAACCGACCCAGCCCGGGCATGATTTTAATAAATTCGACAGCCTGGAAATTATTGTTTACCCCTTTTATCGTGTATGAACCGTATTCTTTTCCGTGGGAAAGAGTTATTCCGTTTATATATATGGTAGCTGAGACCTTGTCGGCATTCGGCATCTGGTTTTTCATCATAAAAACATCGTCATCATTGAACTTGACGCGACGTCCTTTTTGCAGACCTTCATAAGTCTTTGTCGTATTTCCCGGCCACAAGTAAATTGCATTAGTGGCTTCGCCTTCAAAGTTTTGCATAACGCCATTTTTCAGGCCGTTTCCTGCTCCGAGCAATACAATGAGCATAAATATCCCCCAAGCGACTGAAAAGCCGGTCAGAAAGGTGCGCATCATATTGGCGCGAAGGGTACTGATGATTTCCTGCCAAAGATCCATTATCCGATTACTCCGTCTTTTAGGTGAATGATACGGTTTGTATGGGCAGAGACTTCTGCTTCATGTGTAACAATGATCATCGTCATGCCCTGCCTGTTTACTTCAGATAGGATTTTCATTACCTCAGATGAAGTAACGCTATCCAATGCTCCGGTAGGCTCATCGGCCAGAATAATCTGCGGATTGGAAATCAGGGCACGGGCAATTGCTACACGCTGCTTTTGACCACCAGAGAGTTGATTGGGAAGGTGAGTCGCCCAATCCTTCAGACCTAAACGGTCGAGGTATTCCATAGCGATGGAGTTTCGCTTTTTCCGGCTGATATTCTGGTAATAAAGCGGAAGGGCAACGTTTTCCATTGCATTCTTGAAAGATATCAGGTTAAATGACTGGAAGATGAAGCCGATCATCCGGTTACGGTATTCAGCTGCTTTCGATTCTGAAAGATTTTTGATTAGTTTCCCATTAAGAAAATAATCACCTGCATCATAGTTATCAAGAATGCCGAGAATATTAAGCAAGGTTGATTTTCCAGAACCCGAAGCTCCCATTATAGAGACAAAATCACCTTGTTCGATATTCAGATCAATTCCTTTTAAGACATGAAGAGGTGAACCGTTGATGTAAGTCTTATTGATATTTTCAAGTACAATCATGGTGGGAAGGTATTTGTATGACTTTTAGGATGTCACTACAAATATAGACGAAAGTTTAGAGTTTGTGTACTTCCCAGGCTCCTTTTTTCAATTCCATAGTATGTGTGAGTCCCAGAGACTTAAGTAATCCGACTGCCTCGGCTTTACCCTGGAGTACATGATGCGGATAATGGCTATCGCAATTGATGGTAACAGGAATATTCAGTTCAAGGATTCTGTTGAAATAACGCTGATTGGGAAAAGTCATTTGTTGCGAAAGCAAGGATTTGGTGTTTATCTCCAGAATCAGATTCTTTTTTTGAATCTCCAGAAGAAGTTTATCCATAAGTTCGTCAATGAGTGCCTGGTGATCATAAAATCCGGGAAACTTGCCTCCATTCATATAGATTTTATCCACGTGCCCCACTATGTGGAAGCCTCCGGTTTTTACCATTTTCATACTTTGAACCAAAAAAGACCGGATAACATCCTCTATACTTCCACGAAAAACCCGGTTTACAGCTTCCTCAAACTCGCTATATGGCCCGTCTATTCCCATCAACTCTCCTGTAACGGGATGAGAAATATAATGGATAGAGCTTATGAGATAATCGTAAGGCAGATTGGCAAAATAGTCAATCCCAGCGTGATGTTCTTCATTGAGGTAGTCGGTTTCCAGACCACAGTAAAGCTCAATCCGGTCACCATATTTTTCTTTTAACCGGGTGATTTCCTGAAAATATTCATTGACATCGTCATGCTTCATGGTCCAGAATGTTTCGAACGGCAGGGGTGCATGCGAAGTAAATCCATACGATTTAACGCCTTTGCTAATGGCGAATTTTACAAAATCTTCGGGATAACTGCGTCCGTCACAAAAGGTACAATGACTGTGGTAATTGCTCAGATACATGAAAAAAGTCGGTTTATAGGGGAAATGCACATTGCAAAATTAACCCTAAAAACCGACATATCAATCATATATCCATTAATGTTTGTAAACCAGGCTGGAATTGATTTCGAATGTATGGTAACTCACATTCGGATAAAAATCGTAATTAGAGTGACGAATAAGAGACATCTCTTCCAAATTGAATGAAAGATATTTGTTGATATAAAACTCCATTCTTGGATTGATAATAAGAAGATTGGTGAATCCATTATCTCCCTGGGAATTATATGTGTCATAATTAGGGCGAAGTTTCTCGTTCGGACTTTTGCCATCCCAAGTGTAAAGCTGTAAGAAATTCAACCCAAGATAGAACGTTCCAACATTTGAGAATTTAATTTGCGAATAAACCTTATTTCCAAACCCGCTTCCCATATTGTAATCCCTCTCGTTTACCACATAATGGTCAGTCAGATTTGCTCCCATCAGAATGGCATTGAAATGAATACCCATATCCATCGATATTGTTTTTAGGTCATTCTGGAAGTTGTAAAGTAATCCTGCCCCAAACGCAGCGGATGAAGATATCTTATATGGAACTTTATCGGAAGTCTTGAATAAAGAATCAGAGTTATAATAATCGAAGTGCTGGAAAATTCCATAAAGCATTTTATGGTTTTTATAAGGTCTGAAATTCTTTCCCCAAAGTAACCCCATTGCACTTAATCTACTAAGTCTAGGTTGGTTAGAAAATTGTTTAAAGGTGGCATTCAGCTGGAAATAATCAAATGGTTTGCAATCTTCAATTTCGAAGGGATCATTGTATTGAACCTGCACATCTATAATATTGCTGAACTTACCTTTAAACAGATGGGTTTGATCGGCATTGAAACTGGCTCCTACCCCACCCTGAAAGTGAAGTGGAAATGGTTTGTATGCCCTGTAATATTTCCGGGGACGACTATGAAACATATCACCGTTTATCATGCGGGTAATAGATTTGGTTGGAGCCAGAAAAAATCCGGCGACCTCCATTCCAACACGCGGAAGCCCCCGGGCCGATTCATCAACAATAGCACTTGATATACGATTTGTAACTTCACCAAAAAGCCCTCCAATAGAGGTAGAAAACAGGTCATTAATGGATGGGGGCTCTTTTTCCATACACATTTCCCACATTAAACTACCACCAATCGTATAAGGAATGCTCTGCCAGTAATTGAGTCCGTTAGCCCGGGCTGCATTATAATACAGACTGCCGTGGTAAGGGTGCATAAACTGGTTGGTTAAAAACATATCGTTATCCCAGGCAAATCCATGATGATAATTAACTCTGATTGATTTTAGATTAATATCTGACCATGGTGTTTTTTCGACAAAACGGTCAAACGACCACACTGCCATATTTGCACCGAAAACTGTAGCGGCAGCTTTCCAAGGATGTTTCTCCACGGTTGAGTCATTGAACCAGGTAACAACTTGTGACTTGGGTTGGGTTTGGGCTGAGATTTGGGAGGTATAAATCAAAACCGCTATTAAACAGAATATTTTAAAGTAATATTTTCTCATAGGTGATTCTTTTAGAAGAGAGCGACCCCGAATTCCAAGACAGGTTTCTTGCTGAAGACTTTTAATTCGCCATATTTGGAGGCCATAAGATATCCGCCACTTACGAATACTGATATCTTTTTCATTAGCTGATATTCCCCGGTTAAATGAGTCTGAAGGGAGTAAAGACTTTTAGGTGTCGCTGAACTTTGATCCTTGTCTTCCAGCGAAATATGAGAAAACCCCAAATCACCCAGAAGAGAAAATCTTTTTATGGGTAAAATCATTCCGGCACGATAGTTTACTTCCCCTGAAAAAGCATTTTTAGATAAATAAGACGGAAATCCGATTCCTATTTGGTTGAAAAAATATTTATCCTTGAATCGGGCTGCAAAATTACTGTAAGAACTATTTCCAGAGTACATCAACCACTGAATATGAGTAATCCGGGAAACATTTATCAGGCCTAATTTCACTTTAGCATCGTCGTAAGAATAATTTATGAGGCCAATCTGCACTCCTTTGAATCCACGACCAACAGAATTTATTAGCCCCAGCTGTACCCCACGAAAATTTCTGGCATAATTGCCAAATCCGATTTGGACTCCATCCAGGTTTTCCATAGTAACATTCATCATCCCGGAAAGCTGAACCCCTATTACACTGGAAGCCGCCACATTCATGGCCGGGCTAAGTTGCATTCCGTGCAAATGTCCGGCAACAAAGTTGTTGAAGAAACTGAACTGAAATCCCTTTAAGTGACCGATATCAAAATTACTTACGGCCGCCAGTTCAAATCCTTTTACATTATTGAAGTTGAGATTGATACCGCCAGAAACAGCTAGTCCGGTTTGTTCTCCGGACGTAAAATTACCAAGGCCGGCAATGGTCACGCCATTGACCTTACACTGATTTTCAGATATAAATCCAGTGAGGTTCAGTCCACTAAAACAACCTTTTAATTTACTGCCGAGCAGACTCAGATTAAATCCACGAACGTTGTGCTGTTGGGTTTGAGGTAAGCCAATATTGAGGAAGACTTTATTTTGAGGAGAATCGGGAAACAACGCGATTGGATGCCATAATGAAATATCTACCGGGATGATTTTCTCCTGATTTTGCGCAAACAGCTGTTTCCCTACCAGAACCAATACAACGATGATTAAAACTCTTTTTACCATAACCTTTTGAATATAGATTGGCAAAGTTATTTCAACCGCTTTATCCAAATTAGCTTTTCCCGATAAAACAGACTGATTTCGTGTTAAGCTTTGCGTGAATGAGGATAAAGCTTTTTAAGAAATAACAGGTTATAGTCTTTATTCGTTCAAACGATCATTTTCCAGCAGTCTTCTTTTTGTAGAATTCGAAAATATGCATGACTTTGGTAACATAGTTGCAAGTCTCTGTTCCGCGTGCATAACCGGATTTACAGACCGGATCATCGTAATATTCAGGATTACTTTTCAGCGCAAGGTAATGAGCGACATGACCTTCCCACACCAATGGATCTTTCCCGTATTTATTTGCCAGTGCCTGAGCATCTACGATATGGCTTACCCCCGAATTGTATGCTGCAAGGATAAACTTAATCCGGTCGGAACGTTTCTTTACCTTGGAAAATACCCGGTTCAGTGCATGGAAAACGGTAACAGCACCTTTCACATTCACTTCCGGATCGAAAGCCTTTCCTCCATATACACCAACGGAAGCAGCTGTTCGCGGCATAATCTGCATCAATCCTTTTGCACCGGCCCACGATACTTCATTGGGATCAAATTTAGATTCCACGAAAGCGACAGCTGCCAGCAGTTGCCAATCCCAGCCTATCTCTTTGGCATATTTACGAAATAGCAGATCATACGCCGAAATACGCCCTTTGGTAATTTTCGGGATAATCAGACTGGATGGGTTTTTACTCTGTTCGAAATAACGTTTGATGATGGCGCGGTAGTTATCGGAGTGAACATTCTCGGCAAACCACTTATTCAAGGCACTTTCCAAAGAGTTATTTTGCTTATCCACCATCCACGACAGACGCTGTGGAAAGCTGACTTTGAGGCTGATATCAATGTTTTCGTAATAGGTTTTATTCAGTCGGGCAATGTTATCGTCCGATACAGTGTATGGAATCTCCCCATTGGAAACCATACCGATCAGGTCTTCCGAGGTAACCGAGTCTTTATTGTTTACATGGATATGAATACCGCCACCAAGCTCCTGGTTAAGGTGAATCAGCCGTTGCAGATAACGTGAATTCCCCGTTACATATACATCCTTGCCGATGAGTTCGGTAACATCCTTCAAGGGTTTATGCTTGGATCCGGTAGGTTGTACAAGCACCTGGTTGGTAATAAATTGCCGTCCGCAATAACTTATGCTATCTTTCAATTGTTTGGAAATAGGCATATTATAGGCAACTACATCCCCTTTACCTTCACGCAGGAGCCGGATCAGTTGATTGGTATTTTCAGCAACAATGACCTCGGTTTGTACCCCCAATGATTCAGCAAATCCTGAAGCAAGTTCATATTCATATCCCATTTCCTGCCCACGGTAAATAAAATAAGAGGTGGAACTGTAAAGAGTCAGAATACGAAGTTTTCCCCGTTTCTTAATTTCGGACACGGTATAGAAACGTTTAAATGGAGTAGTCTCTTTCCTGAATTTTTGAACTGAGATTACCAGATAAATCGGTAAAACAATCATAATAAGCAGAAAAATAAAAGTCTGAACTTTTCTCATATAAAAGGGGTTGGGTAATGTAAATTGCCTGAAACAGTGCAAGTTTACGAATTTTTATCTGGTAAAAAAAGTATGGGTAGTTTCAATGTTACCTATGAAGGCCTGTTTTTTTGTATGAAATTCGTTTTGTCTCCGTTATTTCGAAATAATTTCGGGGACAAATTTGTTTTAATTGTAGCATCCAAATTGCAGCAATTGATAGCTGAAAATTTTTTCTCCAATGAATGAAAATTCATAAGTTTACCACTTTAAAATTGGCTCACACAAAAAAGTTATAATATGAACAACTTCAGTTTTAAGAATCCAACCAAAATCTTTTTTGGAAAAGGGGAAATCAGCAAGCTTGCGACTGAAATTCCTGCAGAAAAAAGGATTATGATTACTTTCGGCGGAGGAAGTGTGCGGACGAATGGTGTATATGACCAGGTCAAGAACGCATTAAAACATCACTTCACCGTGGAATTTTGGGGCATTGAACCCAATCCGGACTATGAAACCTTACTTAAAGCGGTAATTGTAGCGCAGGAAAATAACATTGACTTCCTGCTGGCCGTTGGTGGTGGTTCTGTATTGGATGGCACGAAATTTATTTCACAAGCAATGAGTTACAATTCAGATCCGTGGAAGCTGGTTAAAGATGCCCGGTTGTGTAAACCCTCTGTCCCGGTGGCTTCTGTAATGACTCTTCCGGCAACCGGTTCTGAAATGAATTGCAGGGCAGTAATTTCTTACCGGGCTAAAAAAGAAAAGCTGGCATTTATGTCTGAATATATGTTTCCGGTATTTTCTATCCTTGATCCGGAAGTCACTTTCTCTATTCCTCAGAAACAGTTATCTAATGGTGTTGTCGATACATTCATGCATGTAATGGAGCAATACATGACCTATCCGGTTCAGGCTTTTGTGATGGATCGATGGGCGGAAGGAATTCTCAAAACACTGATTGAAATCGGTGAGAAAGTCGTACATAATCACAATGATTATAACCTGATGGCCAATTATATGATTTGCGCGACGTTGGCCCTGAATGATATTATCGGCATGGGTGTACCTCAGGACTGGGCAACCCATCGTGTCGGACACGACCTGACGGCAGTATATGGGCTTGACCATGCGGAAACTCTGGCAGTTCTTTATCCGGCATTATTAAAAGTGACCCGGACTGAAAAACAGGATAAGTTATTACAATATGCCGAACAGGTGTGGAATATCAAGGAAAAAGACCCGGAAAAGAAGATTGATGCAGCAATAGAAATGACGGAACAGTTTTTCCGGAAAATAGGTTTAAAAACCAGACTACACGAATACCAGATCAATAACGAAGCTATCGAGATTGTAGCGGAAAGAGTCCGGCTAAGAGGACTGGTTTACGGAGAACATAAAAATATCGATGCTGAAAAGGTGAAAGAAATCATCAAACTAGCCTTGTAAGATGTGTATCATAAAAAAACGCTAAGGACAAGCCCTTAGCGTTTTTTTATGATGAGTTGCTCACCTTTTCGTTGAAGAGATGATATTTGAGATACCTTAAAGGTAGCGGATGAAGGAGCCGTAGCCGATTTAGTTGAAGATACTAATCCCATAGTCTGCAAAACTTTATTCAGCAACAATTCATTGGTATCACCGAGGGGCAAAAAGTCATTAAAATCATAATATTCATCGAATTCCACATCAGGAGAAAAACCACTTGAGTAGTTAGACTGCATCAGGCTATTATAAATCTTAATCGTAATCGGATGTAGCGTGTAATTGTATTTAGAGCTGGTAACTTCAAAAGAGCCCATATTTTTACCTACTGTTGTATCTCCGACTAATGTCACCGGTATATAAGGCTTCATGGAATTTACCAATAATTCACTGGCCGATGCTGTGAATTGGCTGCAAATAACATATAGCTGTTGTTGATTAATATTGTACGAGCCTATCTCTGATGAACCAAGGAAGTAGTCTTTATTACCTGTATATACTTTGGATAATTTATCATTATACTCTTCCACCGACATCAAACTACCCAATTTGGCGGATGGAAGGATCATACTTGTCAATAGTTGACAAGAACTCAAATACCCCCCGCCATTAAATCGAAGATCCACAATAAATTTACTAACGCCATTGCTTTTGAATTTGGCAAACACACTTTTCAGTTCATTATCGTAAGTCTTATCGTCAAATCCGGTCGGTCCGGTTGTAAAGCTATTATAAACCAGGTAACCTACCTTGGTGTTGTTGATGGTGTAGGTTGTGTCGAGGAAAATCGGATTATCTTCCACTGTAGTAGCTGGCAAAAGAGACAGAGTCGAACCGATATTTAATTTCTGGGTTGAAGTATTATAAGTAAGCATCGTCAACGAAACCGCTCCTCCCGAAGTTAGCAGACTGTAATTGGATGCCGTTATATTATTTCCATTAATCTTATAAATCCAGTTACCCCGTTTTAGTCCTGATTTTGCAGCCGGAGAGTTAGGCTGAACATATAAGATTCGGGCGGTATAAGTGGATGACGATAGCGGATACAAAATGAATTCAAATCCATACGATGTCGAAATTGTAGAGGATTTGGTCGTTGTAGTATTCGTCTTTTCTATATATGAAAAATAATATCCATGCCGTTCTTCCTGGGTGGAACGCAGAGAGTTAAAGAAAGTCTGAGGATCCTGATTGTATTTCAGTGAAGCTGAGTCCGGCAGGCTTTTATAAAATAGATAATCCAATTTCATTGCACTGTAAATCCATTGATTGGTCAGCGCCGTATCACTAAGTTGAACTGAAGTCGATGAATCTGAGCTTAAAGCTGGTTCATCTTCTTTACAAGCTGAGAAATTCCATAAAACCATTAGCAACAATAATGGGAGCAGTAATCTTTTCATAAAACGATATTCAATAAGTCGACAAATATAAGCATTGAAGCTTACGTAAAATGCTTCTCGCAGGACTAATTATTTTTAAATCAATCAATCTCACGATTAATCAATACCGAAAGAAAGATAATACACCCTAACGTTTAAGCGGTCGGTTTATCCTCAATATCGAATCTTTAATCATATTTAATTCAAACGGGATTATTAAGGTAAAACTCTGGACACTTCTCTGACTTTGGTGGAAACTTTCTAAGTATCAGTGGACACTTTTATTTCAACAGTGGACACTGATGAAACTTTGGTGTGAACTATTGTTTCATTGGTGCGCACTGTAGCAACATCAGTGGACACTTTTACCCCAACAGTGTTCACTGATCATTCTACAGTGCGAACTGTTGGAAAAACAGTGTACACTATTTGAACTACAGTGTACACTGTAGCAATAAAAGTATACACTGTAGCTTCAATAGTCATAAATGATATTGAATAAGTGAGCTACAGAAGTGTATCTATAACCCAATTCCACAAAATCCTTTAAATGAATAAAATAGCTTCTAAAGCCTTCTCTGTACGTCATTCGGTTGTAATATTCTTTGGATATATTTGTAGTCCAAATCAATATTTTAGCTGCAAATGAAACATTACAGACAAAGAAGCATCCGCTTTTGCCTGATTATCTTCTTATTAAGTATCTTATTCACCCCCGCCCTTTTTGCGGGTGAAAATGAAAATAATACGACAGCCAGTGCCGATGAGACACACGGCCTCTACCTCTCGGGATGGGCGGTAGGACAGGATTCTACCCTGCAACACTTCATTGACCTGGCTAACCGGACAGAGATCAACGCCTATGTGATTGATGTCAAAGAAGACGACGGCTTGGTCAGCTATCCTTCATCTGTGCCGCAAGTGAAATTATTAAAGACCTGGACCAGAAAATTTGATCCGGCCCATATCATCTCAGAGTTACATAAAAACCACATCCGGGCCATTGCTCGTATCGTTTGTTTTAAGGATCCTGTTCTCCCTAATAAACGTCCCGACCTGGCAATGAAAAACAAGAAAGGCGGCAACTGGAAAGACAACGACGGTCAATCCTGGCTTAATCCATACAATAAAGAAACCTGGAATTATCTGGTGAACATTGCCAAAGAAGCCGTTAAACTGGGATTTGATGAGATCCAGTTTGACTACGTACGTTTCACCAATTCCGGCAATATGAAAACTGTGGATTTTGGACTGAATCGTCCTCCGAAATACGAGGCTATCAACGGATTTCTCGCTTATGCCCGTCAGCAAATGCCCAACGTCACTATCTCTGCAGACGTATTTGGCATCATTTGCGAAAGTCCGGCTGATGAAGAAGGCATCGGTCAGTACCTGGAGTTAATCGGTAAGAATGTCGATTATCTCTCCCCAATGGTCTATCCTTCGCATTATGGATTGGGGCAGTCCGTAAACGGTGTCTCTTTTGACAAACCGGACTTTGAACCTTATGGTGTGGTATATAATGCCATTGCCAAAGCCAAAGACCGTGTAAGTCTGGTTAAAGATTACCGGGCTAAATTCCGTCCCTGGTTACAGGACTTCACGGCGAGTTACATCGGGGAAGGAAATTACCAAACTTATGGTCCGGAACAGGTTAGGCAACAAATCGAAGCGGTTTATAAAAACGGATACAAGGGCTGGATATTCTGGAACATCAACAACCAGTACTCAGAGGCTGCATTTTTACCTAAAAACAATAGTCTAACAAAGGGAAACCTGACTCAGAAATAAATTCGCCTTTACCTGACAGGTTTTAAAAACCTGTCAGGTATTGATAAACCCAACAAAAAAAGCTGTTTCAGTATTACCTGAAACAGCTTTTTTTGTGTAGGATAAATCTTACTTCACTAATTTCCTCAACTGGTCGGGCGTAATATTTTTCGCCACGATTACGCCATTCGGATCAATCAGGTAATTCATAAAACCTTTTGATAACCGATAGGCTTTGTACACTTCGGAATTCTCTCCCCCGGCAACCAGATATTGGTTGGTAGGATTAATTCCATCGGTTCGGACAGTCTCCCTGAACACAACCTCCTGTGGGTCTAAAGAGAAGGACACCATGCGAACACGGTCAGAATAGTGTTCTCTAACCGAGTTATTCATCAGCAGATTGTTCGTGCGGGAAGGGGCGTCATAAACGGCCCAGAATTGAACAACGAGATACTCCCCGTGAAGATCTGCTAACAAATCATTTCCTGTTTTATCGATCCGGATCGCCGGGGCAGTACTGCCGGGTGATAAACCTACTCCGGGACGGGTGTCTTTTCCCACATAAGCTGTGGCCGGAATGAAGATCAATAACGCAAGAAACAGACTTTTGAAAGAACGCATATTGGTTGATTTTTGGTTTAACACTAAGCCTCTCTCAGCATTAACAATCCCAAGAGAAACCCCGCAGATTTTCTGCAGTAAGAATGGCTAAAATGCTATATTTTAGCCGCTTCTCTGTGAATCAACTAACACAAATATAGGCTTCCAGTGTTAAATCACCAAATCCCCCTTTAAATTTCTTTCATATTCGGGGCATTTTTCGGGTTTTTTCCCATTCTCCCCCCTTCGATTTACATTTTTATACAATAAAATCGACCCCTGCGCGGCTATCTTTCACTGCACCAATAATTTGCGCTACGGCAACGTGTTCAGGGTGCTTGGCATAGACCTCAACATCCTCCATTTTTTCGAATTCTGACACCAGTACAAAGTCATAAATTTCAGCCGGATTGGCGTTAATTCCAACCTTCATGCTTTTCAATACTTCAATCTTATCAACCAGAGCTTCCAGACCGGTTTTGATCTCTGCCAGCTTTGCCGCTTTGGCTTCAGGAGTGTCAAACGCTACGAGTTTGAACATTACGATGTGTTTTACCATAATTTGATTTGCTTATTGAGTTTAAAACTATTTACTGCTAAATGCGGTGCAAATCAACAAAAAAAAGCCGAGACTGGAAAACCCGCCATTCAACCTACCTTATTATAGGTAGGAAAATCACCTTTTCCGGGGATTGATTGCAGTGAGGAAAATGCCCAACTTTGCATCGTGAATGGATAAATGATTTTAGTAACTTTGCCAGCCGATTGGCACACAGATAACACAGATCAGACGGATTTTTGCAGAGAAATGGATAATCTGTGAAAATCCGTGTTGTGAAACATCCGTGTCATCCATGTGGCAAGACCCAACAACCCAACATCATGAACAAGTCAGATCTTCAATTTTTACCCATATCCATCAATGTCACCGGGAAGAAAATCCTGATGATTGGAGGTGGAAAAGTGGCGAGCCACAAAGCCGAAATCATGGCACGCTTTGTCACCAACGTTACCGTGATCGCTCCCGAAATCAGCGATAAAATCAGGACATTACCTTTCGAAATCATTGAAAAAGAGTATGAATCCAGCGATCTCGATGGTTACTTCCTCGTCTATGTGGTGACTGACAATCACGAGCTAAACCGCAAAATCAAGCAGGATTGCGAAGAGCGGGGCATCCTTGCCAGCGTGTGCGACGCACCATTGTTGTGCGACTTTGTATCGCCCGCCATCCACAAAGAGGAGCATATCACCGTATCGGTTGGCTCCAATGCTCAAAACGTTTACCAGTCGGTGGACATTCGTAATCAAATCAGAGAACTATTCGAAAATGGAACAATCAAAATCAAAGAATAACGATATTACCGGTTCGGTTACTTTAGTAGGTTTCGGCCCCGGTAATCCCGATTTGCTCACCATTGCCGGGGAGAAGGCGATTGCCGGAGCCGACATTATATTTCACGATGACCTGATCGACCAGGAATTTTTAGGAAAATACAAAGCTGATAAAGTATATGTAGGCAAACGCCGACACAAACACAGTGCCAATCAGGAGGACATTAACCAGTTGCTCCTGGATGCTGCCCTTGCCGGAAAGAAAGTAGTACGGGTAAAAGGTGGAGACCCGATGGTATTTGCCCACGGAGGAGAAGAGATCGAATTGCTGGAGAAAAATAATATCCCGGTCACGGTTATTCCGGGAATCTCAACCGGTTTGGCGGTGGCATCATTGACTAAAGTGCCCCTCACCCACCGCAATGTCTCGTCATCTGTCTCCTTCATCTCGGGACATGCGGCTGAGATTGGGTTGCCCAATACGGACACGTTGGTCTGCTACATGGCGGGATTCAACATCCACCGCATTGCAGCCAAAGCAATCGCCGAAGGCCGCGATCCACAGACTGCGGTCATGCTGGTATCCAAAGTTTCCACACCGGAGCAACAGGAGTTCTACTCCACCTTTGAGGAATTGAGCAAAGGTCCGGTCAACTACCCCACCCCACTTATCGCAGTTATCGGTGATGTCGTGAAACTGAAACATCACGATTCTTCAACAGTCGAAAAACCGACTTACTTAGTTACCGGCACTGATGCGCATCACTATTATTCTTATGGAAAAATAGTCCACCAACCGCTGATTCACCTGGCAGCGCTGGAAGATACGACAGATCTTGACACTCATGTGCAGGACCTACACAACTACGACTGGCTGATCTTTACCAGCCGTTTTGCCGTTAAATATTTCTTCGAATCGCTTCACCGTATAGGTAAGGATACTCGTTTCTTATGTGGCGTCAAGGTGGCTTCATTAGGTAAAATGACTTCGAATGCGATGGCGGAATACGGAATCATCCCCGATCTGGCTTCAAAAGATGAAAGCTCGTACGGATTGATTGATGCGTTTAATGCGTATCAATCACAGGGTGACTCCAAGTCACCCCGTGATTCAGAGACAAAAGGCAAAATCCTCATTCCCCGTTCAGAGATTGCATTGAATGTATTACCCGAAGGTCTTACAAAGCAGAGATGGGACGTGACACCGGTTGCGGCATACCGCAACGTATTCCCCGACCACCTCGAACCACTCGACCTGAGCCTGATGGAGGGGATTATTTTCTCGTCACCTTCGTGCGTAGATAACTTCGTCCGCCTATACGGTGCATTACCGAAGGATAAGAAGCTGATTTCACGGGGGAAACTGACGGAAGAGCGGGTGCAGTTTTATTTGAAATAGTAGAAAGTAAATAATTACGTATCTAACCTATTATAAAAAGAGAGCCTTGATTGTTATAATCAGGGCTCTCTTTTATGATATATAGAAATGAATCCTTTTATTCCAACAAATACTTAAATGCAGGTATAACTTCTATTTCAAGATTATCTTCTTGAATAAAATCATTATCGGCAAAAGTCACTATGCGTGCTTTCTTGACGTCAAAAAAGCGCATTGCCTTAACCAAACCGGCAACTTCACGTGCCAGATTATCCGGAGTAAGAGCGTAACAGACCTGAACAATTTCAACTACAGCACCTCTTTTTATTGCCACAAAGTCACATTCTCCCTGCTCATCAAAGTAATAAAGCTCCTGATATTTTATCCTCAAATGGAGAAACACCAGATTTTCCAGTTTACGCCCCCAGTCTTCCGTCATCGTAGTCGAAACCACATCAACTAATCCCATGTCAATTGCATAGACTTTTCTGGGATTTATTAATTGTGCCTTTGTAGAATGGCTGAACATCGGTAAAAAACTCACTAAATAAGAGAGCTCCAAATGCGAAAACCAGGTTAATATTGTACTTGTCGCCCCTATAGATAGCGGTTGTTTAAGCTTTGATGCAGTGATACGGTTTCCAATATTCGATACCAGAAAATTAGCCAGCCGATGAAGACTTTTCATATCTTTAATTCCATATCGTGCCACGATATCCCGAATCAGAATATCTTCAAATAGAGTTGCCAGCTGCTCATCGTCACCACTTTTGAGGTATTCAGGAAAACCTCCTGTCTGCAAATAAGATTTCAAACTTTCCGGAGATGGCTCTAGTGTTTTAAACCGGAGGTATTCACTATATGAAAATGGGAAAAGCTCCTGGGTGATATGGCGTCCGGTCAGTCTTGTTCCTAGTTCCTTACTTAACAATGAAGCATTTGAACCGGTAATCACTACCTGAAATCCTTCATCCAACTTTTGTCGAACGTACATTTCCCAACCTTGTATAAGTTGCAACTCATCAAAGAAGAGCGTTTTAGGATTTAGCCGGTTGATGATATTATCCAGTCTGGCAAAATCAGAAATAGAAAATTCAAAGAGTTGGGGAGTTTCGAAATTGAGAAAAAGGATGGTTTCTGCATCCATTTCTTTCATCATCTGCATCAATAGGGTACTCTTTCCACATCTTCTGATGCCCGAAACAATCAATGCATGGGATGATAAACTTTGTGTAGCCGGCACTAACTCCCGTTTCAATCCGGTATCACGCATAACCATCCTGCTTTTTTGTTGCTCAATGATTGCTGCAATAGTACTTTCTAATATCATTTTACAAGTTATTTGATGGTAGAATACAAATCTGTTTGATACAAAAATACAAATTTGTTCGATACCATCAAACAGACCCGTATTCTACCAGACTACAAATCCCCATTTTTCTCCCCATATACCATATTTTAGGTAGCAATATGCCCTGATTACGGGATTTTAAAGCGCTCCGAAAGTGACGTACTTTGCACTATCGGAAACCGAAATTAAAAAACCCAAACATCATATCAGGACATGAGCTACAAACTGACCCATTTGAAAGAACTGGAGGCGGAGTCTATTTTTATCCTACGCGAAGTGGCGGCGCAATTCGAACGTCCGGTGCTTCTCTTTTCCGGCGGAAAAGATTCCATCGTAATGACGCATCTGGCTTACAAGGCCTTCTATCCGGCTGCTATACCATTCCCGCTTTTGCACATAGATACGGGACATAACTTCCCCGAAACCATTGAGTACCGCGATAATCTGGTAAAAAAAATCGGTGCCACTTTGTTGGTCGGTCTGGTGCAGGATGACATTGACGCAGGACGTTCG
Source organism: Parabacteroides sp. FAFU027 (assembly GCF_022808675.1). Lineage (NCBI taxonomy): Bacteria > Pseudomonadati > Bacteroidota > Bacteroidia > Bacteroidales > Tannerellaceae > Parabacteroides > Parabacteroides sp. FAFU027. Next base: position 328,629 of record NZ_JAKZKV010000007.1, read on the forward strand.
GTAGAAGAAAAAGGCTACAACGCCAGCCGCAACAAACTGCAAACCGTTACGCTGCTCAATGCATTGGAGAAACACAAATTCGATGCGGCCCTCGGCGGTGCCCGTCGTGACGAAGAGAAAGCCCGTGCCAAAGAGCGCTTCTTCTCACACCGGGATGAATTCGGCCAGTGGGATCCGAAGAACCAGCGCCCGGAGTTATGGAACATCTTCAACGGTAAAAAACACCTCGGTGAGCACTTCCGCGTGTTTCCACTCAGTAACTGGACCGAAATGGATATCTGGCAATATATCCTCCAGGAAAATATTGAAATGCCAAGCCTCTACTACACCCACGAACGTGAAGTCATCGAGCGCGACGGCATTCTGTTGGCCAACTTACCGTTCGTCAACAAACGTCCGGATGAAATACCGGTTGTAAAACGGGTACGTTGCCGCACCATCGGAGATGTGACCTGTACCGGACTCACCCTCTCCGAAGCGAACTCACTCGAAGAGATTATCGACGAAATTGCCTCTTCCCGCATCACCGAACGCGGTGGCCGATCAGACGACAAACGCTCCGAAGCGGCAATGGAAGACCGGAAAAAAGAGGGATATTTCTAATCTCCGTACGGACACCCCTATATAGTTGTCCGCATAATCAAAGCAAGCAACTTTACCCAAACCCAACATCAAAAGAACTATGTCACTGACAACATTAGATATACAGAAAAAAGACGAATCAGGAAGCGGCTACCTCAATATGGAACTGCTCCGGTTCTCCACCGCAGGAAGTGTGGATGATGGTAAAAGTACCCTCATCGGTCGTCTTCTCTACGATAGCAAATCCATCTTCGAAGACCAGCTCGAAGCTGTGAAAGAGGCCAGCAAACGCAGCGGTACCGACGAGGTGAACCTTGCTCTCCTGACCGACGGACTTCGTGCCGAACGTGAACAGGGTATTACCATCGACGTGGCTTATCGTTATTTTGCAACTCCTAAACGCAAGTTTATCATTGCCGATACTCCGGGACACATCCAGTACACCCGCAACATGGTGACCGGCGCCTCGACCTCTGACTTGTCCATCATCCTCATTGATGCCCGCAACGGTATTCTGGAACAGACCATCCGTCACTCCTACATCGCATCGTTGCTGCAAATTCCTTATGTAGTGATTTGCGTCAACAAAATGGACCTGGTGGATTTCTCCGAAGAGGTATTCAATAAAATCCAGGAGGATTACAAGAAAATCACCAACGCTGTACCTTTGCGCAATGTTCGCTTCGTTCCTATTTCTGCCCGCGATGGCGACAATGTGGTGGAACGTTCTGAAAATACGCCGTGGTACAAAGGCCAAACCCTGCTCGACATTCTCGAGACTACTCCGGTAGAGCACAAAATCAATTCTGAAGCTGCGCGTTTCCCGGTTCAGTACGTGATTCGCCCGTATCAGGATAAATATCATGACTACCGCGGTTATGCTGGTCGCCTGGCCGGAGGTCAACTGAACGTGGGTGACCCGGTGGTTATTCTTCCTTCAGGAGTAAAATCGACCGTGAAGTCAATCAATGATTTTGACAAAGAGCTGGAAACTGCCTTTGCGCCTCAATCGGTAACCGTCCACCTGAATGACCAGGTAGATGCCAGCCGTGGCGACATCATCGTAAAAGACGACGAGCACCTGCCACAGGTAGGCCAAAACGTATCGCTGATGGTGAGCTGGCTCAACGAAAAACCGTTGCAACTCAACAACAAATACATCATCCGCCATGCGACCAGTGAGACGAAAGGCATTATCAAGGAGATTGTTTACAAGGTAAATATCAATACGTTGGAGAATAACTTTGCGGACAAAACCATTCATGCCAATGATATCGCGCTAATCAATATCCGCACTGCCAAACCGCTGGTCTTTGACTCCTACAGCAAGAACCGCATCACCGGTAGCCTTGTGTTCATTGACGAAAATACCTTTGAAACCGTAGGTGCCGGTATGATTATTGATGATTTGGAGAACGTGACTGATGGAAGATTTATCTGATAAATAAGGGAGTAGTTGAACCCTTTCAGGGTTCAGCATCCTTTCGACTCTTTTACCACGGGTTTCACCCGTGGTTATTGGTTCCGCCGATTTTCAATTCAGATTCAATCCTTTCTGGATTGCAAAATACCACAAACCACGAAGTGGTTTAATTTGAATAACCACGGGTGAAACCCGTGGATTGAGCTCCATATCAAACCGAGCCCTGAAAGGGCTCAACAACAAATTACCTATAGTATTTTCTGAAACATGAATATAGTAGCCCTACAACAACAATTCGAAAAAAGCAGCACAGAAGATGTGCTACGCTATTTTCTCAAAGAATACAAAGGGAAAATCGCCCTCTCATCGAGCCTGAGTATCGAAGACCAGGTATTGACCGACCTCGTGGCAAAGATTGATAAAGAAACCCGCATCTTCACTCTGGATACCGGTCGTCTTTTTCCCGAAACCTACTCGTTGATTGATAAAACCAATAAAAAGTACAGTATCGCCATCGAAGTCTTTTTCCCGAATCACGAAAAGGTGGAGGAGATGGTGAAGACTAACGGCATCAACCTCTTTTACAATAGTGTAGAGAAACGGAAACAGTGCTGCCAGGTACGGAAACTGGAACCGTTGAAACGCTCTTTCCAGGGGCTGGAAGTTTGGATTTGCGGTCTGCGCCAGGAACAATCCATTACCCGATTTAATACAAAAGCTGTGGAATGGGATGAAGCCAACGGTATCATCAAAATCAATCCGTTGGTCAACTGGGTGGAGAAAGATGTGTGGGATTATATCAAAGCCAACGATGTCCCCTACAACGAACTGCATGATAAAGGTTTCCCAAGCATCGGTTGCCAACCGTGTACCCGTGCTATCCAGCCGGGTGAAGACCTGCGCGCCGGACGTTGGTGGTGGGAAGCACCCGAACATAAAGAGTGCGGACTTCACAACCGTCCGAAAAAGAAAAAAGAGGCTGAATAAGCCTCTTTTTTTTATAGATTAACGTCAGCTGAATTAGCTGTTATACATTATGCTCTTTTCGGTACTCTTTCAACTGGGTAATGGAGATAAGCTTCACGTTGTGTAGTTTAGCTACTTCTACCAGGTCATCCCAGCGGGCCATGGTTCCGTCATCATTCATTACCTCAACCATCACTCCGGCTGGAGATAAACCCGCAAGACGGGGCAAATCAACAGATGCCTCCGTATGCCCCATGCGGCCAAGCACTCCTTCCGGATGTGCAATCAATGGGAAGATGTGTCCGGGACGTCCCAGTTCTTCTGGATTGGTTTCTTTGTCCACCAGGGCTTGCACGGTCATTGCTCGGTCGTAAGCCGAAATTCCGGTAGTGCAACCTTTACCTTTCAAATCCACAGAAACGGTAAATGCAGTTGTCATGACAGCTGTATTGCTCTGAACCATGCGTTCAAGTGAAAGTTCCTGACAACGTTCAGCGGTCAATCCCACGCAAATCAGGCCGCGGCCATGTTTTGCCATGAAATTGATGATTTCAGGTGTGGTTAATTCAGCGGCAGCAATAAAATCGCCCTCATTTTCGCGGGCAATATCATCGAAAACCAATACAACTTTTCCTTGCCGGATATCATCGATGGCTTCTGCTACTGTGTTTAATTGATAAGTCATTGTCTTCTGTTTTGTGATAAAAAATTCAGGGCACAATTCTTAATTTCAATCGGATATTTGCCCATATATGTAGTTAGTAGTTTCAGGCTGCAAAGATAAGTGATTATTCCGGATTTAAATTAGGATTAACGGAAGAGGACTCCGTGCTCTTTTTCTAAAAAAATAGCCGCAGAGAAATCATCCCTACGGCTATATGTGTATTTACTGCTATCAATTTATTTGATTTCCAATGGTACAGTAATCAGCTCGCCAGTTCGCGAACTATTCCCCACCATCAACTGATAGGTTCCCGGAGTAAGATGAACGGTTTCGGAAGCATTGTCCCACCACTCCAGGTTCTTCTGATTCAATTCTAACTCAACATTTACAGTACCTCCAACCGGAACCGATACGCGTTTAAATGCACGTAACGTTTTGACAGGACCGTCAGCATCTCCATCTTTTTTCAGATAAACCTGTACCACTTCCTCGCCAGCTCTTTTACCGGTATTTTGTACCGGAACCACCAGTTTGAAGTTATCCTTTCCTTTTGAAGCATCAGGAGTAAGCTCCGGTTTTCCTAATTTAAACGAAGTATAGCTGAGTCCATATCCGAATGGGAAGAGCGGCTCTTCCTGCATATAGCGATACGTCCGGCCTTTCATGTTGTAGTCCTGAAAGTCGGGCAGCTGGGCTAAGTTTTTATAAAATGTCACAGGTAACTTTCCGGAAGGGTTGTAGTTGCCAAACAAAACATCTGCAACCGCTTTACCGCCTGCCTGTCCCGGATACCACGCCTGAAGGATGGCGTCGCAGTTGTTCACTTCGTTAGTCATTCCGATGGGTGAACCGGAACAATTGACGAAGATAATTTTCTTTCCTGCGTTATGTAATGCGGCAATCAATTCCCGTTGTACAGCCGGTAATTCAATATCTGTGCGGTCACCGCCTTTAAAACCGGGCATATTTACACCCATCTCTTCACCTTCCAGTGATGGAGAAATACCACCTACGAAAACCACAACATCGGCATTCTTCACCTTTGCAACGGTTGCCGGAATATCAATCGGCAGTTTAAATCCGAGGTCGAAATTCAACTGCGCATCCCCCATGAAATATTTGAACTCAATCTGTATATCGTATTTCTTGCCTTTCTCCACCGGAATGGTAAAAGTTGTGCCCCGCCCCCCGTGTTTGGTCGCAAAGCTTTTCACCTCCTTCTGATTGACAAGTACCCTGACAGATCCGCAAGTGTAGAAATCCATACACACATCGCCCGATAGTGTTGGTATGAAAGTACTGGTGTATTGTGCGCTAAAACCGGTCAGGTTTACACCGGGAGCAAAAACCGTAGCACCGGAGGTACAAAACCGGAATGGCGTACTGACACGATTCTCGACAACCGGATTACCCTGCATCTCCTGATTATTCCAGTAACGGGCCGTAAAGCCTTTTCCTTTTGATGTAGAGCATTCGTTAAACGCACTTTTAAACAGAGTATTCGCCACCAGGTCACAGCCCTTTTCATAACTCAATCTGCTGTTTTTCCCAAATGCAGATTTAATACCCTGAAGAATCGTAATGGTACGAGGTGGTGTTCCGTTGTAATTCCCCCATTGCATCATGGAATCGTTTGCATTCGGACCAATCAACGCAATAGAAATAGCCTCTTTTTTCAATGGCAAAATATTGTTCTTATTTTGAAGCAAAGTCATTGATTTCAGCGCCGTAACATACGACAGGGAATCATGAGCCTTTGAAGCAACCACTGAATAAGGAATCTTTGTCCAGGAAACCAGCGAAGGGTCATCCATCTCACCCAGTTCGAAACGGGCTTTCAGCAGTCTGACAATCGACACGTCGATGTCTTTTTCTGTAATCAGCCCTTTCTCCACGCCATCCATAAGCGAATTGTAACTCGAACCGCAATCGAGGTCCGTTCCTGTCAATACCGCTTCGGCAGATGCACTGGCAGCATCAGCATGCGTTTGATGGGCATTCGGTTTGTAGAAGTCTGCGATTGCGCCACAGTCGGCCACCACAATACCCTGATAGCCCCACTCTTTGCGAAGGATATAGTTGAGCAGTTTCTTGTTACCGCAACAAGGTTCGCCCTCGAAACGGTTATAGGCACACATCACCTCTTTCACATTCGCATCCTGAACCAGCGATTTGAAAGCCGGCAGGTAGGTTTCATACAAATCCCGTTTGCTGATATTTTCGGCATTGAAAGAGTGGCGGTTCCACTCCGGGCCTGAATGCACAGCAAAATGCTTGGCACAGGCATGCAGCTTATTGTATTTGGTATCTTCCGGCCCCTGGAGACCTTTTACCACGGCAACACCCATTTGTGCGGAAAGGAAAGGGTCTTCTCCATAAGTCTCAATACCCCTACCCCATCTCGGGTCGCGATAGATATTGACATTCGGCGTCCACATCGTGAGTCCCTGATAGCGCTCATAACTTCCCTGAGCCGAGTAGCGACTGTTTTTGGCTCGTGCTTCATCCGAAATGGCGCCAAAGACATTGTAAATCGTTTGAGGTTCGAAAGTGGCTGCCATGCCTATCGGTTCAGGGAAAACGGTGGCGATACCGGCTCTGGCCACCCCGTGCAGGGCTTCGTTCCACCAGTTATAACCTTTAATCCCGAGACGCTCAACCGGCTTTGAGGCATCAATCATCAGGGAAATCTTCTCTTTCAGAGTCAATCTTCCGGTGAGGTCTTTTGCCCGGTCTTCCGGTGTCAGATTGGGATTCTGGTAAGGCAGTTGTGCCATAGTTAGCAAGGAACAGCAGGAGAAAAAGGCTGTTATGAAAGACTTTCTGCTCATCATAAAGTGTATCATGGGTTTTAATTAAATGTCAAAGCAAGCATTTATCAGGCAATTGCAGGGATTCTTATCTGGGATAAAATGTCAAATAACTGGTAACAGTAGAAGATTGTCCGGGTTATTCTGTTTCTTCATGGTATGCAATGTATTTAAGGCCGTAAAATCGGGTAGCAATATTACTAAAAATCCACGTTGAATTCGGATTACAGCATGGGATTATCTCATGTAAACCTATTGTTTTCCTGATATTTAACAACCAATCAGCCACTCATTTTCAGGCAAATAGAATACTTATTGTTTTACATTTACAGCTATACGCACAGATGAAATCTCTGTAAATAGTTATCTGATACGATTATTACGGTTTAGTGCAAACATGGGATATTGTACAATATACAATGGCACTACAAATAAGCATAATAGTGTTGCTTTTAACGCTATTTCCTACCGGATTACATCATCAGGAATGATTCAAATCGGATTCCGAACGGTATTCTTTTATGCGTAGAAATAATTTGTAATGGGAAGTTATCCTGCTTAACGATGCGATCTGTATTGAAAAGGGATATTCTTCAAGTATCGGATTGTCATTTTGTCAATCAATTTAGCCGGATTATTCAAAAATGCAATCCATTCTCCCCGATTTTCTATTTTACCCTTTTCTTAGACCATCCCTGGAGGATCCTTAGAGTGTCCCTAGAGTGTCCTTAGAGGATCACTTCCTAAAAAACGGCCCATTTTCCGAATTCCCAGGTAGCAAAATGTCAAAATAATCATTTTGACTGCCCAAACGGGATTATCCGGAAGTTTTATCAAAACTCACTTTTCAGAATTCCGCTCCGGACAACTGTGGAGCATATGTGGAGTTGCTGTGGAGGAAGAGCGTAGGTAAAGCGGAATTGAATAAGTATGGAAAAGAACAAGATTTGTGACAAAACGATAATTGTGAGCTTATCCATAGCTGTATATAAACGAATACTTGGATAAAATGAATTCATCGGATTGGCATTTTGACAAACCCTTAAAAGACATAAGTATTATGACATTGACAACAAATAACAATCACCCACTGATAATCAAATAACATCCTCCAATAGAAACTAAGGTTATAACATAAAAGAACTCCAGCTTCCCCGATCATGATTCACAAAGGTAAGCAGGAGTTCTTTTATAACTATAATCGGCTAAATCTGAAAGAGCATTTTACCGATCAATCCACTTCGCATTCGCCGGCTGATAACGACCTCCTACAATAGTAATTTTAGAAGCAGCTTCATTACTGTCCCATTAAAATCTAAAAATGGTCTTTGAAGTATTTGAAATTTAGTTGGTTATAAGCATTTCGCGAGCGAACGGACTTGAATTTTTAGTTTTGCATCAGATTAATCTGATTGCATATGTATCAAGACAAATACGTTTTTGCTCAACTGGTTTCGTTTCTGAATCGAAGTAAATTCAATCGCATTGTCACCAAATTTGATGGAGACAAAT